>DASYDR010000144.1:0-34226 GCA_036499545.1 Roseomonas sp. | reverse complement strand
CCGCAACCCCGCCATCGAAGGGACGCTGGCGGTCGTCGGCTTCTCGCTGATCGATGGCGGCGCGCAGTCGAACTCGGTCTTCCTGGTCGCCCGCATGAAGCCCTTCGCCGACCGCACCACGGTCCAGGCCTCGGTGAACGCGGCGATCGGCCAGGTCTTCGCGCAAGGCGCCGGGATCCGGACGGCGAATGTCTTCGCCTTCAACCTGCCGCCGATCATCGGCCTCGGCACCGGCGGCGGCTTCGAATACATCCTGCAGGATTACGAAGGGCGGTCGACCCAGGACCTGTCGGCGACGATGCTCGGCATGATCGTGGCCGCGAACCAGGACCCGCAGCTGGCGCAGGTCTTCTCGACCTTCAACGCCTCCAACCCCTCGCTCTTCCTCGATCTCGACCGGGAGAAGGCGCAGGCGCTGGGGCTGTCGATCGCCAATGTCTTCAGCGCCCTGCAATCGACGCTGGGCGGCTTCTACGTCAACGATTTCAACCTGTTCGGGCGCACCTGGCAGGTGAACATCCAGGGCGAGGCGCGGGACCGCGACGATATCGACGACGTCTGGCGCATCCATGTGCGCAATGCGCGCGGCGAGATGGTGCCGCTGCGCGCCGTCGCCGACCTGCGCCCGGCGATCGGGCCGCAGACCATCTTCCGCTACAACAATTATCGCGGCATCTCGATCAGCGGCGCCGGCCGGCCGGGAGTGTCGTCGGGCGATGCGCTCGGTGCCATGGAGCGGCTGTCCCGCCAGGTGCTGCCCACCGGCTACGGCTTCGAATGGACCGGCGTCGCCTTCCAGGAGAAGGCGGCGGCGGGGCAGACCGTCTACATCCTGGCACTCGCGGTGCTCTTCGCCTACCTCTTCCTGGTGGCGCTCTACGAGAGCTGGATGATCCCGATCCCGGTGCTGCTCTCGGTCGCGGTCGGCGTGCTCGGGGCATTCGGGGCCCTGCTGCTGTCCAACCTGCCGCTCGACATCTATGCGCAGATCGGCCTTGTCGTGCTGATCGCGCTGGCCGCCAAGAACGGCATCCTGATCGTCGAGTTCGCCAAGGAGAAACGGGAAGAAGGCGTGCCGGTGCGGGAAGCCGCGGTGCAGGGCGCCAAGCTGCGGTTCCGGGCGGTCATGATGACCTCGATCGCCTTCATCCTCGGCCTGCTGCCGCTGGTCACCGCCCAGGGTGCCGCCATGTTGTCCCGCCGCGCCGTCGGCACCGCGGTGTTCGGCGGCATGCTGGCCGCGGCGATCATCGGCATCTTCGTGATCCCGATGCTCTATGTCGCGTTCCAGTCGACCCGCGAATGGGCCAAGCGCGGCTTCCGCAGGGCACCGCCGCCGGCGGCCTGAGCGCCGCCGCCATGCCACGGCCGGAACGGCGCCGCGCCCCGCGCGGCGCCGTTTCCTTGTGATCCCCCCTTCCCCATCCCGGGCAGGATCGCCGATGATCCCGGGGAAACCAGGGATGGGAGCCCCCGATGGCCAAGTTCGGATTGAGCCAGCCGGTCCGCCGCGTCGAGGACCCGCGCCTGCTGCAGGGGCATGGGCGCTACACGGATGACGTCAGCGCCGCCGGCCAGGCACATGGGGTGGTGCTGCGCAGCCCGCACGCCCATGCGCGCATCCTGTCGATCGATACCGCGCCGGCGCTCGCGCTGCCGGGCGTGGTCGCGGTGATCACCGGCGCCGACATGCAGGCCGACGGCCTCGGCGAAGTGCCCTGCGTGATCCCGATGAAGAACAGCGACGGCACGCCGCGCGCCCAGACCCCGCGCCTGGCGCTGGCGACCGACATGGTCCGCCATGTCGGCGACCCGGTCGCCTTCGTGGTCGCCGAGACGCCGGAGGCGGCGCGCGACGGCGCCGAGGCGGTCCTCGTCGAGTATGACATCCTGCCCGCCGTCACCGACCTTGCGACCGCCCGGGATGCCGGCATGCCGCGCGTGTGGCCGGAGGTCGCGAACAACATCTGCTTCGACTGGGATGCCGGCGACAAGGCGAAGGCCGATGCGCTTTTCGCCCAGGCCGACCACGTGACGACGCTCACCATCGTCAACAACCGCGTCGTCGTCGCCAGCATGGAAGCCCGTGCCGCACTCGCCGAATACGACGCCGCCAGCGACCATTGGACGCTGACGACGAACACCCAGGGCTCCTGGCTGCTGAAGCAGTTGCTGGGCGATATCGTGTTCAAGCTGCCGCAGAGCCATTTCCGTGTCGTCACGCCGGATGTCGGCGGCGGCTTCGGCATGAAGCTCTACCTCTATGCCGAACATGTGATGGTCTGCCACGCGGCGCGCAGGCTGAACCGGCCGGTGAAGTGGGTGTCCGCCCGTACCGAGGCCTTCGTCGCCGATACGCATGGCCGCGACAACATCACCACCGGCGAACTGGCGCTCGACAAGGACGGCAATTTCCTGGCGCTCCGCACCACCAACTATGCCGGCATGGGCGCCTATCTCTCGACCTTCGCGCCCTTCATCCCGACCGGCGCCGGCACCAAGGTCCTGGCGTCGGTCTACCAGTTCCAGGCGATCCACGCGCATGTGCTGGGCGTTCTGACCAACACCACGCCGGTCGATGCCTATCGCGGTGCCGGGCGGCCGGAGAGCAACTACCTGGTGGAGCGGCTGATCGATGCGGCGGCGCGCAACACCGGGCGCGACCGCATCGCGCTGCGTCGGCAGAACATGGTTCCCGCCTCCGCCATGCCCTACGTCACCGCGATCGGGCAGCGCTACGATTCCGGCGAATTCGCCCGGCTGATGGACACCGCGCTGGAGAAGATCGACTGGGCCGGGTTCGAGGCACGGCGCACCGCCGCGGCGAAGCAGGGCCGCAAGCGCGGCATCGGCCTGGCCTATTACCTCGAGGCCACCGGCGGCGACGCCAAGGAGAACGCCAAGGTGGTCTTCGCCGAGGATGGCTTCGTCGATGTCTATGTCGGCACCCAGTCGACCGGCCAGGGCCATGAGACAGCCTATGCCATGCTGACGAACCACGAGCTCGGCATCCCGATGGAGAAGATCCGGGTGCGGCAGGGCGATTCCGAGACGCTGCCCTCGGGCGGTGGCACCGGCGGCGCCCGCAGCCTCTATTCCGAAGGCCAGGCGATCCTCGTCACCACGGCGAGCGTGGTCGAGAAAGGCAGGATGGCGGCCGGCGAGGTGCTGGAAGCCGCGGTCGCCGATATCGAGTTCGAGCGCGGCCGCTTCGGCGTCGCCGGTACCGATCGCGGCATCGGCATCCTGGAACTGGCGGCGACGCAGCGCGCGCGCGTCGCCAAGGGCGACAGCGGCATCCTGCTGGATGCGCAGGAGACGGCCGACATCAAGGCGCACACCTTCCCGAATGGCTGCCACGTGGCGGAGGTGGAGATCGACCCCGACACCGGCCACGTCACCATCCCGCGCTACATCGTGGTGGACGATGTCGGCCATGCGCTGAACCCGCTGATCGTGCGCGGCCAGGTGCATGGCGGCGTGGCGCAGGGCATCGGCCAGGCGATGATGGAGCGTACCGCCTACGACCCTGACAGCGGCCAGCTCCTCTCCGCCTCCTTCATGGATTACGCGCTGCCGCGGGCGGATGATCTGCCGGACATCGATGTCAGCCTGGTCTCCGTGCCCTGCGAGACCAATCCGCTCGGCGTGAAGGGCGCCGGCGAAGCCGGCGCGGTCGGCAGCCCGCCGGCGCTGGTGAACGCGATCGTGGACGCGCTGTCGGTTGCCGGCGTGCGGCATATCGACATGCCCGCCACCCCGGAAATTGTCTGGAGAGCCTTGGCGGCAGCCAAGGCGGCGTGAGTTTTTTGGGCCTCAGGCGCCGGCACCGGCATGCGCCGGCTTGGCTTCCGCGCTGTCAGGTAGACGCTGACGGCGGCTGATGGTCGCGCGCGGGGCCGCATTCGCGGCCCCGGAGCATCGGCGTCGCCTCGCTCCGCAGGAACCGGTGGCCGCCTGCGGCCGCGGGGCGCGCTGTTGTTGACGCACAAAGGGCGCGGCCGGTGACCGGCCGCGCCCTTCGCCTGTCGTGACCGGGCCGGCGCCGTCGGGCGACGGCCCGTCCCGTCCCGTCCCGTCTCAGGGGAAGGTCAGGTTGGTGACTTCGCAGAGGTTCAGGCGGCGGCGTTCCTGCGCCTGGTTGTTGTCGAAGACGACGCGCACGTCATAGACGCAATCGCCCTGCGGCAGGCGCACCGCATAGGTGCGGCCGGTCGGCACCATGTCCTGGCCGAGGCGGTCCTCGCCCCAGTTCTGGTCGGTGGACAGCGAGGCATAGAGCTCGCGGATCGTGCGGCCGGTGTTGTTCACCAGGTTGAAGGACGGGTTGCCCTGCGGAACCTGTCCCGCCTGGCCGCCGCCCGGCTGACCACCACCCGGCTGACCACCACCCGGCTGGCCACCGCCAGGCTGGCCACCGCCAGGCTGGCCACCACCCGGCTGGTTGCCACCCGACTGGCCGGTGCGCTGGCCGGTGAAGACGACGTCGGTGATCTGGCAGGTGTTCAGGTTGCGACGCTCTTCCGAGGTGCGGTCCTGATAGACGACACGCACGTCATAGACGCATTCGCCCTGCGGCAGGCGGATGGCGTAGCTCTGGCCGTTCTGCACCACGTCGCGGCCCAACCGGTCCGCGCCCCAGTTGCTCTCGCTGGCGGGCGAGGCATAGGCCTCCATGATCGTCCGGCCACTGCGGTTGACCAGGTTGAACGAGGGATCGGTCGATTGCGCCATCGCCGGCAGGGCCGTGAGCGCCATGGCGGCGGCAATGAGAAAACGGCGAAGCAGCATGCGGGATCCTCCTGGATGCGGCGGGAATGCTAGCGCAGGCGGAACGAAACCGCCACGCCCTGCCTCATGAGAATGCCGCGACCTTGATCTCGAGTTCGGCCAGGGCAGCGGCCAGCGCCGCCACCATCGCCGCCGCCACGGCATCCGGCGTGTCGCCGGCCAGCGGCGCGGTGCCTTCGATGGTGAACTGGCCGAGCACCCGGTCGCTGCCGGACAGCAGGACGCCGGACAGGCCGGCCCGGGCCCGCCGCGCGGCCGGTTCCGCGATCAGGGCGGTCAGCTCACTCTCCAGCACCAGGTCGGGCTGGGCGCGGCTGCCGGGGACGACGACCGCCGAGAACAGGCCCGATGCCCCCAGCCAGCGGCGGATCGCATCCTCCGCCAGTTCTGCCGGGGGCGCCGTCCATTCATTGTAGAAATCGGCATTGACCGTGCCGTCGGCCCGCAAGGTCCTGAGGTTCCGGGCATCGAGGCCAGGGGCGGAGCGCATCACCCGCACCAGCAGCACCTTGCGGCCTTGCCGCCTGGCGGTGCCGGCGGGGCGCGCCGGCGCCAGCGGGTAGCGCCGCGCCTCCACATTCGGGCGGTCGGGCAGCACGCTGCAGGCGGGCAATGCCACCAGGGCGGCGAGCAGGGATCGGCGAAGGGTCATGTCAGCGGCGTTCCGTCGGCGGCGGGGGCGGCGGCGCGCCGAAGATGGCCTGCGACGGCGAACGCCGCAGCATCTCCGTGGTGTCGCGCAGATTGGCCGCGGTCGCGCGCAGGTCGCGCAGGATCGGGGTCAGGTCGGCCTGGGTATCGGTGGTCGCCGCCCGGGCGGCCCGCACCGTCGAATCCAGGGCCTGCATCACGGTCGGCAGCCGGGCCAGGGCATTGCGCACATCGGCGCTGGCGAAGGTGTTCTGCACGGTGCCGGCGGCGTCGCGCACCCCGCCCGCGGCGGCGCTCAGATCGGTCAGCGTGCCGTTGATGTTCACGTTCGCCACCGTCTCCCGCAGCGTGCGCAGCGTGTTGGTCGCCTCCCGCAGGGTCAGCGCCAGGTCACCGCTGGTCACCTGGCCGCGCAGGTCGCCGATCAGGCCGTTGATGCCGTTCACCAGGCCCTCGATATCGAGGGTGTTGAGGCGCGCGATCAGGCTTTCGGCCGCGGTCGTCACCTGGGTGATGGTCGAGGGGACCGAGGGGATGAAGGCGTCGCGCGGCGTCCAGGGCAGGGTCGGCGGCGGCGAGCGCCGCGCCGCGTCCACGAAGTCGAGCTCGATATAGCTGACGCCGGTGATCCCCTGGGAAGCGATGCGCGTGCGCAGCCCGCTCTCGACCGCTTCGCGCGCGTCGGGCACGCGGCCGATGCGCCGCGGATCCACCGCGAAGCGCACCATGACCAGCTGGTAGGCCGCACTGAAGGGCCGATCCCGGTCGCGCATGTATTCCGACGAGACCAGCGCGATCTCGGTCACCCGCCCGACCGCGACGCCGCGATAGCGCACAGAAGAGCCGACATCGAGGCCCTGCACGCTTTCGCGCAGATAGGTCTCGTACAGGAGATTGCCGTCGGTGTTGAGCCGGCCGGCGGTCAGGAACAGCACGAAGCCGACCAGCAGCCCCGCGCCGATGATGAGCAGCGCGCCGACGCGGAGGTAGAGGCGACCTGGCCTGATCATGTCACTCCGCCTCCCGCCGGAAGAAAGCGCGCACCGTCGGGTGCGTGCTTTCGTCGCGCAGCTTGCGCGGATCGCCCTCGGCGATCATGCCATGGGCTGCCTTGTCGAGCATGATGCAGCGGTCTCCGATGGCGAGGATCGATTGCAGCTCGTGCGTCACCACCACGAAGGTGGTGCCGGTGCCGCGCGCGATATCGACGATCAGCTTGTCGAGCCCCGCGGAGGTGATGGGATCAAGCCCGGCCGAGGGCTCGTCGAGGAACAGGATCGGCGGGTCCAGCGCCATGGCGCGGGCGATGCCGGCGCGCTTGGCCATGCCGCCCGAGATCTCGGATGGCAGCTTCTCCGCCGCATCGCCGAGCCCGACCAGGCCGAGCTTGGCGCGGGCGACGGCCGCCCGCGCATCGGCCGGCAGGTCGGTATGCTCCTCGAGCGGCACTTCCACATTCTCCGCCAGGGTCATCGAGCCGAACAGCGCGCCGGACTGCCACATGACGCCGAGGCGCCGCAGCAGGGCCCGCCTGGCGTCGCCGGCCGCGTCGGACAGCCTCTCGCCGAGCAGGGCGACGCTGCCATGCGCCGGCTGGATCAGCCCGATCATCGCCTTGAGCAGGGTCGACTTGCCGCAGCCGGAACCGCCGAGGATGATGAACACCTCACCGCGCCGCACCTCGAAGGTGACGTGGCGGAATATCGGCGGGCCGCCGAAGCGCACGGACAGGTCCTCGACCTGGATCACCGCTTCCGCCGTCACGGGGATCACCGCTTCCGCCGTCACAGGCCGAGCCTGAAGAACAGGATGGCGAAGAGGCCGTCGAGGATGATGACGGAGACGATGCCGCCGACCACGGCGCCGGTCGCCGCATCGCCGACCGCGCGCGGGCCGCGCGCGGCGCCGAGCCCGGCGCGGCAGCCGATGAAGCCGATCGCGGCGCCGAACACCGCCGCCTTGAACAGCCCGCCCAGCAGATCCTGCACCGACAGCCATTGCGAGAGCTGCGACTGCACCGCGAGCCAGGGATAGCCGAGCATGGCCATCACGCCGGTCATGCCCGCGAGCCCGGCGAGATCCATCAGCAGCGCCAGCACCGGCATCGCCAGCATGGCGCCGAGGATGCGCGGCAGCACCAGCAGCGCCATGGCATCGACGCCCATGATGCGCAGCGCGTCCACTTCCTCGTTCACCACCATGGTGCCGAGTTCCGCCGCATAGGCGGACCCGGTACGGCCGGACATGATGACGGCGGCCATCAGCGGCCCCAGTTCCCGCAGCAGGGAGATGCCGACCAGGTTGGGCACGAAGATCTCCGCGCCGAAGCGGCGCAGCGGGATCGACGACTGGAAGGCGAGGATCACCCCGATCAGGGTGCCGAGCAGCAAGGTCAGCGGGAAAGCGCGCAGCCCCGCCTCATCCAGATGGCGCATCAATTCGCGCCCGCGCAGCATGCGCCGGTTGAAGGGCGCGCGCAGCGCGGTCATCACCACTTCGCCCAGGAAGGCGACGCCGCGCAGCATCACCCGGCCCTGGCCGATCGCGGCGGCCCCCAAGGCTGCGACCGGCGGCAGCGTCTTGGGCGGCTCGGCCGGCGGCGCCGCGGCCAGGGCGCGGCGGTTGCGTTCCAGGATGGCCGTCACGGCCGGGCTGGCGCCGTTGAGCGGCAGCTTGCGGCGCTCCTCGAGGCCGAGCAGCAGCACCGCGCCGGCGGCATCGATCCCCGTCAGCTTGCTGAGGTCGATCGCCTCCGCGGTGGCGGCGTTGCGATTGGCGCTGCGCCACAGGCGTGCGGCGGCAGCGGCGTCGAGGCTGCCGGCAAAGCTGAGCGTGCGGTCATCGAGCCGCATCCCCGCCTCGTCCCGCCCGGGATGCGTCAGCGACATGGCGCTAGACATGGCGCCTGAACCCTCCGGCGTCCAGCATTCCCGCGCGGCGTCATGCTCACGCGCCCGTCAGGCTGTGGATCAGCACGGCCGCCGCCACCGAAACATTCAGGCTTTCGACCGCGCCGCTGCCCGGCAGCGTGACCCGCCCGCTACAGGCGGCGAGGGTCGCTTCCGCCAGCCCCTGCTCCTCATTGCCCAGCACCAGGGCAACCGGGCGCGCGGCGGGCAGCGCGGCCGGAGCGAGGCCGCCCGACGGCATCGCCGCCAGCACCGGCATGCGCGCGCCGAGTGCCCGCAGCAGCGCCGGCAGATCCGGCGCATGGAACAGCTCCAGCGCCTCCAGCCCGCCTTCCGCGGTGCGCCAGGCGGCATCCGACAGCCCGGCCTGGCGCGGATCGCCCGAGAGCAGCATGGCCCGGCAGCCGAAGAAAGCCGCCGAACGCGCGATGGCGCCCAGGTTGTGCGGGTTGCCGATGCCGTCCAGCACCGGCAGCACCGGCGCGCGCAGCAGCGCCTGCGGGATCATGCGCGAATCGAGTGCCGGGATCGGCCGCGGCGCCGCGACCGCGACGATGCCGCCGTGGTGCGGCGTACCGGCGACCCGGGCCAGTTCCTCGGCCGGCACTTCCCGGTAGGGCTTGCGGGCGCGGGCGAGAAGGGCGCAGAGCGGCCCGGCTTCCCGCCGCCGCTGGGGCGTGTAGAACAGGCGCAGCACGGCCGCCGGGCGCACGCGGAAGGTGGCGGCGACCGCGGCGGGTCCGCAGATACGGTCCGGCTCGCGCTCTGGTTTCGCAGCTTTCATGAGGGTGCAGGCACCATGGCGGGGCGCAGGCCGCAACCCCCCTCTACGGATAGGTCGCCCGCGTCGCCTGCCGCATCCCGGCCCCGCGCCGCGCTGCCGCCCGCCATCCAGGACCGCATCCTGCATCAGGACGATGCCGTGATCGTGCTCGACAAGCCGGCCGGGCTGCCGGTGCATCGCGGCCCGCGCGGCGGTGCTTCGCTGGAGGATTGGCTGCCCGCCCTGCAGCAGGGCAAGCGGCACCTGCCGCAGCCGGCGCACCGGCTGGACACCGATACCGCCGGCTGCCTGGCGCTCGGCCGGACCAAGCCGGCCCTAGCCGCCCTCGGCCGGCTGTTCGAGGAGAAGCGGACCGGGAAGACCTATTGGGCGGTGCTGCGCGGCGTGCCGGCGGCCGAGGGTGTCATCGACGCGCCGCTGCGCAAGATCAGCAGCGCGGCCCGCGGCTGGCGGATGGAGGTGCATCGGGAAGGCCAGCCGGCGATCACGCGCTGGCGCCTGCTCGGCGCCGCCGATGGCCTGGCCTGGGTGGCGCTGACGCCGGAGACCGGACGCACCCACCAGTTGCGCGTGCATTGCGCGCATCGCGGCTGGCCGATCCTGGGCGACCCGCTCTACGGCGCCCCGGCGCCAGGCGGGCTGCACCTGCTGGCCCGGTCGCTGCTGCTGCCCCTGGAGCCGGCGATCATCGCCACGGCGCCGGTGCCGGCGGCGATGCACGCGGCGCTGCGGCGCTGCGGCTGGGCTGAATAGGGCCCTTCAATGCCGTTCGATGCTGGCGGCGATCGCCCGCAGCAGGCCTTCAGCATGCAGTTGCTGGCCGTGCAGGGCGCAGGCGACCACCACCGCCGCCAGCAGCAGCCGCGCCCGCGGCAGGGCGGCCGGGCGCGGCCCGGACAGCCAGGCCAGCAGCACCACGCCGGCGACGCCGAAGCCGCCGCCCACCAGCACATCCGCCGGCGTATGCACGCCGGGCAGCAGGCGGGTGACGCCGAACAGCACCGCGATCGCCGCGGCCGGCAGTGCCGCGATCATGGGCGCCACCGGCCGCGCCAGGGTCAGCACCAGCAGGCCGCCATAGACCACGGTCCCGGCGGCGGTATGGCCGCTCGGGCTCTGCAGCCCGGCCAGCGGGCCGCCGGCATAGAGCGCGATCTTCAGCGCGACCGTCAGCGCCAGCGTGGCCAGCACCGCCAGCGTCCAGACCGCGGCGCCGCGCCGCCAGCCGGCCGCCCACAGCGCCACCGCCAGCACCAGGGTCAGCGGCAGCACCACCGCCTGGTCCGCGAAGTTGGTCAGGACTTGCATCATCCCGCATTTTCGCCGGATCGGCGGCGCCGCACAACGCGCATGGGGGTCTACTCGCCCCGCACCCGCACCTCCGCCCGCGCCGCCTGCCCGCCCGCATCCAGCACGGTGACCCGGAAGAAGCCAGGGCCGGGCGGCGTCCAGCTCGCTTCCCGCCGCGCCCGCTCATGCAGCAGCGGCTGGCCGTCCACCAGGAAGGTCAGCGGCCGCTGGCCGCCCATGGCGCGCAGCGTGACATGGCCCGCCCCTTCCTCCAGCACCGCCCCGGGCGGCGGAAACAGCAGGCGCAGGCGATCGGGCGCCGTCTCGGCGGCGATTGCCGGGCGGCGCGGCAGCGGATCACGCGGCGCGGCCGGCAGCAGCGCGAAGGTCTGCGCCAGGATCGGCAGCGCCAGGCTGCGGCCGGTGGCGCCGGGCAACGGCGTGCCGTCCGGCCGCCCGACCCAGACGCCGGCGACATGCTGGCGGTCGATACCGAAGGCCCAGGCGTCGCGGCCGCCCCAGCTGGTGCCGGTCTTCCAGCCGATGCCGGCCGGGCCGCCGCCCGGGAAAGGCTGCACCAGCACGGAGGCGGCCTGCTGCGCGGCGCGCGCGTCCAGCACCCTGAGGCCCGGTGTCATGCCGCCCGGGACCAGCCGGACCGGCTGCGCGATGCCGCCGCTGCCAAGAGTCGCATAGAGCGCCACCATCTCCCGCAGCGTGGTGCCGGCGCCGCCGAGCGCCAATGGCAGGGACGGCAGCGCCCCCGGCGGCAGGTGCACCGGCGCGCCGCCGGCCTTCAGCGCGGCGGCGAAGCGCAGCGGCCCGATGCGATCGAGCAGCGCCACCGCCGGCAGGTTGAGCGACATGCGCAACGCATCGGCGGCCGTGACCTGGCCCATGAAGCCGCGGTCGAAATTCTCCGGCGCATAATTGGCGAAGCGCAGCGGCAGGTCCGACAGCACGCTCTGCGGCTGCGCGATCCCGGCTTCGAAGGCCATGGCATAGAGGAAGGGCTTCAGCGCCGATCCCGGCGAACGGACGGCGCGGCTGAGGTCGAGCGCGCCGGCCCTGCCTTCCTCCCCGAAGGCGCCGCCGACGAGGACGCGGAATTCGCGCGTGTCGAGGGAAGCGACGGCGATCGCGATGGCGCTGCGATCCGGCAGGTCACGGAGCGATTCGGCGGCCAGCGCCTCCGCCGCGCGCTGCAGGGCGAGGTCGAGCGTGCTCGGCGACCGCACCGCGCCGCCCGCCGCCAGTTCGCGCGCCACATGCGGCGCCAGGCGCGGCATCGGCAAGCGTCGCTGCGGCATCGCGGCCGCCATGGCGAGCCTGCGATCGGCATCACTCATGCCCGCCGCCGGTCCGCCGCGCCGCGCCAGCACCGCGTCACGCGCGGCGCGGGCCGCGGCCGGGTGCCGGTCGGGACGCAACGCGCCGGGGCGACGGGCGAGCGCGATCAGCAGCGCCTGCTCCGCCGGGTCGAGCCGCGCCGGCGGCCGGCCGAACCAGGCGAGCGAACCGGCGCGCAACCCTTCCAGATTGCCGCCCTGCGGCGCCAGGGTCAGCCAGATGCCGAGGATCTCCCGCTTGCTGAATCGGGCTTCGAGCTGCAGGGCACGGAACACCTCGATCGCCTTGCTGCGCAGGGTGCGCGGCCGCGGCTCCAGCAGGCGCACCGCCTGCATAGTCAAGGTGGAACCGCCGGAGACGACGCGGCCGGCGCGGATCCATTGCGCGGCGGCCCGGCCCAGCGCGATCGGGTCGACACCGGGGTGGCGCCAGAAGCGGCGATCCTCGGAGGCGACCAGCAGCGCGACCAGGTCGGGCGGCACATCCTCCACCGTCGTCGCCAGCCGCCAGATGCCGGCGCGGGCCGGCAGCACGGACAGCACCCGCCCTTCCCGGTCCAGCACTTCCTGGCTCGGGGTCATGCGGCTGAGATCGGGCGGGTTGAGCCGGTCGAGCGTGAGGCCCGCCGCCGCGACTAGCAGCGGCAGGCCGAGCGCCGCGGCCAGCCAGCGACGGCGCTGCATGCGCTGGCGCATCAATTGGCCGGCTGGATGGTGATCCGGCCGGTGTTCTGCCGCGCGAAGAAGGCCGGGCGGTACATGTCGACGGTCTCCGCCCCCGGCAGCTCGAAATTGCCGGCGGTGACCGCGCGCACCCGCGCGGCGATGCGGATCAGCGGCATCTGCGGCGACAGCACCGCGGCGGCGGCGAAGCGATCATCGAGCGCCGGCTGCGCCTCCGTCTCGCTCAGCGCCTCCAGCCAGGGCATCCCCGGCACCGCGCCGGGGCCGAGGCGGCCGACGATCTCCCAGCCGGCCGGCAGGCCCTGCTGCAGCAGCACGCGATGCTCGTCCTGATCCTCCAGCCGTGCTTCCAGCACCAGCACGAAGCTGGTGTTCTGGCGCAGCTGGTCGAGGTTGAGCGGCGAGCCGTCCAGCGCCAGGAAGCGCCGGGTGATGCGCATGTTGGATCGCCCGGCCGGCAACGGCTGCGCCGGCACGCCGGTGACCGAGACGCTGTTCGGCACCGGCGTATCCGCCAGGTTGCGCGCGGTCGCGCGCCCGGTCAGCGCCACCGTCACCAGCGGCTGCTGCGCCAGGTTGGTGCCGTCGAGTGCCACCCGCACCGGCTGCCGGCCGGCCGAGAGCAGGCCCGCCGCCGCGACGGCCCAGCCCTGTTCCTGGGTGCTGGTCGTCATCGGCGACAGCTGCGCCGGCAGTTGCGCCAGCAGCGGTGCCATCCGGTCCTCCAGCACGCCGCTTTCCTTCAGCAGCACCGCGACCGCGAGCTGGTCCCGCACCTGGGATCCGAAATCGGCGGTCCACCACAGGCGCTGCGGCGCCGCCAGCGCGGCGGCGAAGGCCGCTTCCGCGCGTTCCCGGTCGCCGGCACGGGCGAAGGCGGCGCCCAGCTGGGCGCGGGCGAGCGGCGTCGGCAGGTCGTTGATCCGCTCCAGCAGCCGCCGCGCGGCGCCGAGCCGCGGCCGGCCGCCCAGCGCCAGCACATGCACCCGATAGGCCTGGGTGGCGCGTTCGATCGGGGTATCCTCGTCGCTCTGCTCCAGCAGCTCCTCGGCATGGTCGAGCCCGGCCTTGATGGCGCCGTCCGGCACCGCGGCGCCGGCGGCGCGGGCGCGCAGCAGCGTCTCCAGCGCGAAGGCGGTGATCCATTCCTGCGCCTCGCCCTGCGCGGACCAGAGGCCGAAGGCGCCGTCGAAGCGCTGCCGGTCGAGAATGGTCTCGACCGCGCGTTGCAGGTCGCCGGCTCGGTCGGCCGTCTCCGGCGCATAGCTCAGCGCCAGCGCACGGCTGCCGACCTGCTCGGTGCAGGACAGGAAATAGCCCTGCACCGCGCGCAGCATGGCATCGGCATCGTAGCGCACCGCGGCGCCGAAGCTGGCGCTGGCGCGCCAGCTTCCCGGCACGAAGCGGTCGGTCGGCGGCGCCAGCGCCGCCTGCTGGCCGGGCGCGATGGTGCCATAGGCGGTCTCGACCGCGGTCGGGCGGGAAGACCGGATGGTGATGCGCGAGGAGCGGGTGACGCTGAAATTGTTCGGCCCGGTGACGCTGAGCCGCACCACGCCTTCCCCGGCGCCGGTCGCGCGCAGCAGGCTCGACGGCAGCGCCTGGGCACCGGTCGCCAGCTCGACCGGGATCTGCGCCGGCCCGGCCAATGCCAGCGGCCCTTCCGTGCTCAGCGTCGCGGTGATGGTGCCGCGCGGCAGGTCGAGATTGTGCAGCAGCAGCGGCAGCCGCGCCTCATCCCCCGGCGCCAGGAAGCGCGGCAGCATCGCTTCCGCCACCACCGGGTCGCGCACGGTCATCGGCTTCGACGCCGCGCCGACGCGGGCGCCATCCCAGGCGACCGCCATCAGCCGCAGCTCGCCGGCGAAATCCGGGATGTCGAGCGGCACCTGCGCGACGCCGTCCGGCCCCGCCGTCACCACCCCCGAATAGAGTGCGACGATGCGCTGCGGGATACGGACGAAGCCGGTCGCGTCGCCTTCGTCGCCGCCCTGGCGCAGCGCCGTCGCTTCCCCATCCGCCGGGGCGATCAGGCGGCCGTAATCGTCGCGGATATCGGTGCCGAGGCGGCGGCGGCCGAGGAAATGCCCCTGCGGGTCGGGCGAGGCGAAATCGGTCAGCCGCAGGATGCCCTCATCCACCGCGGCCAGCGTCACCCGCGCCGCGCCGCCGGCATTGCCGATGCGCACCGGGATGGTGACGCGCTGGCGCGGCAGGATGCGCTCCGGCGCGTCGATCGCGACATCGAGGCGGCGCGGCGCGGTGTCGAGCGCGACCCAGACCAGGCCCAGCGCGCGTTGCGGCCCGCGCCGCGCCTCGCCGGCGCGATAGACCGTCACCGCCACGTAGGCGCCGGGGCCCCAGGCGGCGGAGACCGGCACGTCGATGGTGGCGCCGCCTTCCGGGATGTCGACCTCGCGCAGCGAGACCAGGCGGTCGGTCAGCACCGCGACGGAGGCATGGCCGCCGAAGGGCGGCGTCACCCGGATGCGCGCGGTCTCACCACCGGCATGGCTGCTGCGGTCGGTCGCGACATCGACGCGATCCGGCACCTCGGCGCTTTCGCTGCTGGCCCAGCCGCTGCGGAAACGCATGGAGGTGATGGCGAGGCCGGCCGGATCGGTCACCTCGATCCGGTAGCGGCCGAAGGGCATGCGGCGGGCGAAGCGCGCCGGGCGCCCCGGCGCCACCTGCACCTCCGCGGTGTCGACCGGCTCGTCGCGCCAGACGGTCTCATAGCGGGCGAGCTGGCCGCGGGTGACCAGGCGCCAGCTGGGCCGTTCGCGCACCAGCCGCACGCGCAGCCGCGCGGTATCGGCGGCGCCGTCCGGCGTCAGCGCGGCGATGTCGAAGGCCGCTTCGGCATTGTCGTCGACCGAGCCGCCCTCGAAGCCCGGGCGCAGCGCGATCAGCCGGCCGGGCGGGCGCACCGGCACGGTGAAGCGGGTGCGGCTTTCGGCACCGCCCGGCTCGCTGACCGTGATCCCGACCTCGGCCTGCAGCACCCGGGTCGAATCCGGGATGCCCGGCAGGTTCAGGCTCAGCGTCGCCCGGCCATCGGCATCGGTTTCCGGAATGTCGAAGGTCTGCAGCGGCGGGGTGAAAGGCTCCTCGGCCAGGCCGATGCGCCAGCCGCGCCAATCCGGGAAGGGCTCCGGATTGACCGCCAGCCGCAGCTCGGCATTGCCGGACAGGCCGGCGCCGGGGGCGCCGTAGAGGAAGCGCGCGGTCACCGGCACCTGCAGGGGGCGGCCCGCCACCAGGGCGGCGCCATTGGGCGGCGTCGCGGTGACTTCCAGCCGTTCCGGCACGAAGGCGTCGACGCGGAAGGTGGTGCGGCCGATCGGCGGCGCGTCGGGATCGGTCAGCGCCTCGATGGTCCAGGCACCGGCAGGCGCGCCGTTCGACAGCGGCATCGGCCAGACGATGGCGGCATCCGGGCCGCGTGCCGGCACCTGTTCGGCGAAGATCTGCCCGTTCGGGCGCCGCACGCGGATGCGCACCGGCAGGTCCACCGGCTGGCCGGCGGCGTCGCGGATCAGCGCCCCGATCTGCACCGTCTCGCCCGGGCGGTAGATACCGCGGTCGAGCCAGACGAAGGCATCGAGCGCCGCGGGATGCGGGCGCCCGGTGGCGCCGCGGTCGGACAGGTCGAAGGACGCCGCTTCCAGGTCGAGCATCGCGAAATCGCCGCCGGCGGTCGCGTGCAGCGCGACCGGCGCCAGCCCGCCGCGGCCGCGCAGCAACGGCGCGCCGAAGCGGGCGATGCCCGCGGCATCGGTTTCCGCCTCGCCCAGCACTTCATTGTTGCGGGCGACCAGGGCCACGCGCACGCCGGCCTTGGCGGCGGCATCGCCAAGGCTGCGGGCCTGCACCGCGACGCCGTCGGCACCGCGCCAGGCGACCAGGCCGAGATCGGTCACCGCCAGCGCCAGGGAGGCCGTCGCTTCCCGCGCCGCATTGCCGTCGCCGGAGCGGACCGCGAGCACGAAGATGCCGGGCGGTGCGTCGCGCAGCGCGTCAGGCAGCGGCAGGGCGGTGCGCTGGGTCGCGTTCTGCTCGAAACGCGGGATGTCGGCGCGGCCTTCCCAGACGACGGTGCCGGCATTCTCGGCCAGGTTGTCGACCGTCCAGGTTTCGAGGGACTGGCCAGGCTGCCAGTCGCGGCGCAGGTCGATCAGGTTCCGCTCCGCCACCCGGATCAGGCGGATCGCGACCGAGGAGATATTGGTGCTGGCCAGCGTGATCCGCGGCTCCTGCCCGCGCGGCAGCACATAGGCGCGCTGGTCGAAGGCCAGCCGCGGCGTGCGGTTCGGCATCGCGACGCTCAGCGTCTGCTCGCTGCGCAGCGTGGCGTTGTCCTCGCCCGGCAGGCCGGCGCGGAGCGTGATGCGGGTGGTGCGGCCCCAGGGCAGGCCGGCCACGCAGAGCACATCGCCTTCGCGTTCGACCGCCAGGCCCGGGATCGCGGGCTGGGTCCTGACCCAGTCGGCCGGCGTCCAGTCCTGCCGGCGCGCCGGCGGCTGGGTGAAGCCGATGCAGGCGCGCGCCGGTTCGGCATTCGCCTCCGTCCGGATGCGGGTCGGCAGCAGGCCGACGCGGCGCCGCGCCTCCGTCAGGCGGGCCTGCAGCGCCGTGTCCTGCGGCACGCGCTCGGCCGCCGCGGCCAGGGCTTCCAGCATGGCCGCCGGCAGGTTCAGGACCTGCAGCGCATCGGCCATCATCAACAGCGACGGCACTTCGTCCGGGCCGGCACTGGCGATGGTGAAGGCAACCCAGGCCGCCTGCAGCGCGCGGCCCGCTTCCGGCGGCCGGCGGGCGAGCTGGACCCGGGCCAGCGCCATCCAGGCATCATGCGATAGCGGGCCGGCCGCGACCCGCTCCTCCCAGGCGGCGGCGGCGCCCGGCAGGTTGTTGGCGCGCTCGGCCTGGACGGCGCGGGCCTCCGCGGCGGCGCGGCTCTGCGGGCTGCTGCCGGGGAAGCGCCGCATCAGATCCTGCCGGTAGGCGCCCGAGTCGCGCGCCACGCCCGGCAATTCGAAGCTCTGGGCCTCAGCCGGCGGCGTGCCGAGCAACGGCAGTGCGACGAACAGGTGGGCAAGCAGCAGCAGGACGCGGCGCATGGACGGCTTCCGGATCTGAAGGCGGCGGAACCATGCCACGAACCGCCCCCCGGAACACCCTCGGAACAAAAAAGTGACGATGACAGGAGCCGGCCCGGACGCGGGCCGCGCGGCCGGCCTTCCCGTCAACAGACGGAGAGCATTGCCAGAAATTGCGCGCTTTCAAGAATCGGTCACGGCCCGCGCCTTCCTGCGACACGCCCCCTCCGCAAAACAGGCGTCCCGGTTGCAGCCGGCACCATCACGGCCATGGAAAGGCGCATTGCATGTCTTCAAATCGCGGCACCAGTGACATGGCCGGGGTCCGCGCGGCCCATGGCGACGCGGTCTCCGGCACCGGCAAGGCGTCGCCGGAAGATTGGGCCTTCGCCGCCTTCGACATCATCACGCTCGCGGCCGATGCCCGGCCGGGCAATACCGCGCCGGTCGCCTATAGCGGCAACCAGATCGGCCAGGGCGTGCAGAAGGGCCGCAACGCGAAGCGCGGCAGCGACAAGGTCAGCGTGAAGCCCAATCCCTGGTTCGTCGCCAATGGCCATGACGAGCACGCCAGCCCCGTGACCCAGAGCTACCTGTTCACCCGCGGCTGGAAAGCGGCGGCCGGGCCGGTGGTCAGCGGCGCCGGCGGCATCGGCAAGTTCTTCGGCTCCGTCATCAATGTCGGCAGCACGCTGCGGCACGGCAGCGCCGCGGCGACCACCGGCCTGCATTTGTACAAGGTCCGCGCCATCGCCCAGGCCTATCGCAAGTCCGAAACCATCGCCCGCTGGTGCGAGGTGATCATCCGCGCGAAATCGGCCAAGGCGGCGCTGCGCACCACCCAGCTCGCCGGCGCGGTGATCCCGGTGCCGCTGGCGGGGACGATCATCAATTCGCTCGCCGCGGCCGGCAAGCTCGGCATCAAGATCGGCCTGCCGGAGATGTGCTACTTGGCCGCCATCGAGATCCACTGGCGCGCCTTCCAGGAGCAGCGGATCGCCAATTTCGGCACGCCTTCCGCCGTCATCGTCTTCGGCGCGCCCACCGGCCGCGAGGCGATGCAGACCGCCGGCCCGGCATCGCGCATCTTCGCCGAGATCTTCGAACGCCGCGGCATCACCACGCTGTTCGGCCGCTACGATGTCGGCGCCCTGATCCAGGAGCCCGCCGGCTGGATGGCGCTCGGCGACAAGCTGTCGCGCGATTAGGTTGCCTCAGGCACCGGCGGCCGCATCCGCGGCCTTGGCTTGCGCGCTGTCAGGGCGCGCTGGCGTCGACTGACGGTCGCGCGCGGGCCCGCATGCGCGGCCCCGGGGCATCGCTGCGCTCGCCCCGCAGAGTCCAGTGGCAGCCTGCGGCTGCGTGGTGTTCGCTTCGTTTGGCTTCAGTCCGGGAAGAAGCGCAGGAACCAGTCGAGCACCTGTTCCGGCGCTTCTTCGTTCACGTAATGCCCGCTCGGCAGCGCTTCGCCGCGCACATCGGTGCAGCGCTGCCGCCAGAGGGCGAGCGGGTCGGCGAAGCGCTTGCCGACGCCGCTGTTCCGGCCCCACAGCACCAGCACCGGCATCTCGATCCTGCGGCCGAGATCCTGGGTGTCGAGTTCGCAATCGATCCCCGCCGTGGCGCGATAGTCGGAGCAGGAGCCGCGGATCGTCTTCTCGTTGAAGCAGCGGACATATTCGTCCCAGACCGCGGGCGGGATGTAGTCCAGGTCGGCGGTCTGCTTCAGCAGCTTCTTGCGCATGTACCAGTCGGCCGGCACGCCACCCAGCATCCGCTCGGGGAAATCCGCCGGCTGCGCCATCAGCGGCCAGTGCCAGCTGCCGATCGCGCCCTCCTTGTTCATCGCCCCCCACATGTCGAGCGTCGGCACGATGTCGATGATCGAGGCCTTGATCACCTTCTCCGGATGGTCGAGGCACATGCGATGGGTGGTGCGGCCGCCGCGATCATGGCCCGCGACATAGAAGCGGTCATGGCCGAGCGCCTGCATGACCTCGACCTGATCCTGCGCCATGGCGCGGAAGGAGTAGTTGACCGACCTGGGCCCTTCGGGCGGCGCCGAGCTGTCGCCATAGCCGCGCAGATCCGTGGCGACGACATGAAAATGCTCCGCCAGCCGCGGCGCCACCTTGTGCCAGGCGAGATGGGTCAGCGGATTGCCGTGCAGCAGCAGCAGCGGCGGCCCCTTGCCGCCATGGCGCAGGCGGATGCGCGCGCCGCTGGTCTCGATATCGGTCAGCGTGAAGCCGGGCATCAGATCCATGGAACGTCCCCTATCCTTTCGTTGTGCCGCGCCTGGAGCAGGATGCGTTCGCAAGCGTTCGCGCATCCTGCTCCAGCGCTTTGTCTGATCGCGTGATTCACGGTTCCCGGTGATCTCACCTCAACCGATCACGCGCTAGATCGCGAGCCCGGCCTCGTCCCAGGGTGCACTGACCAGCTTGCCGGTGGTCGAGAGCGTGATGTAGGCGGTGCGCAGCCCGGCGCCGCCGAAGCAGATATTGGTCGGCATGCGCTCGGGCATCTTCACCACGCGAAGGATCTCGCCGACGGGCGAGACGGTGGTGATCTCGCCGGCGACCAGCGTCGCCACGATGATGTTGCCCGATGCCGCGACCGCCAGGCTGTCGAGCCGGCGGAAGCCCGGGAACTGGCACAGCATCCGCCCGCCATGCGGGCTCGGCCAGGGTTCCTTGCGCAGATGGCCGGGACCTTCGACATCCCAGGCCCAGAGCCGCCCGGTCTCGGTCTCCGCCGCGTAGAGCGTCTTGCCGTCAGGGCTCAGGCCGATGCCATTGGCGCCGCCGGGCACCGGATGCGCGGCTTCGATGATGCCGCTGCCATCGGTCGCGGCCCAGTAGATGCCGCCATGGTCGCGGTCGCGATGCCGCACCTTGCCGAGATCGCTGAACCAGAAGCCGCCGCGCGGATCCATGACGATGTCGTTCGGCCCCTTCAACGGGGTGCCGCCGCAACGGTCATAGAGGCGGGTGACGTCGCCGGTCGCGGGATCCACCCGCTCGATCCGGCCGGTGACATAATCCGGCGCCTGGCCCATGGGCCGGATGAAGCCCGGCTCCTCATGCCAGAGGAAGCCGCCATTGTTGCAGAGATAGAGCTGGCCGTCGGCGCCGAGCGCCATGCCGTTCGGGCCATCGCCCGGCGCCGCTATGACGCTGACGGTGCCGTCCGGCGCCACGCGGGTGATGCGGCCGGCGGCGATCTCGACCAGCGCGATCGACCCGTCCGGCATCACGACCGGCCCTTCGGGGAAACGCAGCCCCGTCGCCAGCGTGGTCAGCGCGATTTCCTCGGCCATCGACGTCCTCTCCTGCCCCTTTCGGGAGAGCATGGCCCCGCTTCCACGCGCCGGATAGCCCCCGGCTTGACGCGACACCGCGGCACACGAGAGCCTGAACGCCATGACACGTCCCGACCCGGTCGCCCTCGCGGTTCTCGAGAACCGCTTCCGTGCCATCGTCGAGGAAATGGGGGAGGCGATGCTGCGCACCACCTATTCCCAGATCCTCAACTCCTCCCGCGATTTCTCGATCGCGCTCTGCGATGCGCAGTGCCGGCTGGTCGCCCAGGCCGACCACATCCCGGTGCATGTCGGCGCCATGCCCTTCGCCGCCCGCGCCGTCGCCGACGCCTTCGGCGATCAGGTCCGCGACGGCGACATCTTCCTGCTGAACGACCCCTATCACGGCGGCAGCCACCTGCCCGACCTCACCATCGTGGTGCCGGTGATGGAAGCGGGCGTGCTGCGCTTCTGGTCGCTGGTGCGGGCGCACCAGACCGATATCGGCGGCGCCACCCATGGCGGCTACAACCCCGCCGCCACCGAGATCTGGCAGGAAGGCTTCCGGGTGCCGCCGATCCGCCTCGGCGAAGCGCGCATCCCGCGGCCCGACCTGGTGCTGATGCTGGTCACCAATACCCGCCTGCCGCGGGAGGTGCGCGGCGACCTGATGGCGATGATCGGCGCCGCGCATCTGGGCGAGAAGCGGCTGCTGGCGCTGCTTGGCAAGCATGGCGGCGACAGGCTGGCCGAAGCGGTGGAGGCGATCTTCGACCTGTCGGAAGCCCATGCGCGGCGCATCGTCGCCACCTGGCAGGATGGCAGCTGGGAGGGCGAGGCGATCCTCGACGATGACGGGCATGACGCGCGCGACATCCGCATCCATGCCCGCGTCACCAAGCGGGGTGACCGCCTGACCGTCGACCTGTCGGGCAGCGCGCCGCAGACCAGGGGCTTCGTCAATTCCAGCTATCCCAACATGCGCAGCGCCGTCGCCATGGCCTTCGCCTATCTGCTGGACCCCGAAGTCGCCAAGAATGACGGCGCCTTCCGGCCGCTCGAGGTCATCGCGCGCGACGGCACCGTGGTCTGGGCGCGGGACGGCGCGCCGGTGACGCTCTGCACCTCCCACTGCTCGAACGAGATCGTGGAGGCGGTGGTGAAGGCGCTGGCCAATGCCTGCCCGGACCGCGCCATGGGCGGCTGGGGGCGGCGCTTCCGGGTGGCCATTCAGGGCCGCGACCCGCGCCGCGGCCGCGGCTTCGTCTGGCACCTGTTCCATGCCCGGCCGGGCGGCGGCGGCTCCGCCCGCGGCGATGGCTGGTCGACGGCGGGGGAATGGCATTCGGCCGGCGGCCTGAAATTCGGCAGCGTCGAGATGGCGGAGACCCGCTTCCCGCTCTTCTTCCGCCATCATGAGTTCCGCCCCGATTCGGCCGGCGACGGCACCCATCGCGGCGGCGTCGGCGGCGCGCTGGAACTGATGATCGAGAGCGACGGGCCCTGCCGGGCGAATACCGCCGGCGACGGCGCGCGGCACGGCTCGGCCGGCATGCTGGGCGGGCAGGACAGCGCCCCGCACCATTACGTCCTGAAGCGGCCCGACGGCAGCGAACGCGTGCTGGCGACCAAGGAGGTCGGCATCGCGATCGCGCCCGGCGACACGCTGCATGTGCTGGCAGCCGGCGGCGGCGGCTGGGGACCACCGGAGAACCGCGATCCCGCCGCGCGCGCGGCCGACCGCCGCGAAGGGCTGGTGACGCGATGAGCGGTATCAGTGGAGCGCCCGGGACGCTCTTCCGCATCGGTGTCGATGTCGGCGGCACCTTCACCGACGTCGTCGGCATCGCGCCCGACGGCACCACCACCCTCGCCAAGGCCGCTTCCACCCCCGCCGACCAGAGCGAGGGCGTCATCGCCGGCCTCGCGGTGCTGGCCGAGGCGCTCGGCCTGGCGCTGCCGGACCTGCTGGCGCGGACCGAGCGCATCGTCCATGGCACCACCGTCGCCACCAACGCCCTGCTCGAACGCCGCGGTGCCAAGGTGGCGATGCTGACCACCGAAGGCCATCGCGACGTGATCGAAATGCGGGAGGGGCTGAAGCCCGAACGCTACGATCTGCGCCTGCCCGCCGCCCCTGCCCTGGTGCCGCGCCACCGCCGGCTGCCGGTGCGCGAACGGCTGCGTCCCGATGGGCGGGTGGAAGCGCCGCTCGACCCTGCCTCCCTCGATGCCGCGATCGCCGGCCTGCGGGCCGAAGGCGCCGAGGCCGTCGCCATCTGCTTCCTGCACGCCTGGCGCGACCCCGCGCATGAGCGGCAGGCGGCGGATGCCGTGCGCGCTGCCCTGCCGGATGTCTACGTCACCCATTCGGCCGAGGTGCTGCCGCAGATCAAGGAGTTCGAGCGGTTCTCGACCACCGCCGTGAACGCCTATGTCGGCCCTATCGTCGCCCGCTATCTGACCCGGCTGCGCGGCCGGCTGGGCGAGGCCGGCTATGATGGGCCGGTCTTCGTCATCCTCTCCCATGGCGGCGTCGCCCCGGTGGAGGAAGCGGCGCGGCTCGCCGCCGGCACCGCGCTGTCCGGACCCGCCGGCGGCGTCGCGGCCGGCGTCGCGCTCGCCCGCCAGGGACTCGGCCAGGACCTGGTCACCTTCGATGTCGGCGGCACCTCCACCGACATCGCGCTGATCGAAGGTGGCGAAGCCGCGCTCGGCCGCGGGCGGGAAGTCGGCGGCGAGCGCATCGCCCTCGAAAGCCTGGATATCGTGACGCTCGGTGCCGGCGGCGGGTCCATCGCGCATCTCGGGCCGGGCGGGCTGCTGCAGGTGGGGCCCCGCAGCGCCGGCGCGGTGCCGGGGCCGGTCTGCTATGGCCAGGGCGGCACCGAGCCTTCCGTCACCGACGCCAACCTGGTGCTGGGCTATCTCGACCCCGCCAATTTCCTGGGTGGCCGGCGGATGCTGGACCGGGCGGCGGCGGAGGCCGCTTTCGCCCGGCTCGGCGCCCAGCTCGGCCTCGATGCGGCGCGGACGGCGGCCGGGGCGCATCGCATCGCCAATCTCCGGATGGCCGATGGCATCCGGCTGGCGACGGTCCGGCGCGGCGTCGATCCGCGCGGCTTCACCCTGCTGGCCTTCGGCGGCGCCGCCGGGCTGCATGCCAGCGCGGTGGCGCGGGAGCTCGGCATGGCCCGGGTCGCCGTCCCCGTCTTCGCCGCCGGGCTCTCGGCCTGGGGCATGCTGCACACCGACCTGCGCTACGAGGTCTCCCGCAGCCTGGAAGGCGCCGGGCTGCCGGGGGATGACGCGCTGCGCGCGACCTTCGCCGCGCTGGAGGCGGAGGGCCGCGCCAGGGTCGCCGGCTGGTTCGGGGGCGCGGTCGCGGTCCGCCGCGCCGCCGATATGCGCTACGGCGAACAGGTCTTCGAGGTCGGCGTGGCGCTGGATGGCGTCGCCTGGGACGAACCCGGCCTCGCCGGCCGGGTGGCGGAGGCCTTCCACGCCCGGCACGAGCAGCTCTTCACCTATGCGCTGCGCGGCGAGGAGGTGGCGCTGGTCAATGCCCGGATCGCGGTGCTGGGCCTGCTGCCGGGCGGCTCATCGCGGTCCGTGCTGCCGCCGGCCCGCGCCGCCACCGCGACTCGCCATATCCTGCTCGAGGGTGGGCCGGCCGAGGTGCCGGTGCATGCCTTCGCGGCGCTGGAGTCCGACCAGCGGATCGCCGGCCCGGCCATCGTCGAGAGCGACACCACCACGGTGCTGGTTCTGCCCGGCGATGTCGCCCGGATGGATGCCCGCGGCTGGCTGGCGATCGACCTGCCCTGAAACGACAAAGGCCCGCCGGAAGGCGGGCCTCTCTCAAGCCATCAGGCAAGGCGCGCCTGCCGGCGCGCCTCCGCTTCAGACCTCCGGGCCTTGCGGCCCTCCGGTGCTCAGGCGGCCTTCTTGTCCTTGGCGCGCTCCAGGCGGCGCTTCAGGACGATGGTCTCCACCGTCAGCTTCCGGTCCGGGGTGCCGAGCAGATAGGCGTCGATGCCGCCATTGTGCTCCACGGTGCGGATACCGTTGGTGGTCAGGCGCAGGCGGACCTGGGTGCCGAGCACGTCGGAGAAGAACGACGATTCCTGCAGATTGGGCAGGAAGCGGCGACGCGTCTTGTTGTTCGCGTGGCTGACGTTGTTCCCGGAGAGGACACCCTTGCCGGTGACGGCGCAGCGGCGAGCCATGGCAGCAAATTCCTACAAGCGAATGATGCGCGGCCCCGGCAGGGTCGCGAGAGGCGGCCTTGTGACCGAGCCCGGCCGAAAGGTCAAGCCATTCCGGCGGGGGGCGGACCGTCGCGCATGTCCCGCAGCTCCCCGGTCTCCACCGAATGCAGGGCGCTGCGCAGCACCTGGGCGATCGCCTGGTCGTCCATGGACCGGGCCAGCAGGCCGAGCGCACCGCCCAGCAGGGCGGAGGCGACCGAGATCGGCGCGATGTTCTGCCCGATCATGTACTCGATCGCCTTGTCGACGACGGAACCGGCATGGCTGAGATCTTCCGGGGCGATGCCCCGGGGGTCCATCTGCATGGGACGCTGCACTCCTGACTGCTTCCGCACATAGGCAGGATCGGCGGCCAGGGGAAGGGTCCGGCCGCCTTGTGAGTGGAGCGGCCGATTCAGACCTCCGGGCCATCCGGCCCTCCGGTCAATCGGACGCTCAGCCGCCCGGTGCTTCTTCCGTCTGGCGCAGGCTGCGGTTGCCGAAGCCGGCCGCCGCCTGGGCCGCCGCCGCGGCTTCGGCCATCGCCACCGCTTCCGACTGGCGGCGCCACATCTCGGCATAGAGGCCGCCGGCCGCGATCAGCGCGCCATGGGTGCCGCGTTCCGCGATCAGCCCGTCCTGCAGCACGATGATCTCATCCGCCTCGACCACCGTCGACAGGCGGTGCGCGATGACCAGCGTGGTGCGGTCCCGCGACACGTCGCGCAGCGCCGCCTGGATCTCCTGCTCGGTGCGGGTGTCGAGCGCGCTGGTCGCCTCGTCCAGGATCAGGATGCGCGGATCCTTGAGGATGGTCCGCGCGATCGCGACGCGCTGCTTCTCGCCGCCCGAAAGCTTCAGCCCGCGCTCACCGACCATCGTGTCGTAGCCATCCGGCAGGCGCAGCACGAAATCATGCACCTGGGCGAGCTTCGCCGCGTGCTCGACCTGTTCCTGGGTCGCGCCCGGGCGGCCATAGGCGATGTTGTAGCGGATGGTGTCGTTGAACAGCACGGTGTCCTGCGGCACCACGCCGACCGCGGCGCGCAGGCTGTCCTGGGTCACCGCCCGCACATCCTCGCCATCGACCACCACGCGGCCGCCGGTCACGTCGTAGAAGCGGAACAGCAGCCGGCTGATGGTGGATTTCCCGGCGCCGGTCGGGCCGACGATCGCCAGCATCCGCCCCGGCGGCACCGCGAAGGATACCCCTTTCAGGATCACCCGGTCCGGCCGGTAGCCGAAGCGCACATCCTCGAACACCAGGGCGCCGGGGCCGGCCCGCAAGGGCTGCGCGTCCGGCGCATCCGCGACTTCCCGCGGCTGGCGCAGCAGCGTGAACATCTGCTCCATGTCGATCAGCCCCTGCTTCATCTCGCGATAGACGAAGCCGAGGAAATTCAGCGGCAGATAGAGCTGGATCAGATAGGTGTTCACCAGCACGAAATCGCCGATGGTCATGCTGTGGTTGGCGACGCCATGCGCCGCCATCAGCATGACCACGGTCAGGCCGATGGCGATGATCGCCGCCTGCCCGGCATTCAGCGCGTTCAGCGACACCTCGGACCGGACATAGGCGGCTTCGTAGCGCTGCAGCGACGCGTCGTAGCGCCGCGATTCATGCGCCTCGTTGTTGAAATACTTCACCGTCTCGTAGTTCAGCAGGCTGTCGATGGCCTTGGTGTTCGCCTCCTGGTCGGTCGCGTTCATCTCGCGCCGGAACCGGGTGCGCCAGTCGGTGAACAGCAGGGTGAAGGCGATGTAGATCGCGATGGTGCCGAAGGTGACCGCGGCGAAGGCGAAATCGAACATCCGCCAGAGGATGACGGTGACCAGCAGGATCTCGATCAGGGTCGGGACGATGCTGAACAGCATGAAGTCCAGCACGAAGTTGATGCCGCGGGTACCGCGCTCGATCACCCGGGACAGGCCGCCGGTCTGCCGGTCGAGGTGGAAGCGCAGCGACAGCGCGTGCAGGTGCTCGAACACCGACAATGCGATGCGCCGCGCCGCCCGCGCCTGGACCTTGGCGAAGACCGCGTCGCGCAGCTCCCCGAAGCCCGACGACAGCAGGCGCAGCAGGCCGTAGCCCAGGATCAGCGCCAGCGGGATCGCGGCGATCGCGGCCGCGCCCTCGATCGGCCGCAGCCCGTCCACCGCCCGCGCATAGGCGATCGGCACGATCACGTTCGCGGCCTTGCCGGCGACCAGCGCCGCCAGGGCGATGACGACCCGGGTCCGGAGTTCGGTCTCCCCCTTCGGCCACAGGTAAGGGAACAAGGTCAGCAAGGTGCGGCCGTGGCTGGCCTCGGCGGGGGCAGGTGTTGGCATGGCGCGGCATGTGGCCCGGATTCCACGGTCGGTCCAGGAGCGCATGGGTGACTTATGGCGGGCGGCTGCGTTACCCAGGGCGCATGCCCAGCACCGCCGGCTTCGCCCGCCATATCGCCGCCTGCAACAACCTGCCCTCACCGGCCGGCTATATCCCCTTCCGGCTCGGCCCCACCCAGATCGGCTGGATCACCCCCGACCTGGCCCAGGCGCTGACCTTCTTTCCGCGCGATTTCCACTTCGACCAGGCGGGCGTCGCGACAGCGGCCCGGCTGCGCAGCCCCGGCGCGCGCAGCCAGGCCCTGGCCAGCGCCCTGCCCGCCCTGGCCGCCGGCGGCTTCCTCACCATCCGCGACGAGGTGTTCGACCTGCGCGCCGAAAGCGCCGGCACCGTGCTCGGGCAGATCGACCGCGGCGCACTGCCGGCCTTCGGCGCCATGTCCCAGGGCGTGCATGTCAACGGCCTGGTGCGGCGCGCCGACGGCCTGCACCTCTGGGTCGGCATCCGGTCCCGCCACAAGCCCACCGCCCCCGGCCAGCTCGACAACATCGTCGCCGGCGGCATCCCGGCCGGGCTGTCGGCGGAGGAGACCCTGGTCAAGGAAGCAGCCGAGGAAGCGTCCATTCCCCCGGATCTAGCGGGCCGGGCCAGGCCCGCCGGCCGTGTTTCCTACATCATGCGCAATGCCGAGGGCATGCGGCGCGACGTGCTGCATTGCTATGACCTGGACCTGCCCGAAGACTTCGTCCCCCGGCCGAATGACGACGAGGTGGAACGCTTCGAGCTCTGGCCCGCGGCGAAGGCCATCGCGGCGGTCCGCGACACCGACGACGTGAAGTTCAACGTCAACCTGGTGTTGATCGACCTGTTCCTGCGCGAAGGCCTGGTCGAGGACCCGGACGGCGCGCTGCGCGCCGGGCTGGATCAGGGGCCGGGATGATCCGCCAGGTCCCGCACCGCGGCCGGCGACAGGCCGGCGGCGCGCAGGTCCCGGAGCGACCGGGCGCCGTCGCGCTTGGCCAGGCGCCGGCCCTGCGCGTCGGTCAGCAGCGGATGATGGGCGTAGGCCGGTTCCGGCCAGCCCATCAGCGCCTGCAGCAGGCGATGGATATCCGTGGCCGGCAGCAGATCCTCGCCCCGGGTCACCAGGGTGACGCCCTGCAGGGCGTCGTCATGGGTGACGCAGAGGTGATAGCTGGCCGGGGTGTCCTTGCGGGCGAGGACGATGTCCCCGAAGCGGGCCGGGTCGCAGCGCAGCCGGCCTTGCCCCTGTTCGGCGAAGCCGAGGGGCCCGCGGATCGCGGCCAGGGCGGCCGCCATGTCGAGACGCAGCGCGTAGGGCGCGCCGGCCGCGATACGGGCGGCGCGGGCAGCGCTGCCCAGCACCCGGCAGGTGCCCGGATAGACCGGCCCTTCGGGGCCCTGCGGGGCGCTGGCGGCGGCGGCGATTTCGGCCCGGGTGCAGAAGCACGGGTACAGCAGGCCACGGGCGGCCAGGCTGTCGAGCGTGGCACGGTAGTCGGGGAAGTGCCCGGACTGGATGCGGACCGGCCCATCCCAGTCGAGGCCGAGCCAGGCCAGGTCGTCCAGGATGGCGGCGGTGAATTCCGGCCGGCAGCGGGTCTGGTCGATATCCTCGATGCGCAGCAGGAAGCCGCCACCGGCTTCGCGGGCGGCGCGCCAGCCGGCCAGGGCCGAATGGGCGTGGCCCAGATGCAGGTGGCCCGTCGGGCTTGGTGCGAAACGCGTAACGATCCGGGTTGCGGACATGGCGCCTTCCGCGCTACCGCCGCCGCTGGCCGAGGACAAGGAGGCATTCGCGCATGCTGCTCAAGGGACCCCGCATCGCGCCCGCCTCCGGCGGGAAGGCGGAGAAGCTCATCGTCATCCTGCATGGGCTGGGCGCCAGCGGAAACGACCTGATCGGCATCGGCCATCTCTGGAGCCGCAGCCTGACCACTGCCGAGTTCGTCGCCTTCGACGCCCCCTTCGTCTATCCGCCCTTCCCGTCCGGCAAGCAGTGGTTCGACATGGAGGACCGGCGCCCGGACGTGGTGAACGAGGCGCTGCGCAGCGTCTCCCGCACCCTGTTCGACAGCATCGACGCCGAGCTGCAGGCGCTGGGGCTGGACGATGACGACCTGGCGATCGCCGGCTTCTCCCAGGGCGCGATGCTGGCGCTGTTCGCCGGGCTGCGGCGGCCGAAGCGGCCGGCGGCGCTGGTCGGCTATTCCGGCGCGTTGCTGGTGCCGGAGGTGCTGCCGATCGACATCACCGTGCGCCCGCCGGTGCTGCTGATCCATGGCGAGGCCGATCCGGTGGTGCCGGCCTCCGCGACCACCCATGCCGCGGAATCGCTCCGCGACAATGGGGTGACGGTCCACGCGCATATCGCGCCCGGGCTGGAGCATACGATCGACCAGCAGGGGATCGACCTTGGCGCATCCTTCCTGCAGCACGGCTTCGCGGAGGCGGCGCGGCTGCGGGCGGAACGGCTTGCGAAAGCTCAGTGACAGTGATGGCATGCGGGTTGCACGGGCCGTGGCGGGCTGGCATGAATGCTGCACCACGCGACGGCGCCACATGATCTGGGGCCTGTCTGTCGCGAAAGGCCCCAGGGATTGAGGGCACCCGGCCCCGGCGCATAGCGCCGCCGCCGGAAGCAGGCTTCGTCGCCGAACGGCTGCCCTTGGGCGGCGGAAAGGAGCGGCGCTTGCCTGATGGTGGACAGCTCGTTGGGACGCAGTCTTTCCCCGCGCTCGTGCTGAATGCGGATTTCCGGCCGCTCTCCTATTTCCCGCTCTCGGTCTGGTCCTGGCAGGATGCGGTGAAGGCGGTGTTCCTGGACCGCGTCTCGGTGCTCAACGAATATGAGACGGCGGTGCATTCGCCGACATTGACCATGCGGTTGCCGAGCGTGATCGCCCTGAAGGAATACATCCCCGCCGCGCGCCGCCCGGCCTTCACGCGCTTCAACGTCTTCCTGCGCGACAGCTTCGAGTGCCAGTACTGCACCGACGCGCTGCCGGCGCATGACCTGACCTTCGATCATGTGATCCCGCGCAGCCGCGGCGGCCGCACGACCTGGGAGAACGTCGTCACCGCCTGCGGCCCCTGCAACCTGCGCAAGGCGGACAAGCTGCCGCGGGAATGCCACATGCACCCGGTGCAGACGCCGCGCCAGCCGACCAGCTGGGAGCTGCAGGAGAACGGCCGCGCCTTCCCGCCCAACCACCTGCATGAGAGCTGGCGCGATTACCTCTACTGGGACAGCGAGCTGGAGAACTAGGCCCGGCGGGCGACCGGCGCGCCGGGCCGGCGCCCGAATTATGGATATCCTGTAATAAATACCCTTCTCGGCAAACATGCCTGGGGACGATCCAACGTCTCCAGTTGCGAATTTTGTTGCAAATCGCAGACAGATATTCGCTACTGCTACATGTTTGTCATATTTCGTTCGAGGGTGTGTCCCGATGTCCGACACCATCCGCGGCCTGACACGCGCCATCCAGGCGCGTCTGCTGGAAGAACGCCCCAGATTGCAGGCGGCCTTCGGCGTCCCACGCGCCGGTCATGTGCGGCATTTCGCCCTTGATGAATTGCTGCCGCGCGAGGTGATCGGCGCCGCGGTCGAAGCCATGCCGCCGCTGCCGAGCATGCTGCGCCTGGCCAATACCAAGGAACGCAAATTCGTCTGCGCCCGGCTTGATTCCCTGAACGGGCCGGTACGCGACATCGTGACCGCGATCAACCAGCCGGAAGTCGCCGCCGCCATCGCCGGCATCACCGGCATGGCGACGCTGGAGACCGACCCGCAGCTCTATAATGGCGGCATCACCTACATGCTGCCGGGCGACTACATGTGCCCGCATCTCGACAACAGCCATGACCACGCACGGCGGCGGCGGCGGGAAGTGGTGCTGCTGACCTATCTCTCGCCTTATTGGCGGGAGGATTACGGCGGTCATCTCGCGCTGTGGCAGGACCAGCGCCGCGGCGCGCTGGAACCGGTGCCCTATCGCAGCAACCGGCTCGTGGTCATGGAGACCACCGACGCGTCCTGGCACGCGGTGACGCCGATCGCGGGGCCGATGCCGCGCATCAACGTGACCACCTATTTCTATGCGCCATCGGCGGTCCAGCACCCGGTGCGGCTGACCCGCTTCGCGGCCTGGCCCGGGCATGGCGTGCGCCACGCGGTGTTCACCGGCGAATTCGCGCTGCGATCACTGGCCAATCGCATGGGCGCGCGGCGGCTGCGCCCGAACCGGCACATCAACAGCACCTCGGGGCCGTCCGGGCCGTAACCTTACCGCGCCGTCACCGGCCGATCGCCGAAACTGTCCTGCGGCACGCCCTTGCCGAGCGACATGTGCGAATGCACGCCCAGCCAACGCCCGTCCGGCTGCTTCTGCAGGATGATGGTCGCGCGGCCGGGCCGGTCGAAGCGGCTGCCATCCTTATGGAAGCCGGTGCTGGCCCAGGGCGTGATCGCGACCGCCATCGCGCCGTCGGGCGAGGCCAGCACCATGGTGTTCGCCAGGTCGAAGGCGAAATCGGCGGTGCGGGGCCAGACATTGTCCCATTGCGTGTCGGTCCAGGCCTGCCGGCTTTTCACCAGTTCCTGGAAGGTGCCGAAGATGACGATGTCGTCGTGCCAGAAGGGATAGGCGCCGGCATAGTCGACATCCCGCACCCGGGCGGCGAAGCGGTCGAGCCAGGCGCGGATCTCCGCGGTCAGGGCGGCATCGGCTTCGGGCAGGGACAATGTCATGCTCAGACCTCTGTCGGTGGAGCATCCGATTCAGACCTCCGGGCCGTCCGGCCCTCCGGTCATCGGATGCTCCCTATCCGTGAAGCATCCGATTCAGACTTCCGGGCCATTCGGCCCTCCAGTCATCGGATGCTCAGACCTTCTCGCTGATCTTGATCGCCAGCTTGCAGCCGAGCTTGATCGCCGCATAGAGCGGACGATAGGCGGGCGCCAATTCGGCTTCGTTCTCGAGGCCGATGTCGCGATGCTCAAGCTCTTCCTGGCGGAAGCGCTCGATCGTCTCCTTCAGCGGCGCCTCATCCTCGCCCAGCGCCTCGTTCTGGGCCCGGTAATGCTCGTCGATCGCTTCCTCGACCGCGACGGTGCAGGCCATGGCACCGCGATAGCCGAGCAGCGCGGTGGCGGCGCCGAGCGCGAAGCCGGCGACATGCCAGATCGGCAGCATCGCGGTCGGCCGCACCCGGCGATCCGCGATCAGCCGGGCGAAGGTGTCGAGATGCACCTGCTCCTGCTCCTGCATGTGGCGCAGCAGGGGCTCGTGCCGGGTGCCCTTCAGCACCGCGATCTGGCCCTGGTAGATGCGTTTCGCGCCGTATTCGCCGGCATGGTCGACACGGATGGTGCGTTCGACGAATTCGCGCGCGGTGAGGTCGCCAGGCAGGCGGCGGCCGCCGGTACCGGTCATGAACGGGCTCCCTTGCGAAGGACGGTCAGCGCGAAACCCGCGAGGCCGAGGGCGTAGAGAAGGTTCATCGCGGCCATCGAAACCGGCAGGCCGGGGATCAGGAAGGTCGGCGCGTCGCAGGGCTTGGCCGGGACCGGCGCCAGGCTGCGCAACAGGTCGTCGACGCTGGCGCTGCCGCCGCGGCCGCTGTTGGCGGCCAGGCATTCCGGCAGCGGCGAAGGCCACCAGCCGAACTCCACCCCCACATGCAGCACGGCGACGCCGGCCGTGGCCAGCACCGCGAGGATGGCGGCGCCGAGCAGCAGGCGCCGCGCCCGCCCGGGCAGCAGCGCCGCCAGCACCGCCAGCCCGGCCGCGACCCAATAGGGCCAGCGCTCCCAGAGGCAGAGGGCGCAGGGCACGAGGCCCCAGGATTCGCTCGCCATGGCGAACAGGGGCGCTGCGGCCGCGAGGGCGGCAAGGAGGATCGGCATCGCCCCCTAGATCGTCCCAAACCACCGCTTCCGCAACCAGGGCCGCGCGCTTAGCCTCCGGCTTTCGGGACGGGGGAAAGCCATGGCGCCGATCACCATCTGGGGCCGCACCAGCTCCAGCAACGTCATGAAGGTGCTCTGGCTCTGTGAGGAGTTGGGGCTGCCTTATGAGCGGATCGACGCCGGCGGCGAATTCGGCCGCACGCGGGACCCCGGCTACCTGGCCATGAACCCCAACGCGCTGGTGCCGACGCTGGTCGAGGCGGACGGCTACAGCCTCTGGGAAAGCAATGCGATCCTGCGCTACCTGGCGAATACCCGGGCGCCGGGGCACCCGATCTACCCGGCGGCGCCGCGCGCGCGGGCGGATGTCGAGCGCTGGATGGACTGGCAGCTCTCCAGCCTCAACGCACCGATGACGGCAATCTTCCTTGGCCTGGTGCGCACCCCGCCCGAGCGGCGCGACGCCGCCGCGCTCGAGGCGGCGCGCGGCCGGGCGGAGGCGCTCTGGGCCATGGTGGATGCGCAGCTCGCCGGGCGCGGCTTCGTGACCGGCGACAGCCTGTCGCTGGCGGATATCGTGCTCGGCATGTACGCGCATCGCTGGTTCGCGCTGCCGATCGAGCGGGGGCCCCTGCCGGCGCTCGCCGCCTGGTACGCGCGGCTCGGCGACAGGCGGGGCTTCGCCGCCCATTGCACGGGGCCGCTCGCCTGAGGGGACGGCCCGCGACGAGGGAGGAGATCATCATGCCCGATACACCGCAACGCACGACGCTCCGCCGCGGCGAGGGCGCGGCCTATGACCATGGGCTGCGCGCCTTCTTCGCCTATCGCGACCTCGGCATCCG
>DASYDR010000143.1:0-23603 GCA_036499545.1 Roseomonas sp. | reverse complement strand
AGGGCGGCAACAACAACGCCTATTGCCAGGACAACTGGACGAGCTGGCTGGACTGGGCGCGCGCCGCCGGCGAGGACGCCATGCAACTGCGCGACTTCGTGACGCGGCTGATCGCGCTGCGGCGGGAGCATGAAAGCCTGCGCCCGTCCACGTATCGGCATGGCGACCCGGTGCCTGGCAGCGATATCCGCGACACCGCATGGTTCGACCAGCATGGCCAGCCGATGACCCGCGATGCCTGGGGCGAGCAGGAAGCGCGCACCCTGGTGCTGCGCCGCGCCGCGCCGCTGCCCGATGGCGGCATCGAGGCGATGCTGTTGCTGCTGAACGCCGATTCCGCGCCGCAGGATTTCGTGCTGCCGCCGCCTGGCCTCGCCTGGATGCTGCTGCTCGACAGCGCCCGGCCGGAGGAGCCGGCGCATCCCTTCGATGTCGGGCGCATCCGCGTGGCCGCGCATGCGGTCGTGCTGCTGACGGCGCGGCTGTCATGAGCGCGGCCTGGCAATGGGGCCCGCGCCAGGTGGCGGCGGGCATCACCCGCTTCCCGCTCTGGGCACCGGATTGCGACGCGGTGGCGCTGGAGGTCGATGGCCTGGCGCCGCTGCCGATGACGGGTCTGCCGGATGGCTGGTTCACCGCGGATGCGCCGGTGGGACCCGGTGCCCGCTACCGCTTCCGGGTGAAGCCCGGCCTCGCGGTGCCCGATCCCGCATCGCGCCGGCAGGCGGTCGATGTGCATGGCGCGTCCGTGGTGCCGGCGCAGGGCTTCGCCTGGCGGCATGAGGGCTGGGCGGGGCGGCCCTGGCATGAAGCGGTGATCCAGGAGGTGCATGTGGGGGCGATGGGCGGCTTCGCCGGCGTCGAGGCCGCGCTGCCGCGGCTTCGCGACCTGGGCGTGACGGCGATCGAGCTGATGCCTGTGGCGGCGTTTCCGGGCGCGCGGAACTGGGGCTATGACGGCGTGCTGCCTTTCGCGCCGCACCCCGGCTACGGCACGCCGGAAGCGCTGAAGCGCTTGGTCGATACCGCGCATGGGCTCGGGCTCATGATGCTGCTCGATGTCGTCTACAATCACTTCGGGCCAGACGGCGCCTATCTGCACGCCTATGCGCGGCGCTTCTTCGACGCGGCGCGCGAGACCGGCTGGGGCGCGGCGATCGATTTCCGCCAGCCCGCCGTCGCCGCCTATTTCGAGGAGAATGCGCGCTACTGGCTGGAGGAGTTCCGCTTCGACGGGCTGCGCTTCGACGCGGTGCATGCGATCGCACCGCAGAGCTGGCTGCGGGACCTGGCTCCGAAGCTGCGCGCCGCCTGTCCCGGCCGCCATATCCACCTGGTGCTGGAGAACGAGCACAACGCGGCCAGCCTGCTGCGCGCGGATGCGGCGGCGCTGGGCTTCGACGCGCAATGGAACGATGACGGCCACAATGCCCTGCATGCGCTGCTGACCGGCGAACGCGAATCCTATTACGCGCCCTTCGCGGATGACCCAGCCGGCAAGGTCGCGCGCGCGCTGGCCGAAGGCTTCGTCTTCCAGGGCGCGCCGGCACCGCGCGGGGAGCCTTCGGCGCATCTGCCGCCGACCGCCTTCGTGCTGTTCCTGCAGAACCATGACCAGGTCGGCAACCGCGCCTTCGGGGAAAGGCTGGGGCCGCTCGCGCCCGCCCCGGCGCTTGCCGCCGCGACCGCGCTGCTGCTGCTGGCGCCGCAGATCCCGCTGCTGTTCATGGGGGACGAATGGGGTGCCACCACACCCTTCCTGTTCTTCACCGACCATAACCCGGACCTGGCGCCGCTGGTGCGGGAAGGGCGCCGCCGCGAATTCGCGCGCTTCGCCGCCTTTGCCGATCCTGACTTGCGCCAGCGCATCCCCGATCCGAACGCGGTCACCACCTTCGCCGCCAGCATCCCGCATGCGATGGAAGCGGCGCGGCCGCCGCATGACGCCATCCTGGCGCTGCATCGCCGCCTGCTGGCGCTGCGGCATGCCAGCATCGTGCCGCGCCTGCCGGGCAGCCAGGCCCTGGGCGCCGCGGCGATCGGCCCGGCCGCCGTGCTGGCGCGCTGGCGGCTCGGCGACGGTGCCGTCCTGACCATCGCGACCAATACCGGCGGCGCGCCCGTCGCCTGCCAGGCCGCGGGCGTGCCCCTGTTCGAAGGCGCGCCCGGCGCGGCGGCATCCCTGGCCGGCGGCAGCCTGCCCGGCTTCTGTACCGTCGCGCTGCTGGAGCCCGCGCCATGAGCCGGCCCGGAACGGTGCCGCGAGCGGCCCAGGGCGGCAGGATCCCGCAGGCGTCCCCTGGCGCGGCGACGCTGTGGTCGCTGGCGACGGCGGCCGGCATCATCCTGCGCTGGCGCGACGCGCATGGCCTGCCGCACACGGTGAAGGCCGAGACCCTGCGGCCGCTGCTCGCCCGGCTCGGGCTGCCGGCCGCCAATGCGGCGGAGATCCGCGCATCGCGGGCGCTGCTCGCGGCCGAAGCGGCGGCCACGCCGCCGCTGATCACCGCCACGCAGCACCGGGCCGGGCCGGTGCTGCCCGGGCCGGGGCCTGGCGCCCGCTTCCAGCTGCGCACCGAGGATGGCCAGGTCTTCGAAGGCCGGCTCGACGATCATGAATGCCTGCCCGGCATCGCCATCAGCGGCTATCACGCGCTGGAATGCGGCGATGTGGCGACCACCCTGGCGGTGGCGCCGCCGCGCTGCTTCGACCTGGTGGATGCCGGCGCGGAGCGGCCCGGGCAGGCGCTGCCCTGGGGCCTGTCCGCGCAGGTCTATGGGCTCCGCCGCGCCGGCGATCGCGGCCTCGGTGATTTCGGCGCGGTCGCGGCGCTGGCGGAAGCGGCGGCGCGGCGCGGGGCGGCGACGCTGGCGATCAGCCCGGTGCATGCGCTGTTCGCCGCCGCGCCGGATCGCTTCAGCCCCTATGCGCCATCGACCCGCCTGTTCCTCAACGCGCTCCATGCCGATCCCGGCCTGTTGTTCGGCGCCGAGGCCGCGCCCGGGGCAGCGGTCGCGGACCCGCCGCTGGTCGATTGGCCCGCCGCCGCCGCGCGCCGCATCGCCTGGTTCCGCGCCCTGTTCGCGCGGCATGGGCGCGACCCGCGCTTCGCCGCATTCCGCGCGGCGCAAGGTACGGCACTCGAACGGCATGCACGGTTCGAGGCCCTGTCGCTGCATTTCGCCGCCCGGGATGGCGGCCTGCGGCATTGGCGCGACTGGCCGGAGGCCTATCGCATGCCGGATGCGCCGGCGGTGGCCGCCTTCGCCGGCGAACACGCGGAGGAGGTCGCCTTCCATGCTTTCTGCCAATGGCTGGCCGATGCCTCCCTCGCCGCCGCCCAGCAGCGGGCGCGGGCGGCGGGCATGGCGATCGGGCTGCTGGCCGATCTGGCGGTCGGCACCGATGGCGGCGGCAGCCATGCCTGGTCGCGCCCCGCCGAGGTGCTGCGCGGCGCCGCGGTCGGCGCGCCGCCCGACATCTTCAATCCGGCCGGGCAGGATTGGGGCCTGACCGCCTTTTCGCCGCGGGCGCTGCGGGCCGGCGGCTACGCGGCGTTCCTGGACGTGCTGCGGGCGGCGCTGCGCCATGCCGGGGGCTTGCGTATCGACCACGCGATGGGCCTGGAACGCCTCTGGCTGATCCCGGAAGGCATGCCTTCCGCCGCCGGCGCCTATCTCCGCTACCCATGCCCGGACCTGCTGCGGCTGCTGGCGCTGGAATCGCATCGCCACCGCGCGGTGGTGATCGGCGAGGATCTGGGCACCGTGGCGCCGGCATTCCGCGCCAGCATCGCGCGGGCGGGGATCCTCGGCATGCGGGTACTGGATTTCGAGCGCGACGCGGCGGGCCGGCCGCTGCCCCCGCGCGACTGGTCGCGCGAGGCGGTGGCGATGACGAGCACGCATGACCTGGCGACCATCGCCGGCTGGTGGCGCGGCACCGATCTCGCCTGGCACCGCAAGCTGCATGGCACGGCGGATCCGGCACCGGCGGAAGCCGGGCGGGCCGGCGCGCGCGCCGCGCTCTGGGATGCCTTTCGCGCCAGCGGCGCCGCCGAGGGCGCCATGCCGGACCCGTCGGCGGCCGGGGTGGTCGCCGATGCGGCGGCGGCGCATGTCGGCGGCGCCGCCTGCCGCCTGGCGATCCTGCCGATCGAGGATGCGCTGGCCCTGCCCGAGCAGCCGAACATTCCCGGCACCATCGACGAGCACCCCAATTGGCGCCGGCGCCTGGACGGCCCGGCGGCGGCGCTGCTCGACGCGCCGGCCGTCGATGCCCGGCTGCGGCGCCTGGCCGCCGCGCGGCCGATCGCGGAGGCAGCGCCATGACGCCGCGCGCCACTGCCCGGCTGCAACTGCATGCCGGCTTCACCCTGGATGACGCCGCCGGCGTGGTGCCCTATCTGGCACGGCTCGGCATCAGCCATGCCTATGCCTCGCCGATCACCACGGCACGGCGCGGCTCCCTGCATGGCTATGACGTCGTCGACCCGACCCGGGTCAATCCCGAGCTGGGCGGGGAACCGGCGCTGCGCCGCCTCTCCGCCGCGCTGCGCCAGCACGGCATGGGGCTGGTGCTCGACATCGTGCCGAACCACATGGCGGTCGGCGGCGACGACAATCCCTGGTGGCTCGACCTGCTGGAGCATGGGCCCGGCAGCGCCCATGCCACCTGGTTCGACATCGATTGGGATGCCGGGGAGCCGGGCCTGGCCGGCAAGCTGCTGCTGCCTTTCCTGGACGCGCCCTATGGCGAGGCGCTGGAAGCAGGCCGGCTGCTGCTGCGCGCCGACGAGGCCAGCGGCAGCCTGTTCGTCACCCATCACGGCCATCGCTTCCCGCTATCGCCGGACAGCCGCCGCGCCCTGCGCGGCGATACCGCCGCCCTGCTCGCCGCGCATGATCCGGCCACGGCGGAAGGGCGGGCGCGGCTGCACCAGCTGCTGGAGCGGCAGCATTACCGGCCCGCCTGGTGGCGGCTGGCGGCGGATGCGCTCAACTGGCGGCGCTTCTTCGACATCACCGGCCTGGCCGGCTTCCGCGTCGAGGTGCCGGCGGCCTTCGACGCCGCGCATGCGCTGGTGCTGCGCCTGTTCGCCGAAGGGCTGATCGACGGCGTCCGCATCGACCATGTCGACGGCCTGGCCGATCCGCGCGGCTATTGCCGCAAGCTGCGGCGGCGGCTGCGCGCGGCGCGGCCGGGGACGGAGCCGCTGATCTGGGTCGAGAAGATCCTGGCACCGGGCGAAGCGCTGCCGGCCGACTGGTGGACCGACGGCACCAGCGGCTACGACTTCATGAACGAAGCCGCCGCCGTGCTGCACGATCCGCAGGGCGCCGCGCCGCTCGAACGCCTCTGGGCCACGCTCGGCGGCGATGCGGCGGGATTTCCGGCGGTGGCGCTCACCGCCCGGCGGCAGGTGCTGCGGGAAAGCCTGGGGGCGGAGCTGACCCTCGCCGCGAGGGCCTTCAAGCGGGTGGCGGACCAGGATCCGCGGCAGCGCGATTTCGGCCTCGGCGCCATCCGGCGCGTGCTGGCGGCGATCGCGGTGCATGTCGCGGCCTATCGCAGCTATCTCGGCGCGGGCGCCCGTGGCGCGGTCGATGCACGGCTACTGGGGCAGGCGATGACCGCCGCCGCCGCCGAACTGCCGCCGGGCGATGCGCCGTTGCTCGCGGTGTTCGATGACTGGCTCGGGGCCGAACCGCTGCGCGCCCTGCCGCCGGCCGGTCGCCGGGCGCGGATCACGGCGCGGCGGCGCTTCCAGCAGCTCACCGCGCCGCTGGCGGCGAAGAGCACCGAGGACACCGCCTTCTACCGGCACGGCCGGCTGCTCTCCCGCAACGAGGTGGGCGCCGATCCGGCGATCTTCGCGCTGTCGCCCGCCGAATTCCACGCCGCGCAGGCGATGCGGGCCGCGGCCTTCCCGCACGCCCTGCTCGCCACCGCGACGCATGACCACAAGCGGGGCGAGGATGTGCGCGCCCGGCTGGCGGTACTGTCGGAAATCCCGGAGGCCTGGGCGGCGGCGCTGGCCGGCTGGCTGGCGACGGCGAAGCCGCCCGACGCGGGTGACGCCGCGATGCTGCTGCAGATGCTGGTGGGGGCCTGGCCGCCGGGGCTCGATGCCGGCGATGCGGCCGGGCTCGCGGGTTTCGCCGACCGGCTGGAGGCCTGGCAGGGCAAGGCGTTGCGCGAAGCCAAGCGCCGCAGCTCCTGGGCCGCGCCGGATGCGGCCCATGAGGCGGAGGCGGCGGCTTATCTCCGGCGGCTGCTGACGCCCGGGCCGCTGGCGGCCGGCATCGGCGGCTTCGCGGCGCGGATCGCGGCGGCCGGCGCGGCCAATGGCCTGGCGCAGGCGCTGCTGCGCTGCGCCGCGCCCGGCATCCCGGATCTCTACCAGGGCACCGAATTCTGGGATTTCTCCCTGGTCGATCCTGATAATCGCCGCCCCGTCGACTGGCCGGCGCGGGATCGGGCCCTGCGGGACGGCACGGAGCCCGCCGCCCTGTTGGCGCGGTGGTGGGACGGCCGCGTCAAGCAGGCGGTGATCCATGCCGCGCTGCGCTGCCGCCAGGACCAGCCGGCGCTGTTCGCCGAGGGCAGCTACGACGCGCTGGCCGCCGCCGGGCCGCTGGCCGGGCATCTCCTCGGCTTCCGCAGGCAGCGGGGCGCGGCGGAGGCGGTGGCGGTGGTGACGCGGCTGCCGATGGCGCTGCTCGACGGCGCCGCGACCCCGCTGGTCCCGGCGGAGCGGTGGGACGGCACGGTGCTGCCGCTGCCCGCCGGCACCTGGCGGGACGTGCTGACCGGGGCGGTGCATGCGGGCGGCGCCATGGCGGTGCCGGCCGGGCGCCTGCTGGCGGCCCTGCCGGTCTGCCTGCTGCTGCGCGAAACCGGGGATTGATGTCGCGGCCGACGATGCGCGGGGCCTTCGCGATCCGTTGAGCCGCGCCGCGAACCTCTCTAGGTTGCGTCGCCTGTCGTGTGGCGGGCAGGTAGATGGACGCGATCGAAGCGAAAGGTGACCCGATGACGCCCGTGGCGCCTCCGGCCGGCGACCTGCAGGCCGCGCTGGCGATCAGCGAGGCGCGGTTGCGCCGCGTGCAGCGCATCGGGCTGGTCGGCGGCTTCGAGATCGACCTCGACACCGGCGCCAACCATCGCTCCGGCGAATACATGGCGCTGCACGGGGACCTGCCCGAGCCGACCATCGAACGGCACGAGGATTGGGTCCGCCGCCTGCATCCCGAGGACCGGGCGGCGGCGGAGCGTGCCTTCCTGCACGCCATCGCCGATGATTCAGGCGTCACCGAATACGCCCAGGACTACCGCATCGTCACCATCGCCGGCGAAGTGCGCTGGATCAGCGCCCGCGCGGAGATCGAGCGCGCGCCCGATGGCCGCGCGCTGCGGGTGGTCGGCGCGCATGTCGACATCACCACCCTCAAGCTCGCGGAAGCCGCGCTGGCACAGAGCCGGGCCGAGCTGGAGGAGGTCTTCGCGACGCTCGACCTGGCAACGGTGATGGCGCGGGACATCGACGGGCGCATCCTGTTCTGGTCGCGCGGCTGCGAGCGCCTGCTGGGCTGGACGGCGGAGCAGGCGCGGGGCCAGGTGGCGCGCGACCTGTTGCAGACCGTCTTCCCGGTGCCCTTCCCCGAGATCGAGGCGACGCTGCTGCGGGACGGCGAATGGACCGGCGACCTGGTCAACCATCACCGCGACGGCCGCGCGATGCTGCTGGCGACCCGCAAGGTGCTGCGCCGCGGCGCCGGCGGCCAGCCGGTCGCGGTGATGGAGAGCTTCGATGACGTCACCGCGCTGCGCGGCGCCCAGGCGGCGCTGGAGGCGCTGAACCGCGACCTGGAGCGCCGCATCGCGGAGGAGGTGGCGCGGCGGGAGGCGGTGCAGACGCGCATGGCGCATGCGGAGCGCATGCAGGCGCTGGGCGAGCTGGCCGGCGGCATGGCGCATGACATGCGCAACGTGCTGCAGGTGGTGGGCAGCGCCGCCAGCATGATCGTGGAGGATGTCGAGGATCCGGAGCGGGTGCTGGTCCTGGTCGAGGCGCTGCGCGGCGCGGTTACGCGCGGGGATACCATCGCCGGCCGGCTGCTGTCCTTCGCGCGCCAGGCCGAGCTCAAGGCCGGGCCGGTCGCGCCGGACGCGCTGCTGGATGAGCTGCGGGAGGTGCTGGAGCATACGCTCGGCCGCGCCTGCGGCTGCGACGTGGTGGTGGAACCCGGCCTGCCGCCGCTGCTGGCCGATCGGCGGCAGCTGGAGACCGCGCTGGTCAACCTGGCGGTCAATGCCCGCGACGCCATGCCGGGCGGCGGCGTCATCACCCTGGCCGCGCGGGCGGAGACCATCGTGGATGCCGCCACCGCGCTCTGCGACCTGCAGCCCGGCCGCTATATCCGCCTCGATGTCGCCGACCAGGGCGTGGGCATGGATGCGCGGACGCTGGCGCGGGTGGTCGAGCCGTTCTTCACCACCAAGCCGGCCGGCGAGGGCACCGGGCTCGGGCTGCCGATGGCCAAGGGCTTCGCGGAGCAATCGGGCGGCGGCCTGGCGATCCGCAGCACGCCGGGGCAGGGCACGACGGTCTCGCTCTGGATCCCGGTCGCGGCGGATACCCGGCTGCTACAGGCCGGACGGGGCGGCCGGCGGGAAGAATAGCTTTTGTCTTCAAATTCAGAAAACGCAGCATCATCCGACTTGTATACGTGACGAGGGCGTTGGAACTCTGAGTGACAGTCGAAATGCGAGATGCATTTCTTGCCCGTGCTGCACCTGCGGCGCTGTAGGAAAAAATGGATGCAAGAGATCGAGGAATTCCTGGCGCGGTTCCGATCCTTGTCGGATCTGGACAAGCTGACGGTACTTTCGCCTAATGGCGCCGTGCATGTCCGCTTCGGCATCGTGGTCAGCTTGTTTTTCCTGGACGGCCAGACCGAGGCAAAGCGGCTGGCTTTCATTGAGATATTACGGCATTACCATGCGGTTTTCGGCTCGACTCTCACCCATTATCAGCCACTGCACCGCAGCCGCTTGGTCCGGATTAGGGATGCCTCCTTCCTTGATCATTATGCCGAGGGCGCGCGGGCGCCTTTGCGCAGTACCAATGAAGATGTTGAAGCCAATGACTTCACGCCGCGCATCTACGGATTTTCCGACCGCAGAGACCGAACCGAGCCAACCCATTACTACGTCGGCGGATCCAGTATGCCTGTCGATCCCGGCCTGCCGCCTATCTCCTACATCGACGCTTACATCCCGATCTCCTGGGCGGAGCAGGGAGGCTGGTCCGCTCTGGTCGAGTTGGTCACCCATTGGTGCGGCCTGCTCCGGCCCATGCACGGCACTGCCGGGCTCGGCACACTCTTCGACCAAGGATCGAGCCGCGCCAATAGCGGCCTTACGGCTTTTCCTTTCGTAAGGCGCTTCGTCGGCCTCGATTACAATGACAGCGTAACCTGGGCGAATGCCTGCGATCTGGAGGGTCCCGCAGATCATCGTGTGATCCGAACCACGAATTGGCTGACTGTACTGGATGATGGCTTCGTGGATCGTCTGGGTAGCGCGGATCGGTTGGGGGAAGTCTTGGGTATGGATTGTCCGGTGCGTCCCTGGTCCGGGGGTGTCACTATCCAAGCCGGGCTAAAGCCGGAACTCGGCGATCTGAACAGAAGCTTGATTCCGGAGCATTACCGCAGTGTTGCTCGTGTCCTGCGACAATTACGTTTTGAAGATTACAGTGATCTTGGCTATCTGCAGGTACCGTTTCCCCTCGATGCCCGGGACGAGACGCTTTCTTGGTTGCGGCGCTTCGATTGAGCAGAAGCGGCATCACATTCGCGCGCTGGTGATACGGAAAATGTTCGGAGATATGCTCAACGGGGTGAGTTGAAGCTCTACCTTTGCGCAGACCGGTCTGCGCAAAGCAGAAGCGACCGAAGTAGACCATCCATAGGTTGCCTGCCTTATTTGCGCATATCGCATGCGGCTCGGCAACCGTCCCCGAGCTGAGCCAGCTGGTCGATATCGTCTTCGAGCGTCAGGTTTACGATCCGCGGGAAAGGGCGACTCACCCCATGGGGCGCACCGAACGGGTCCGGTTGATCGGCTCGCAAGCGCCGTGATCAATCTCGACATGAATGATGCATGCCTACATGTCCCGGCGGGGGCGGGGCGGCGCCCCGCCCGGATGCGGCCGCCCTCACACCACCAGCAGCCCCGCCCGCTCCGCGATGCCGATCACCGCCCGGGTCCCGCCATCGAAGGCCAGGAAATCCGCTTCGATCCCGTCGCTGAAGATCACCCGTGCTCCGCCATCTCGGAGGTGACGACGGCCGGCGCATCGGCGCCGATATGGCCGGCCTCCAGCGCGGCGCGGGGCGGTTCCACCCCGAAGCTCTGCGCGGCGCCGGCCCAGCCGGCATAGAGGCTCTTGAGCCAGCCCGTCGAGCCCATGCCGGTCGAGACGATGATGCCGCTCGAGGATTGCCGCTCCCGCCGTGCGCCGAGTTCCAACGTGTAGCGGGCGGAGACATGGCTGCGCGGGCCGATGAGGAGGGCGTCCACCGCGTAGAGCACCTCCCCGGTGTTCAGGGACGCCTTGGCCATGGTGACGCGCTGCACCGGCCGGCGCCCGCCCAGCGCCTCGGGCAGGATCTTCGGCAGGTCCGCCGGCTGGAAAGGCAGCAGCACGCCGTCCCAGCGCCACGGCCCGAGGATCGCAGAAGTTTTGCACAGCGGCACCCCTTCTGGACCGGCGTCATTATCGGCGGCGCCGCCGTGGCTGGAGCAGCTGCCAGTCGGGTGTCGTGGCCATTGGAGCGCAGTAGGAGCGAGTAGATGCAGGCGATCGAGGAGTTTTTGGCGCAGTTCCGAGCCTTGTCGGATCTGGACAAACTGACAGTGCTGTCGCCCAACGGCGCGGTCGATGTCCGCTTCGGCATCGTGATCAGCCTGTTCTTCCTGGACGGCGAGACCGAAGCCAAGCGGCTCGCTTTCGTCGAGGTGCTGCGGCACTATCACACGGTCTTTGGCGCGGCTCTCACGCATTATCAGAAGCTCCGCAGCAGCCGCTTAACGCGGATCGCAGGCACCTCATTCTTGGACCACTATGAGGAGAGCGCGAGACAATCGCTCCAAAGCACCGAGGAGGATATCGAGGCCAACAGCTTTACGCCGCACCTCTATGGTTTTCCGGACGGAGAGGATCGGACCGAGCCAACCCACTATTACATCGGCGGCTCGTGCAATCCGATCGATCCCGGGCTCTCACCGGTATCCTATCTCGACGCCTATATCCCAGCCTCTTGGGCCGAGCGGGTTGGTTGGCCGGCGCTGGTTGAACTGATGTCCCATTGGTGTGGCCTGCTCGGGCCGCTGCACGGTACCGCAGGGCTTGGCACGCTGTTTGATCAGGGGTCTAGTCGCACCGGTAGCGGTCTGACTGCGTTCCCCCTGATCAGGCGCTTCGTCGGCCTCGACTACAATGACGACATCCGCTGGCTCAGTGCGAGCGGCATAAGAGGTCCAGCGGATCACCGCATCATCCGCACCACGAATTGGCTGAATGTGCTGGACGATGGCTTCGTGGCGCGGCTGGGCGGCCCGGAGCGGCTGGCGGAAGTGTTGGGCGCGGATTGCCCGTCGCGGCGCTGGTCGGGCGGTGTCCTGATCCAGGCCGGACCGCGGCCCGAACTCGGTGATCTGAATCGGGGACTCGTCCCGGAGCACTATCGCAGCGTCGCCCGAGTTCTGCGCACGCTACGCTTCGAGAACTACGGCAAGCGGGGGTACCTGCAGGTGCCGTTTCCCCTTGATGCCCGGGATGAGACTCTTGCTTGGTTGCGGCGCTTCGACTGAACCGCACCGCCTTCGTCATCCGCAGACAGGTCTGATCTGACGGTGGAGTCCGGGGCATGTCTCCATGCCCCGGCGGGGTGGGTCCGGGAGGGGCGGCGCCCCTCCCGGGATGCGTCATACCACCAGCGTTCCCGCCCGTTCCGCCACCCCGATCACCGCCCGTGTTCCGGCGTTGAAGGCGAGGAAATCCGCTTCCATCCCGTCGCTGAAGATCACGCCGTGCTCCGCCATCTCGGAGGTGACGACCGCCGGCGCGCCGGCGCCGATGCGGCCGGCGACCAGGGCGGTGCCGGTGATGCGGCTCGGGAAGGGTTCGCGCACGAAGTAGTGCAGGAAGCCCGCGTCCCAGGCGAAGGCGGCGTCCAGCGCCGCGCCGGGCGGGTCCACGCCCAGGCTCTGCGCGGCGCTTGCCCAGCCGGCGTAGAGGCTCTTCAGCCAGCCGGTCGAGCCCATGCCGGTCGAGACGATGATGCCGCTGGAGGATTGCCGTTCCCGCCGCGTGCCGAGCTCCAGCGTGTAGCGGGCGGAGACGTGGCTGCGCGGGCCGATGAACAGGTCGTTCACGGCATGGAGCACCTCGCCGGTATTGAGGGTGGCCTTGGCCATGGTCACGCGCTTCAACGGCCGCCGCATCGCCAGCACCTCCGGCATCACCCGCGGCAGTTCGCCGGGCTGGAAGGGCAGCAGCACGCCGTCCCAGCGGGCGCGGTCGGGGTTGACGCCCAGCACCGGCTGGCCATCGAGGTATTTGAGCGTATTCGCCACCAGCCCGTCCTGGCCCAGCACCACCACGATGTCGTCGGCGCCGAAGATGAAGTTGCCGAGGTAGCGGCGGTTCAGCCGCTGCACCCGGCCGAAGCCAGCCAGTGCCGCTTCCGCCGCCGCGGTCGCCTGGCGGTAGCGGCGCTGCTCCGCCAGGTAGTCGCCGAAATCGGCGCCCAGATGCTCGACGTAGAACTGCGCCTGCCGGAGCGTGTTGAAGCGTGCGATCAACTCGTCAAGCCGGGTGTCGCGCAGCACCAGCACGATCTTGCGGTCATCGGCGGACATGGCTCACCGCGCCTCCCGCGGCTGCAGGATCTCCCGCAGCAGGTCGGGCGTGACGTTGAGCTGCCCGATCTTCGCGGCATTCTCCGCCAGGTCGCGGAAGGCCAGCGCCATCAGGTGGCCGGGCTGCATGCCGACCGAGGCCAGCGCCTGCAGCAGCTTGGGATCGGCATCGGCGAAGGACCGCATCATCGCCGCCAGGCCATAGGCCTTGGCATCCGCCTCCGCCCGCGCATTGCCGGAGGCGAGTGCCACCAGCGCCTGGTTCTGCTCCTCGAGGCCGATGCGGCCGGCCATGTCCTCGCGCCGGATCTGCAGCTGGCGTTCCTGCACCGCGCGCTCCGCTTCCATCTGCGCCTCGCGCACCTGGCGCTTCTTGTTCTCGACCGCGATCTCGGTAGCCAGCTCGTTCTCCCTGATCCGCCGCTCCTGCTCCACCGCGGCGTTGCGGCGGGCATAGATCGCCTCGTCCGCGCGGCGCAGCAGCGCTTCCCGCGCTTCCGCCTCCAGCGCCTTGGCGGTCTCGGGCTTCGGCTTCACCGCCAGCAGCGACAGGCCGAGCAGTTCGAGCCCCAGCGCCGCGATGCCCGGGTGCTGGCGCAACAGCGCGGCGACGCGGGCGACCAGCGCCTCGCCGGAAGCCAGGACGTCCTGCAGCGGCAGCGCCTGCACCTCGGCCCGCATCGCCACCTGCACCTGGTCGATCAGCCGCTGCGACAGCGTCTGCGGATCCTCGGAGGCGTAGCGGCCCTTGGGGCCGATGGTGAAGTCGAGCAGCGCCGCGGTGCGGTGCGGATCGGCGATGCGGAAGGTGACCTGGCCCTGCACGGTCACGTCCTGGAAGTCGGCGGTGACCTCCGGGAAGATGAAGGGCTCGTCCACACTGGCGGTCGGCACCAGCACGATCGCGCTCGACGGCGCGAAGTACCAGAAGGCGAGGCCGGCGCCTTCGCGCGCCGGGCGGCCGTTCCGGTACTGGATCACGTATTGCGTCGGCTGCGTCTTGATGAAGCGAAATCCGAACATCGGTCTCTCCGTCCCGGCCGCATTTGCCCGGTGGCCGGTAAGGCCATGGAAAACCACTTAGTGTGAAACATCAACTAAGATAGTTGTGATAAACCACTAAGCATGATGATGCTAGGCTGCCGGCCATGACCCTGCCTGACGACAGCGACAGGCGGCCGATCGCCTCGGTCGACCTGGTGATCTTCGCGCTCGCGGAGGCGGGGCTCGCCGTGCTGCTGATGCGGCGCGGCGCGGCCCCCTTCGCCGGTTCCTGGGCGCTGCCCGGCGGCTGGATCCATCCGGGCGCGGATGCCGATCTGGAAGCCGCGGCCCGCCGCGTCCTGCGGGAGAAGACCGGGGTGGAGGCGCCCTATGTCGAGCAGCTGCAGAGCTTCGGAAATGCCGGGCGCGATCCGCGCGGCTGGAGCCTCAGCATCGCCTATGTCGCGCTGCTCTCGGCGGAGGAGGCGCTGCGGCGCGGGGCGAATGCGGCGGATGTCGCCTGGCATCCGGCGGCCGCCAGCCCGCCGCTCGCCTTCGACCACGATGCGATCCTGCGCGCGGCGCTGGCGCGGCTGCGGAGCAAGGTCGAGTATTCGACGCTGCCGGCGCATCTGCTGCCGGCGGCCTTCACGCTGAGCGAACTGCAATCCGTCTATGAGCGGATTCTCGGCCGCAACCTCGACAAATCCGCCTTCCGCAAGCGGATCGCGGACGCCGGTTGCGTGGAGGCAGTGCCGGGCGCGATGCGCCGCGCCAGCCACCGGCCGGCGCAGCTCTATCGGCTGAAGCAGGCGCGCGCGACCGCCTTCTTCGATCGCATCCTGTAGGCCTGCGGCTCGGCGCCCGGTTTAGGCCGGTCGACGCGCGATTTCTTGCCGAGCCTTCCGCCGGCACGATAGCCTTTCCAGGCAAACGAAGCGGGGCCCGCAGGGCACCCGATGCCAGGGAAGGAAGCCTCCTCATGCACAGCATCACCCGTCGCGGGCTGGCCGCGGCCGGCGCGGCGACGCTGCTCGCACGCCCGGCGCTCGCGCAGCCGCGCTACCCGTCGCGCCCGATCCAGCTCATCGTGCCCTGGGGCGCCGGCGGCGGCACCGATGCCACCGCGCGCATCATCGGCACCTTGCTCGAACGCGAGATCGGCCAGCCGGTCAATGTCGTCAACCGCACCGGCGGATCGGGCGTGGTCGGCCATGCCGCGATCGCCCAGGCGCAGCCGGATGGCTACACCATCGGCCTCATCACCGTGGAGATCACGATGATGCACTGGCAGGGGCTGACCCCGATCAACCACACCAACTACACGCCGATCGCGCTGATGAACGAGGATCCGCCCGGCGTGCAGGTGCCCCACAACGCGCCCCACCAGGACATCCGGGCCTTCGCCGATGCCATCAAGGCGGCGCCCGCCGGCCGGTTTAAGGCGTCGGGCACCGGGCAGGGCGGCATCTGGCACCTGGCCCTGGTCGGCTGGCTGCAGGCGATGGGGCTGCGCGCCGACCATGTCCGCTGGGTGCCGTCCAATGGCGCCGCGCCGGCGATGCAGGACCTGGCGGCGGGCGGGCTCGACCTCGTCACCTGCTCGGTGCCGGAGGCGCGGGCGATGATCGATGCCGGGCGCGCGCGCAGCCTCGCCATCATGGCGCCGCAGCGGAACCCGATCTTCCCCAACGTGCCGACCCTGAACGAGACGCTCGGCATCAACTACGCCACCGGCGCCTGGCGCGGCATCGCCGGCCCGCCCAACCTGCCGCGGGAGATCGTCCAGCAGCTCGGCGCCGCCATGGACCGCATCTACAAGGCCCAGGAATTCAAGGACTTCATGAATGCCCGCGGCTTCGGCACGGTCTGGGGCAACGCCGAGGAATTCGGGGCGTTCATGGATCGCGGCAACCGGGCGATGGGTGAGGCGATGCGCGCCGCCGGCCTGGTCCGGGCAGGCTGATACCGCATGGTCCGGCGGGGATCCGCCGGACCACCACATCCGGACCGTCCGCCCCACGGAAGCTTGACGTGCGCGCCCAGGCTTCCCAGTAGATAGAGTGATCGATCTATGAAAAGGCGCGCGGCGGCATGAAGCGGCCCCTCATTCTGCTGTTCCTGGCCTGCCTGGCCGCGGCCGGGGGCGCCTGGTGGTGGTGGTCTGCGCGCGGTGCCGGCCCGCCGGCCTGGCAAGGCTATGCGGAAGCCGATTTCGTCCGGGTCGCCCCGACCCAGCAGGGCATGCTCACCGCCATCCATGTGGCGCGCGGGGATCGGGTCGCCGCCGGGGCCCGCCTGTTCGACCAGGACGACACCTCGGACCGCGCCGCGCGCGACCAGGCCGCGCATCAGCTGGACGAAGCGGCCCGCCAGCTGGCGAACCTGCAGGCGCCGGCCCGGCCGACCGAGATCGAGCAGGCCGAGGCCAATCTGGCGGATGCGCGGGCGAACCAGGAACGGCTCGAGGTCGATCTGCAGCGCACCGAGAACCTGGCGCGCTCGGGCAATGCCAGCCTGCAGTCGCGCGACCAGTTCCGCGCCGACCACGCTTCCGCGGTGGCGCGGGTGCGCGGGCTGGATGCCGCGCTGGCCCAGATGCGCCAGCCCACCGGGCGGGAGGATCAGATCCGGGCGCAGATGGCGACGGTCGAGGCCGCGCGCGCCGCGGTGGCGATGGCGGATTGGCGGCTGGCGCAGCGCCATGTCGAGGCGCCGGCGGACGCCATCGTCGCCGACGTCCTGGCCCGGCCGGGGGAAACGCTGGCCGCCGGCGTCCCGGCCGTCGCCCTGCTGCCGCCGGGGAACATCTTCATCCGCTTCTTCGTGCCGCAGGCCATGCTGTCGCAGGTGCATCGCGGCGACCGGGTCGCGCTCGCCTGCGACAATTGCCCCGCCGGCCTGCTCGGCACGGTCGATTTCATCGCGCCCCAGGCGGAATACACGCCGCCCCTGATCTACAGCAATGAGAGCCGGTCCAAGCTCGTCTTCCTGATGCAGGCGCGGCCCGCGCCGGACCAGGCGACGCTGTTCAACCCCGGCCAGCCGGTGACGGTCCGGCCGCTGGCGCCGGCCGCCGCGCCATGAGCGCGGTCGGGGACGGGCCGGTGATCGATGTGCGCGACCTGCGCAAGAATTTCGGCGCGCGCAGCGTGGTCGACGGCCTGACCCTGCAGGTCGGCCGCGGCGAGATCTGCGGCTTCCTCGGCGCCAATGGCAGCGGCAAGACGACGACGATCCGCATGCTCTGCGGGCTGCTGGCCCCGGATGGCGGCAGCGGCACCTGCCTCGGCCTCGGCATCATCCGCGACGCGCCGCGCATCCGCCGCCAGGTCGGCTACATGACGCAGAAATTCAGCTACTACGAGGATCTCACGGTCATCGAGAACCTGCAGCTGGTGGCCGATGTCTACGAGATGCCGAAAGCGCGCGAGGCGGTCGCCGACATCATGCGGCGCATGCAGCTCGCCGATCGCGCCGGCCAGCTCGCGGGCGAGCTCTCCGGCGGCTGGAAGCAGCGGCTGGCGCTGGCGGCCTGCGTGCTGCACCAGCCGAAGCTGCTGCTGCTGGACGAGCCGACCGCGGGCGTTGATGCCAAGGCGCGGCGGGAATTCTGGGACCTGATCCACGACATGGCGGGCGACGGGCTGACCGTCCTCGTCTCCACCCACTACATGGACGAGGCGGAGCGCTGCCGGCGCATCGTCTACCTGGCCGGCGGCCGCATCGTGGTCCAGGGCAGCGCCGATGAGGTGGTGGCGCAATCCGGGCTGATCACCTTCGAAGCGACCGGGGAGGGGATCGACGCGGCGGCGCGGCGGTTGCGGCGGGTGCCGGGCGTGGATGCGGCGGCGGTCTTCGGCCATGTGCTGCATATCGCCGGCACCGATCGCGGCCGCCTGGAAGCCGCGACCCACAGCGACGCCGCCCTCTCCTGGCGGGAGGTCGAGCCGCGGCTGGAGGATGTCTTCATCCATATGCTGAGCGGCAAGGAAGCGGCACCGTGACGGGGTTTTCCTTCCGCCGGCTCTGGGCCCTGCTGCGCAAGGAATGGCTGCAGGTCCGGCGCGATTCCATGACGCTCCGCCTCATCATCGCGATGCCGGTGATGCAGCTGCTGCTGTTCGGTTACGCGCTGAACGCCAATCCGCGCGACCTGCCGGCCGGGCTGCTGATGGCGGAGCCGTCGCGCTACGAACGCAGCATCGTCGCCGCGCTGCGCAACACCGGCTATTACGCGATCCGCACCGTGGCGTCGGAGGCGGAGGCGGAGCGCGGCCTGGCCGAGGGCCGGCTGCTCTTCGTCATCAACATCCCCGCCAATTTCGACCGCGCGGTGGATCGCGGCGAAACGCCCGCCATCCTGATCGACGCCGACGCGACCGACCCGACCGCCATCGGCAACGCGACCGCGGCTCTGGCCGGCATCGCGGGCGCACTCAACCGCGACCTGCCGCCCGGGCGGCAGACGGATCCGCCGGCACCACCCTTCCAGTTCGTCGTGCACGCCCGCTACAACCCCGAACAGCTCACCGCGCTGAACATCGTCCCCGGGCTGATCTGCGTCGTGCTGATGATGTCGACGCTGATCCTCACCACGCTCGCCATCACCCGCGAACGCGAGCGCGGGACGATGGAGAACCTGCTGGCGATGCCGGTGCGGCCGGTCGAGGTCATGCTGGCCAAGATCGCGCCCTATATCGGCATCGGCTACCTCCAGGTGGTGATCATCCTGGTGGTCTCGACGGTGCTGTTCCGGCTGCCGGTCCAGGGATCGGTGCCGATGCTGCTCTTCGTGCTGGGCCTGTTCATCGCCAGCAACCTGGCGCTCGGCATCACCTTCTCGACCGTCTCGGCCAACCAGATGCAGGCGCAGCAGCTGGCGCAGTTCACCATCATGCCCTTCATGCTGCTGTCGGGCTTCATCTTCCCGTTCCAGGGCATGCCGGCCTGGGCGCGCGTCTTCGGGGAGGTGATCCCGATGACCCACGCGATGCGCATCGTGCGGGGCGTGCTGCTGAAGGGCAACGGGCTGGCGGAGATCTGGCCGGACGTCTGGCCGATCGGGCTGTTCACGCTGGTCACCGTCGCGATCGCGGTGCGTTTCTACCGCGAGACGCTGGACTGATGGCTGGACGCTGGCGATGGCGGCCCAGCTCCCCCTACACTCGCCGCAAGCGGCTGCCCGGGCGTTCGATGACCGAAGGGCCGAATGGCCCGGAGGCCTGGATCGGACGCTCCGTTCATGCGGCGCCGCAGGGGGAGAAGACGATGTTCAAGCGGCGCCATCTGCTGGCCCTGTCCGCTGCCGCGCCGCTCGCGGCGCCCGCGCTGGCGCAGGCGCCCTGGCCGAACCGGCCGGTGCGCGTGCTGGTGGGGTTTCCGCCCGGCGGATCGCTCGATGTCCTGACGCGCATGGCGGCGGAGCTGATGGCCCAGCGCCTGGGCCAGCCCTTCGTGGTGGAGACGCGCAGCGGCGCTTCCGGCAACATCGCCGCCGAAGCGCTCGCCCGCGCGCCGGCCGATGGCTACACCATCAGCACCGTGTCGATGCACACGGTGGTGATCAACCCGCGGGTCTTCCCGAGCGTGCCCTTCGACGCCGCCCGGGACTTCCGGTGGATCAGCGCGATGTGGGACCTGCCCAACGTCTTCGCCGTGCCGGCGCAGCATGTGCCCGCGCGCAGCGTCGCGGAATTCGTCGCCTGGGCGAAGGCGCGCCGCGGCGGCGTCAGCTACGGCTCGCCCGGCTCCGGCACCACCGGGCATCTGTCCGGCGCCTATTTCGCCAACCGCAGCGGCATCGACGCCACGCATGTGCCGTTCCGCGGCGCGGCGCAGACCATCCCGGCCATGCTCGGCGGCGACGTGCAGATGGCGATCGACAATCTCGCCAGCTACATGAGCGTGATCCAGGGCGGCGTCATCCGCCCGCTGGCGGTCGCCATGCCGGAGCGCTGGCCGGCCCTGCCGGAGGTGCCGACCATGGCGGAAGCCGGCTTCGATGCCTTCAACATCAGCCCGTGGCATCTCTGGGCCGGCCCCGCCGGCATGCCGGCCGAGGTGGCGGAGCGGCTCTCGGCCGAGATCCGCGACTGCTGGGCCGATCCGGCGCTGCAGGAACGCACCATCGCGATGGGCGCGCGCCTGACCGGGTCGACGCCGGCGGCGCTGGGCGCGCGGCTCGCCGCGGAGACGCCGCGCTGGGCCGAGATGGTGCGCGTCTCCGGCGCGCAGGCGGGATGACGGGCGGCGTGGTTGATCCGGCCGGGGCGCGCGGTGCAGGCTGGCCCCGGCGCAGCACAAGGGGAGGCACCCATGGCCGATACGCTGGTTTTTCCGGGCACCGTCGAATGGTCGGGCGAGAATCCCGGCATCACGCTCAAGGCCGATCCGGCCGGCCCTTTCACGACGCTCGCATCCTTCTTCCGGGTGATGCTGTCGCCGCATGGCCGCGGGCACGCGCTGGTGCTGATGCAGTCGCCGCAGGACGCGGCGCCGCCGGCGGACGCCGCCAATCTCTGCCTCACCGACAACGAGCCGCTGGCCCGCTGGCTGGTCGCGGAATTCGTCTCCAATTTCGGCGCCTGGCGCGGCTTGCCCGGGCTGCAGGGCCTGCAGTTCCGCAAGCTCGACAGCGTCACCAGGCGCGGCGACGCGATCGCCCGCTATGGGGAGACGGTGCGGGCCGGCGACCTGACCGTGGCGCTGGACTGGTCCGGCCTCGGCACGCCGTTCTGCTTCGCGCTGTCGCCGGCGCAATCGGCGACCGGCCGGCACCACATGCCAAGCCTCTTCGTGGGCTGCGATACCGCGACCGTCACGGTGAACGGCCAGATGCGGCCGGGCGCGCCGGTCCCCCGCGACGTCGCGGGGCAGCGCATCTCGACCGCCATGCTGGCCTTCGCGGAAACCTGGATCAGAGTGTGAGCGTCCGATGACCGAAGGGCCGCACGGCCCGGAGGTCTGAATCGGACGCCCGTCTCATAAGCGTCCGATGGCCGAAGGGCCGCATGGCCCGGAGGTCTGAATCGGACGCTCCCCTTGCAAGGCTGCTCAGGCGGCCGTCTGGCCTGGCAGCGGGCGGCCGAGGATGACCTCGCCCGGATGGTCGATCAGCGCCGCGGCCATGCGGGCGCGGTGCTCATAGGTGGTGCCGAGCCGCATGCCCCAGGCGGCGACGCGCCGGTACCAGAGGTGCAGGTCGAGATCCATGATGAAGCCGATGCCGCCATGGATGATCTGGGAATTCCGCACCGCGGCCAGGCATTTCTCGTTGCAGAAGGACTTCGCCTGCGAGACCTCGACCTGATAGGGCAGGCCCTCATCCATCTTCCAGAGCGCCTCGAAGGTCAGCAGGTCGCTGCCATCGACCCAGATGATCATGTCGGCGCACATGTGCTGGATCGCCTGGAAGGCGCCGATCGGCTGGCCAAAGGCTTCCCGCATCTTCGAATAGTCGACCGCCATCTCCACGTCGCGGCGCGCGGCGCCGGCCATCTGCGCGCAGAGCAGGATGCAGGCGCGGTCGAGCATGCGCTCGGCGATCGGCCAGCCCTGGTGCAGCGGGCCGATCAGGCTCGCGGCCGGGACGCGGACGTCCCGGAAGGTCACCTCGCTCTGGCGGTCCTTGGCCGTGGTCACCAGCGGCGTCTCGGTGATGCCGGCCGCCTTGGTATCAACCAGGAACAGCGACAGCCCGGCATGGTCGGGGCCGGCCGGCGCGGTGCGGCAGACGGTGAGGCAGAAGCGGGACGCCGCGAAATTGTCGACGAACATCTTGCTGCCGTCGAGGATGAAGCCGTCGCCATCCGGCCGCGCCGTCATCCGGACCGTGTCCGGCGCCTGGCGCGCATCGGCCTCGGCGAAGGCCCAGGTCATGATCGCCTCGCCGGCGACCACATCCGGCAGCACGGCCTGGCGCTGCGCCTCGCTGCCGGCCTCGGCCAGGGTCAGGGCGGCGGCGACGGTGCTGTGCAGCGGCAGCGGCGCCAGGGCGCGGCCGACCTCCTGCAGGATCAGGCCGAGATAGGTGAGCGGCAGGGCGGAGCCGCCATAGGCTTCGGGCAGGGCGAGGCCCGGCCAGCCGAGCTCCACCGCCTTGGCCCAGAGCGTGGGATCATAGCCCAGCGGATCCGCCTCCATCTGGCGGACGAGGGCGGGGCTGCATTCGGCCCCGAGGAAGACGCGCGCGGAATCGCGCACCATTTCCTGTTCTTCGGTCAGCAGGACATCCATGTCGGCGGGTCCGTCCCTGGCAGATCTGTGCGTCTGGTTCTGTGAATGCGGTCAGGCGCCGGCGGGGCGCCGGGCCGAGCGGGGCGTGGGCATGCCGAGGCCGCGGCGCGCCACCTGGTCGCGCATGATGGTCACGCCGCCATGGTTGATGCCCGACTGGAAGGCGCCGAGCACGTTATGCGCGAAGACGCCGTCCTCGACCGCATGCGGCGACCCGCGCAGCAGCTGCGCATAGGGGCCGAGCATCTGCGCCACCGCTTCGGTGGTGCGCACGCCATGGTCCGGCGACCAGATCTTCTCCGCCGAGCCCTCGTAGGTGAAGCTGCCGCCGCGCTGGACGATCGACATGCTGCGCATGGTCATCAGCCGGCAGACCTGCGCTTCCGCCCACATCTCCGCGACCTTGTCGCGCAGCGCCGGGTTCTCGGCCAGGTGTTCGGTGCCGGGGCGGCGTTCCTTGACGAAGTTGACGATGTCCTCGTCGCGGCGGACCGAGATCAAATAGCGGGCGGCGCCGACGCGATCGAGGTTCAGGCCGGCGGCGGCGACGCCCCAGCCCTTGTTCTCGCCGCCCAGCAGCATCGATTCATGCACCCGCACATTGTCGAAGAAGGTCTCGTTGGTGCGGGCCTCGCCATAGGTGGTGCCTTCCGGCGCGCGCGGATTGTTCTGGATGGTCCAGAGCGGGCGCACGGTGATGCCGGGCGTGTCCATCGGGATCAGGAAGATGGAGATGCCTTCGCGCTTCGGCGCGTTCGGATCGGTCCGCACCATCAGGTAGATATGCGTCGAGAGATGGCCCGACGTCGTGTACATCTTCTGGCCGTTGATGACGAAATGATCCCCGTCGCGCGTGGCGCGGCAGCGGAGATTGGCCAGGTCGGCGCCGGCATGCGGCTCGGTGAAGCCGAGGCAGAAGGAGACCTCGCGCCGGATCAGGCGCGGGATGAAGTAGCGCTTCTGCTCCTCGTTGCCGGCCGCCATGATCGCCGGCGCGCCGCTGCCGTTCAACGAGACGTTGATGCCGGCACGGGTGAATTCCTCTTCGACGATGTACTGGCTGAGCCGGTCGCCGCCCTGGCCGCCATATTCCTTGGGATAGGCGATGCCGAGCCAGCCGCGCGCATGAATCTTCTCGTAGAGCGCGATCATCTCCGGCCCGTACCAGCCATAGGTGCCGGGCGCCGGCAGGATGTCGTCCTGGGTCTCGCGCTCCGCCCGCACCGCATCGGTCACGTGCTCGGCGATGAAGGCGCGGACCTCGTTCCGGAGCGCTTCCTGCTCAGGCGTATATCCGAAGTGCATGGCGTTTCCTGCCCATAGAATGCCGGTGGCGAGCCCGGGCTATTTGCTCTGCGAGTAACCCATTCGAAGCTCCGGCTAACAACGCGGCACGGCCGGCGTCAAGGCATGCACCCTGGCGCGGCCGCGGTCCGGCGCGGGCAAA
>DASYDR010000142.1:0-8987 GCA_036499545.1 Roseomonas sp. | reverse complement strand
GGCCGAGGCCCATGCCGCCGGCGAGGCGAAGCCGAAGGTGCTGCCCTGCCAGGTGCTGGACCATGGCTCGGGCTATCTGCTGGCGCTCGGCGCCATGGCGGCGCTGATGCGGCGAGCGGAGGAAGGCGGGTCCTGGCTGGTGCGCGTGTGCCTGGCCGGCACCGGCCACTGGATGCGCGGCCTCGGCCCGCAGCCCGGCGGCATGGCGGCGCCGGACATCCATGAGCATGAGGTGCACGACCTGCTGGAACACAGCGACAGCGGCTTCGGCCCGATGGAGGCGATCCGGCATTCGGCCAGGCTGGAGGCGACGCCCGCGCATTGGGCGCTGCCATCCATGCCCCTCGGCAGCCATGCGCCGGAGTGGGCCGCCTGACGGGGCCTTTCCGCCCCTGGCGCGCCGGCCTCCTCGCCAATGCAACCCGCATTGGCTGCGTCCGCCGGCATACCAGGGACGAAAATTCCCTCGTCAGCCCTTTTGATACCCTCCGATGACGGGGAGCGCCGCGATGAACGACCGGCCCTGCGACCTACTGCTGACCAATCTGCGGCTGCCTCCCCGGGGCGGCATGGGTCATCGGATCGCGGTGACGGGCGGCCGGATCGCCGCGGTCCTCGATCCCGGCGCCCCGGATCCGGCGGCGCGGGAGGTCCTGGATCTGCAGGGCGACCTGCTGCTGCCGGGCCTTGTCGACGGCCATATGCATCTGGACAAGACCCTGTTCGGCCTGCCGTGGCAGCCCCATGCCGCGGAACCCTTCCGGCAGAGCCGCATCGACACCGACCAGAGGGTCCTGCCCTCCCTGCCCCTCGACGCTGGTGAACGCGCGGGCCATCTGCTGCGCCGCTGCGTGGCCAATGGCACGGCGCATGTGCGCACCCATGTCGACATCCTGCCCGCCTTCGGCCTGACCGCGCTTGAAGGCGTGCTGCGGGCGCGCGACGCCCATGCGGACCGGGTGACGGTGCAGATCGTGGCCTTCCCGCAGGCCGGCGTCATGCGCCAGGGCGGCGCGCCGATGCTCGACCTGCTGGACGCCGCGATCCGCGGCGGCGCCGACCTGATCGGCGGCATCGACCCCTGCGAAGTGGACCGCGATCCGGCCGGCCAGTTGGACGGCATCTTCGCGGTGGCGGAGCGGCGCGGCGTCGGCATCGACATCCACCTGCACGAACCCGGCGAACTCGGCCTGTTCAGCCTGCGGGAGATCTGCGCCCGCGCCCGCGCGCACGGCATGCAGGGCAAGGTGACCGTGAGCCACGGCTTCTGCCTGGGCGGCATCGCGGAATCGAAGCAGAAGGCGGCGGCGGCGCTGATGGCGGATGCCGGCGTCGCGCTGGTCACGCATGGTGCCGGCGGCGCGACCCTGCCGCCGCTGATGCTGCTGCGCCGGGCCGGGGTGCGGGTGTTCTGCGGCAATGACGATATCCGCGACACCTGGAGCCCCTATGGCACCGCCGACATGCTGGAACGCGCCGCGGTGATCGGCTGGCGCGAGGATCTGCGGCGCGACGAGCAGCTCGACGAATTATTCGCGATGATCTCCTCCGACGCGGCCGCGGCGCTGGGCATCGCGCCCTACGGCATCGCGCCCGGCCACCCGGCGACCTTCTTCACGCTGCCGGCCGAGAACGTGCCGGATGCGATCGCCGCGCACCCGCCGCGGCGCCGCGTCTTTCATGCCGGCCGGCTGGTCGCGGGCTGACGTTCAGTCCGGACCGATCCCGGCGGTCTCCTCCGCGAGCCAGGCCATGAATCCCGCCACCAGCGGCGACTTCGCCTTCTGCAGCGTGCTGATCGCGTAGCAGGACCGGCCGGTGAGCAACCGCCGGTCGAAGATCGGGATCAGGCTGCCATCGCGTATATCCGCATGCACATAGGCGGTGGCGGCCAGCGCGACGCCGAGCCCGTCGACGGCGCCCTGATAGACCAGCACCGAGGATTCGATCCGGACGCCATGATGCGGATCCACGGAGGGCGCGTTCGCCGCGCGCAGCCAGGCTTCCCAGTCACCCGGCCGATGCAGGACGCTGAGCAGCGGCACATGGGCGAGGTCATCGGGGCGTTCGATGCGCCAGCGCCGGGCGAAGGCGGGGCTGCAGACCGGGACCAGCTCCTCCCTGAACAATTCGCGGCGCGCCACGTCCCGACGGTCGCCATGGCCCCAGCGGATGACGACGTCGAAGGATGCGGCATGCGGATCCGGCGGCGTGTGGAAGGTGTCGATGTCGAGCGCGACCTCGGGCAGCCGGTCGCGCAGCCGCGTCAGCCGCGGCACCAGGATGCGCGCCGCGAAGGTCGGCAGGACGGCGATGCGCAGGATCTGTTCCGGCGGCGCGCGGCCGAAATTGTCCAGGCTCGCCTGCTCCATCTGGTCGAACAGGAAGCGCAGGCGCTCCGCATAGGCCGCGGCCTGGGCGGTCAGTGCCATCTGCTGGCCCTGGCGGTCGAACAGCCGGCTGCCGAAGAACGCCTCCAGCTTGGCGATCTGGCGGCTGACGGCGCCATGGGTCACGCAGAGCTCATCCGCGGCGAGCGCCAGGCTGCCACGCCGCGCCACCGCGTCGAAGGCGCGCAGCGCGTTCAACGGCGGCAAGCGCCGGCGCGACGTCACCATCGGTCGGGTCCGGCGCCGCGCACCGGCTCCGGCCCCTCGCAGGAAAGCTCATATGGCATGTGAGATAAATTCGCTTCGAGCCCTGGCGCCCGACGCTAGCATGGACGGCAAGGCGGCCGCGAAGGGCTGATCTCGCAGCGGCGAGACGGCGATGCGCGCGGCAACGCGATGCGGGAGGATCCCATGGCCATCAGCTTCACACCCTTGCATCCCCTGTTCGCGGCCGAGGTCTCCGGCATCGACATCGCCGCGCCGCTCACGCCGGAGGATGCCGCCGCGATCGACGCGGGCATGGACCAGTACGCGGTGCTCGTCTTCCGCCGCGCGGTGCCGTTGAGCACGGATGCCCAGGTCGCGTTCAGCCGTGGCCTCGGCCCGCTCGAGGACGTCGCCTATACGGCGATCAAGGCCGGCAAGGAGGCGCGTCTCGCCGACCCGCATGTCTCGGACATCTCGAATCTCGGCGCGGACAGCGCGCTGCTCGAGCGGGACAATCGGCGCCGCCTGTTCATGCTTGGCAACCGGCTGTGGCACAGCGACAGCAGCTACAAGGCGACGCCCGCGAAATACTCGCTGCTCTCGGCGCATGTGGTGCCGCCGCAGGGCGGCGACACGGAATTCGCGGATATGCGCGCCGCCTGGGACGCGCTGCCCGATTGGGAGAAGGACCAGGCCAGGCACCTGGTGTGCCGGCACAGCCGCCTGTTCTCGAAGGGCACGCTCGGCTTCGACTTCACGGAAGCCGAGAAGACGGCCTTCGCGCCGGTGCCGCAGCGCCTGGTGCGCCGGCATCCCGGCTCCGGCCGGCTGTCGCTGTTCCTGTCATCGCATATCGGCGCGATCGACGGCATGTCGAAGCCGGAGGCGCTGATGCTGCTGCGCGACCTGACGGAGCACGCGACGCAGAGGGGTTTCGTCTACGCGCATCGGTGGCGGGTCGGCGACCTAGTGATGTGGGACAATCGCTGCACGATGCATCGCGGCCGCAACTACGATGACGCCCGCTACCCGCGCGACCTGCGCCGCACCACGCTGACCGACGCCGCGCCGACGCTCGAACAGGCCGCCTGACCAACGGCGCGCGGTCGGGGGAGAAGCCCATGCGGTTCCATGCGATGGCGGCGGCCCTGCTGGCGGCCGCGGCCCAGATGGCGACGCCTGCCCGGGCGGAATTCCCGGATCGGCCGATCCGGCTGGTGATCCCGCTGCCGCCCGGCGGCAGCAACGACATCATCGGGCGCGTGGTGGGAAACGGCATGGCGGCGCGGCTGGGGCAGCCGGTCATTGTCGAGAACCGGTCCGGCGCCAGCGGCATGCTGGGCGCCCAGGCGGTGGCGCGCGCGGCCGCCGACGGCCATACGGTCCTGCTCGCGGGCGGCGCCTTCACCGTCAACAACCTGATCCGGGCCGACCTGCCCTATGATCCGGCGGCGGATTTCGCACCGATCGGCCTGATCGGCAGTACCGCCATCGCGGTCTTCGTGCACCCGAGCGTTCCCGCCCATAACCTGCGCGAATTGCAGGCGGCGGCGCGGCAGGCGCGGCCACTGCTGCACTTCGCTTCGTCCGGCATCGGCACCACCGGCCATGCCGCCGGCCTGATGCTGAACCTGGTGCTGGGCGTGGAGATGGACCACGTCTCCTATCGCGGCTCGGGGCCGGTGCTGAACGACCTCCTGGCCGGACGCGTGCAGGTCTATCCCGTCGTGCTCGCCCCCATGCTGAGCTACATCCGCGCGGGGTCGCTGCGCGCCGTGGCGGTGTCCGGGGCACGGCGCAATGCGTCGGCGCCGGAGCTGTCGACCGCCGCCGAACAGGGCTTCCCGGAATTCTCGGCCGAGAACTGGTACGGGCTGATGACCACGGGCGGAACGCCCCCGGCGCATGTGGCGACGCTGTTCCATGCCCTGGCGGCGGCACTCGCCGACCCGGATGTCCGTACCAAATTGCAGGAGGCGGGCCTCGACGTGACGCCGAGCGGCAGCCCGCAGGACTTCGCCCGCTACCTCGCCGATGACGTCGCGCGCTGGCAGCCCGTGATCCGCAGCGCCAACGTCCATCTCGAATAGCCGCGCGCGGTCCTTTTCCGCCCGGCCGCGCCGCGGGCGTTGAACCGCCTGCGGCACCTGCCTATCATCAGGGGCATGAGCAGCGCCCTGAAGCAGCCCGCCGATCGTTCCACGCCGAAGCGGAAGCCCGCCGCGGCGAAGACGTCGCTGGCCCGGCGCCGGACGCCGACCGATGCCGAGTTGCGGGCCGAGATCCGGCGCCTGCAGCGCGCGATCGACGCCAATCTCGACGAGATCGAACGCAACCTGAAGGCCTGATCCGCCCGTGGCGCTGCTGGCGGATATCACGACGCTCTTCGCGTCGGTGCATCGGCTGACCGAGGCCGAGAAGGCCCTGTCGCGGCAGAGCGCCGAGATGCGCGCGGCGCATGAGAGCTTCCGCGCCGAGATCGCCGCACTGTCCGAACGCATCGCCCGCCTGGAACAGCGGCTGGACGACGGCGCCGGCCTGACCGCGGCCACCGCCCGCGAAGCCGCGGCGGCGACCGTCGCCGGCGCGCTGTCGGCGCTCGGCGAGCGGCTGGTCCGGCTGGAACTGGCGACCGCCCCGGCCCCGCGCTGCCGGCGGGCGCTGCCGGCACCGCCGCCGGAAGAGTGAGCGACCACCGAACTTTCTAACGCACTGCAATGCAGGGACAGGGGGACAGGCGCTTGGAAGCGAGCAGCTCGAAACTCAGCCCAGGGTGGACGAAGATAGCTTATACCCTGGGCCACGGATCGGGAAGCTGCCCGATCCAAGCTGTGTCCCTTCCGCTGGAACAGCGCGGCGTTGCCGGATATCCCCGCGCATGGCATTGAAGAGAGCGTCGTATCTCTCCGCGAGATCATTCGCAGACTTACCCGCGACTATGTTGTCCGATAAGGCATTTGCGGCCCTGACAACATCATCCGATCCCACGATCCACAGTTTACGCACTGCTCGAAGATATTCACTTCTGTCAGCTTGGTTTCCGCCGTCATGCAAGCTGTCGATTAGCCGAGCTATCTCCAGATAGGCATCTCGCCGGAGTTCATAGTCTGCCCAGGCTTTCTGGGACAAAGCGAGCTCTCGATCTTCGCGAAACTTTCGCCAGGCAACCAAGGCGTTCGCACCCGTTGTCAGGACATTTGCCACGAGGAGGAAAATGCCCCCTGCAACAGCAGCTGCTATTGCAGGCTGGCCTAGGTCAACGAACATCGTGGGTCCCTATACAGCGCAAACAGGAGCCCTATCTAACAGATAGTATATTTTCCGTTAACTCGCACAAGAGCGTATATATTTACAGATGGCGCGCTCAAGCTCCCTGATCCAAGCAATGCCCGTCGAGGTAGAGGACGCATTGCGAGAACTGGGCTCCAACCTGCGGCTCGCCCGGCTACGCCGGCGTATCCCGCTGGAGGAGATGGCAATTCGGATGCAGGTCTCGGTTCCTACCCTGCGCAAGCTGGAGAAGGGCCAAGCGACCGTCTCGCTTGGCGTCTTCGCGCTGGCCATGTGGTTCCTGGACGCTTCACCACCCTTAGCTCGCATCGCCGCACCGGAAGCCGATGCTCAAGGTTTGCAAGCAGATTTGCGACACCTGCCGCAACGGGTCAGCCGATCACGCCGGGCAAAACCAGACGCAGCCGCCGCGGTGAAGCCGAAGGACCGCGACGACTTCTGATCGCGCCTACATCCCCAGCGCGCGGCGATAGAGGTCGAGCAGCGTCTCCATCTCCTCGACATCCGCCGGTTCCTGCTTGCGGATGCGGATGACCTGGCGGATCACCTTCACGTCGAAACCGGCGCTCTTGGCCTCGGCATAGATGTCCTTGATGTCGTCGCCGAGGGCCTTGCGCTCCTCCTCGAGGCGCTCGATGCGCTCGATGATGGACCGCAGGCGGTCGGCCGCGATGCCGCCGACGTCGCTGTCTTCGTTCTTCTCGGCAACCTCGGCCATGGAAAGCTCCTCCAGAGCGTGATGACTTGAGGCTGGAACGGCCGAAAGCACAAATCACGCGACAAAAACACGGTGCCCAGGGCGCGGTCCGTGAGCGCGAGCGAACGAACCAGGACCCCGGGCGAAGGGCGCGGGTCTAGCCCGACCGGCGCCGCCGCTCAATGGTCCTGCCGATTCACGCTTCAGTGGCCGGGATTGGCCTTGGCAAAAGCGGCCTTCTGCTCCGCGGTGGCTTCCTTCTGGTGCAGCGCCTGCCATTCCTTGTACGGCATGCCGTAGACGATCTCCCGCGCCTGCGGATCGGTCAGCGGCACGGCGCGGGCCTCGGCCTCTTCCCGGTACCAGCGCGACAGGCAGTTCCGGCAGAAGCCGGCCAGGTTCATCATGTCGATGTTCTGCACGTCGCTGCGCTCGCGCAGATGCTCGACCAGGCGGCGGAAGGCGGCCGCCTCCAGCTCCGTGCGGGTGGCGGTGTCGATCTCGGTCATGGCTGGGAGTTCCCCTTATGTGTTGCGCGGCCGGTTCAGGCCTCCGGGCCATTCGGCCCTCCGGCCATCGGACGCTTTTTCGTCCCGCGATAGATGGCCCATGCTCCCCCGCTTCGCCATAGTGCCGCGAGTAGGGAGGACGCCATGGGTTGGACTGACGAGGCGGCGCGGGCGGTGCTGGCGCGGGTATTCGATGCCGCGGTGAAGGCGGCCGATCCGCGCAGCGTGCTGGCCGCGCACCTGCCCGAAAAGCCCATGGGCGGCCGCGTGATCGTGCTCGGCGCCGGCAAATCGGCCGCGCTGATGGCCCAGGCGGTCGAGGATGCCTGGCCGGACGTGCCGCTCTCCGGCCTCGTCGTCACCCGCTATGGCCATGCGGTGCCGACCCGGCAGGTCGAGGTCGCGGAATCCTCGCACCCGGTGCCGGATGAGGCGGGCGCGGCCGCGGCGCAGCGGCTGCTGGCCCTTGCCGGCGAAGCGCGCGACGGCGACCTGGTGCTGTTCCTGGTCTCCGGCGGCGGCTCCGCCCTCATCACCCTGCCGGCGCCGGGGCTGACGCTCGACGAACTGAAGGTGGTCAACCGGGCGCTGCTCGCCTCCGGCGCCACCATCCATGAGATGAACTGCATCCGCCGGCATCTGTCCGCGATCTCCGGCGGCCGGCTGGCGGCGGCGGCGCATCCGGCCCGGGTGGTGACGCTCGCGATCTCCGACGTGCCGGGGGATGACCCGGCGGTGATCGCCTCCGGCCCCACCGTGCCCGATCCCTCGAGCTTCGCGGAGGCGCGGGCGCTGGTCGCGCATTACCGCATGGCGCTTCCGGCGGCGGCGGTGGCGCATCTGGCGGCCGCGGTGGAGGAGACGCCGAAGCCCGGCGACCTGCGCCTCGGCACGCCCGATTACCGCTTCATCGCCACGCCGCAGATGGCGCTGCTGGCGGCAGCCGCGGAAGCGCGCGCTTCCGGCCTCACGCCGCTGATCCTGGGCGATGCGCTGGAGGGGGAGGCGCGCGGCCTTGGCCTGGCGCTGGCCGGGATCGCGCGGGCGGTCCGGACCCACGGCCATCCCCTGCCCGCGCCCTGCCTGCTGCTCTCGGGCGGCGAGACCACGGTGACCATCGGGCCGGAAGGCGCCGGCCGCGGCGGGCGCAACACCGAATGCCTGCTCGGCCTGGCCGTGGCGCTGGAAGGCGCGCCCGGCATCTGGGCCCTGATGGGCGACACCGACGGGATCGACGGCACCGAGGATGCGGCCGGCGCCGTCGCCGCGCCGGACAGCCTGGCCCGGGCACGGGCGGCCGGGCTCGATCCCCGCGCCGTGCTGGCGAAGCATGACAGCTACGGCCTTTTCGCCGACATCGGCGACCTGGTGCGCACCGGGCCGACGCTGACCAACGTCAATGACCTGCGGGCGGTGCTTATTTCTTAGCAGAATTAAGAAACAAAATGATCATTGGGGGAATTGGCTTATGTCACTTAAGGTAAGCCCATGCGCGACCCATCCCTTCGTGATCCGGCCCTTGAGGCCATCCTCGGCCAGCGCGGTGCGGTTACCCGCATCGCCCAGGGCCTCGGCATCTCCACCGCCGCCGTCTCGCAATGGCGCCGGGTGCCCGACGACCGGGTGCTCGAGGTGGCCCGCATCCTCGGCGTCACGCCGCAGGATGTGCGCCCCGACCTCGCCCCCGAGGACGCCGAGCAGGCGGCCCAGAACCCGCGTCCCGCACCCCGCTTCGAAGGCATCACGCGCATGAGCGGCCGTATCCCGATGCGGCGCCACCGCCGCACCAAGATGATCGCGACGCTCGGCCCCGCCTCCTCCACCCTCGAGATCATCGAACGGCTCTACCGGGCCGGCGCCGACGTGTTCCGGCTCAATTTCTCGCACGGCACG
>DASYDR010000141.1:0-3940 GCA_036499545.1 Roseomonas sp. | reverse complement strand
GGCGAGCTGACGGCGGATCTCCTCGCTGATGTTCACCTCGGGCCGCTCGGCCTCCGTGGCCGGCGGATCCGCGGGGCCGCCCGCACCGAGCAGCTGGTCCAGCTTCCCGAGGATCGAGGTCTGCCCCGCCTCGAGGGAACTGACCCGCTCGCCCAGCCCGCTGTCCGCCGGGGGGGGCTCAGGTGGCGTCGTCACCGGTAGCCTCCATCTCGTCCAGCTGGGCGGCCAGGCCGGCCACGAGCTCGCGCGGCGTCCTAACCTGGAAGGTGCCGCCGATGATCCGGGTGTCCGCGATCCAGTCGGGCCGGCTGCCGGGCGGTTCGTCGATCGGCACGAACGACGGGTACGCCTGGACCTGGACATAGCTCGACTGGTTGAGGCCGCCGGTGATCAGGCGCCCGAAGATCTCGACCATCCACTTGCCGAGCAGCTCCGGGTCGGTGCTGTCGATCTGGTGGCTCATCCCGTCGACGCTGATCTGGAGCCTCATGACTTCTTCTTCCCGGTCAGCCGTTCGCGGAGCTTGGCGCCGGGGTCCATCAGGGCGGTCGCCCGGGCCAGTGCCGGCCGGCACTCCTCGATCAGCGCCTCGATCCCGCTGATCCTCTGCTGCACGTCGTGCACGCCCTCGTCGACGTGGTCGACCCGGGTGCCCAGCGCGTCGACCTTCGCGATCAGCAGGCGGAGCTGGGCACCTACCTCATCCGCGAACTCACGGTCACTGAGCAGCGAATCCTGATTACTGTCCGATTTAATTCCGTTCACGGTCCCAATAATGCCATAATGAATCCCGGATGACAGTCCGCTGGTTTAGAGGGATCGTAATGCCCGCGCTGGTTCGATTCCAGCAGGCTCCCGGGGACGCCCGGGAGCTCTTGGGGCAACTCCCGCCGGTCACCCTCCTCCGGTCTATGCTGTGACCATGGCAGACGACGATGCCCCGGACGACGCGGGCTACCCGGTCAGCATGCGCGCCGCCATCATCCTCGCCGCCGGGCTCGGTACCCGCATGAAGTCCAGCCGCCCCAAGGCGCTGCACGCCATTGCGGGACGGCCGATGCTCGCCCACCTCATCGCCGCCTGCGAGGGGATCTTCGACCGCATCATCGTGGTGGTCGGCCCCGGCATGCCGGGGCTGGAGGCGGCCGCCGCCTCGTATGCGACGGTGGTGCAGCACGAACGGCTCGGCACCGGCCACGCCGCCCTGCAGGCGGCACCGCTGCTCGAAGGTTTCGCCGGCGATGCCGCGGTGCTCTATGCCGACAACCCGCTGATCACCCGCGCGACGCTGGAACGCCTGGTCGCGGCGCGGCGGGCGGCAGGCCTGGCCCTGCTCGCGATGCGCCCGGCCGATCCCGCCCGCTACGGCCGGGTGCTGACCGAGGCGGATGGCAATATCACCCGCGTCGTCGAATGGGCGGATGCGACGGAGGCGGAACGTGCCGTCGGCCTCTGCAATGCCGGCGTCGTCTGCGCCGCCGCGGGGGCGCTGATCCGCTGGCTGCGCGCGGTGCGCAACGACAATGCCAAGGGCGAATACTACCTGACCGACGTGGTCGCGCTCGCCCGCCAGGATGGCGAGCGCGCCGTCGCGGTGGAAGCGCCGGAAGCCGAGCTGCGCGGCATCAATTCGCGGGCCGAACTGGCCGATGCCGAGGCCGCGATGCAGGCCCGGCTGCGCGCCGCCGCCTTCGAGGCGGGCGTCACCATGCAGGCGCCGGAGACCGTCTTCCTGGCCGCCGATACCGTGCTGGCGCCGGATGTCGTCATCGGCCCGCATGTCGTCTTCGGCCCTGGCGTGACGGTGGCGGAAGGGGCGGAGATCCGCGCCTTTTCCCACCTGGAGGGTGCCGCGGTCGGACGCGACGCGATCATCGGGCCCTATGCGCGGCTGCGGCCGGGTACCATCGTCGAAGCCCGTGCCCATGTCGGCAATTTCGTGGAGCTGAAGGCGGCGACGCTGGGCGAAGGCGCCAAGGCGAACCACCTCAGCTATCTCGGCGACGCCGCGATCGGCGCGGGGGCGAATATCGGCGCCGGCACCATCACCTGCAATTACGACGGCATCCACAAGCACCGGACCGAGATCGGGGAGGGTGCCTTCATCGGCAGCGACACCGCGCTGGTGGCGCCGGTGACGGTCGGCGCGCGGGCGCTGGTCGCGGCCGGCAGCGTCATCACCGAGGACGTGCCGGCCGATGCGCTGGCGATCGCGCGCGGGCGCCAGGCGAACAAGCCCGGCCGGGGCTTTCGGGGCAAGGGGAAGTAGGCCATGTGCGGAATCGTCGGCGTCGTCGGGCGCGCGGATGCGGCCCCCCGGTTGCTGGAGGCGCTGCGCCGCCTGGAATATCGCGGCTATGACAGCGCCGGCATCGCGACGCTGGTGAACGGCCATATCGAGCGGCGTCGCGCCGAGGGGAAGCTCCACAACCTCGCCGCCGTGCTGGACCGCCAGGCGCTGCCCGGCACCACCGGCATCGGCCATACCCGCTGGGCGACGCATGGCGCGCCGACCGAACGCAACGCGCATCCGCACGGTACCGCCCGTGTCTCCGTCGTGCATAACGGCATCATCGAGAACCATGCCGAACTGCGCGAGGAGCTGGAGGCGAAGGGCCAGGTCTTCGAGACCGAGACCGACACCGAGACCTTCGCCCGCCTGCTCGACCAGGCGCTGGCCGAAGGCGCGACGCCGGAGGAAGCCGCCGCCGCCGCGCTGAAGCGCGCGCATGGCGCCTTCGCGCTGGCGATGATCTTCGCAGGCCATGGCCGCAAGCTGATCGCGGCCCGCCAGGGCGCGCCGCTCGCGGTCGGATACGGCGAAGGCGAGATGTTCATCGGCTCCGACGCGCTGGCGCTGGCGCCGCTGACCCGCCGCATCGCCTATCTGGAAGAAGGCGACTGGGCCGTCCTCGATGCCGATGGCGCGCGCTTCTTCGATGCCAAGGATCAGCCGGCGCAGCGGGCGATCAAGGTCACGGCCTTCTCCGGCGCCGCGACCGGCAAGGGCAACTACCGCCATTTCATGGAAAAGGAGCTGCACGAGCATCCGGTCGTGATCGGCGAGACGCTGCGGCAATATGTCGACCCCGCGACGCGCGCCGTCGCGCTGCCGGCGCTGCCCTTCGATCCGGCGCTGGTGCCGCGCCTGACCGTCACCGCCTGCGGCTCCGCCTTCATCGCCGGTCTGGTCGGGCGCTACTGGATCGAAAGCCTGGCGCGGATCCCGGTCGAAGCCGATGTCGCGTCCGAGCTGCGCTACCGCGATCCGCCGCTGCCGCAGGGCGGCGCCGCGCTGATGGTCAGCCAGAGCGGCGAGACGGCGGATACCATGGCGGCGCTCAAGCTGCTGCGGGCCGGCGGGCAGAGCATCCTCTCGGTCGTCAATGTCGATGAGAGCAGCATGGCGCGGGAGAGCGACGCGACCTTGCTGACGGTGGCCGGGCCGGAGATCGGCGTCGCGTCCACCAAGGCCTTCACGGCGCAGCTGTCGGTGCTGGCCTGCCTGGCGATCGGCATGGCGCGCGCGCGCGGCAGCATCGATGCGGCGCGGGAAGCGGCGCTGACCGCGGCGCTGCTGGAATTGCCGAGCCACGCCGCCGCGCTGCTGGAGGATGGCGCCGCCATTCGCGCCCTGGCGGCGGAGGTGGCGCAGGCGCGGGACGTGCTGTTCCTCGGCCGCGGCAACCTCTATCCGATCGCGCTGGAAGGCGCGCTGAAGCTCAAAGAGCTCAGCTACATCCATGCCGAGGGCTATGCCGCCGGCGAGATGAAGCATGGGCCGATCGCGCTGATCGATCCGGCGGTGCCGGTGATCGCGCTCTGCCCCTCCGGCCCCCTGTTCGAGAAGACGGCGAGCAACCTGCAGGAAGCCGCGGCGCGCGGCGGCCGCATCATGGCCTTCACCGATGCGATCGGCGCGCCGGCGCTGCGCCGCTTC
>DASYDR010000140.1:0-3836 GCA_036499545.1 Roseomonas sp. | reverse complement strand
GCAGGATGCGTTCGCAAGCGCTCACGCATCCTGCTCCAGGGCTTTGCCTGATCGCGTGATTCACGGTTTTCGGTGATCCCACCGCGACCGGTGACGCGCTACCGATAAAGCTTCCCGGTTTCCCCTTCGATCGCGCTTTCGAGCTGCGCCATCAGGCCCGCCCGCGCCAGGCCCGCCGGTAGCGGCGGCAGGATGGCGACGGTGATGGTGCCGGGCCGCTTGCGGAAGGCAAGCCGCGCCCAGTAACGGCCGCTGTCGGTCGCCACCGGGATCACGGGGGCGCGGCTGGCCAGCGCGATGGCGGCGACGCCGGGGTGGTAGCGCACATGCTCGCCCGGCTGGGTGCGGGTGCCCTCGGGGAAGATCACCACCTTGCGGCCCTGGGCCAGCATCGCCTGGGCGTCCCGCACCATGCCGCGCAGCGCCGGGGCGCCGCCGTCACGTTCCACCGCGATATGGCCGCAGTGTCGCGCCAGCCGGCCCCAGAGCGGCAGCCGCGTCAGCTCCTGCTTCAACACATAGGCCGGGCGGTCCACCAGGAGCAGCCAGATGATGGTGTCGAAGGTGGACTGGTGCTTGGCGGCGATGATCGCGGCACCCGGCGGCAGGTGCTCCCGCCCCGTGATCCGGACCTTGATGCCGCAGACGATGCGCAGCAGCCACAGCACGACCCGTGCCCAGCCGCGCACATAGGCATGCAGCCGCTCCGGCGGCGCCAGCAGCATCGCCTGGCCGAAGATGCAGATGAGGGCGGTGAAGGGCAGGAACAGCAGGTTGAAGAGCAGCGAACGCAGGAAGTTCATCGGTGATCCTTCAGCCGTCATCGGTCCCGCGCATCGCCGCGCGCCGGGGTCAGGGAGGAGAGTCCGGCCTGGGCGAGCAGCCATTTGGCATATTCGCCGAGCAACAGCGACCAGCGCCGGGCCAAGGGCAGGGCACCGGCCGCCGCGAGGCGCGCGGGCAGCACCGGATGCGCCACCAGGCGCACATCCGGCAGCGCGCGATGCAGTTCCAGCAGGGCGCGCGGCATGTGGTAGCCGGCGGTCACCACCCGGATGCTGCGCAGGTCCTCGGCCTGGACCCAGGCGGCGGTCTCGGCCGCATTGCCGCGCGTGGTCGCGGCGGCGCGGCCGATGGTCACGCGGTCGGCCAGCGGCGCCGGATCGAAGCCGGAAGCCTCCGCGATGTCGGCGAAGCTGGCGTCGCGATGGGCGCCGGTCACCAGCAGCAGGCGGGCGCGATCCTGCGCCAGCAGGCGGAGCGCGGTCTCCACGCGCTCCGCCCCGCCGGTCAGCACGACGATGCCGTCGGTCTTCTCCTCCGGCGCTTCGGGCAGCGCGGCGACATAGCCCTGGAACCAGAGGAAGCCGCCGAACAGCGCGGCCAGGATGGCCGCCGGGCCGACCGAGAACAGGAGCAGCAGGCGCTTCATGGCGGTGGATGTGCCGCGACCGGGACCTTGGATGCTGCGACCGACGGCACTCATGATGACGGTATTCGATGGGTCACGGCAGCCTTGCCAGCCACCGCCGCACCACCACCTGGGCGGTCAGCCAGCCGATCGCCGCCGCCGCCAGCGGCACCAGCGCCAGGTCGGCCCAGGGCACCTGCTCCCAGGGCAGGGCAGCCAGCCCTGCCGCGGGCGCCGCATCCGCGAAGGGCTGCGCCAGCCGGGCCAGCACGAAGAAGGCCGGCACCGCCAGCACCGCGCCGGCGGCGCCGCCGCAGATCGCCAATACCGCCGCGCGACGGGCGAAGCGGCCCGCGATCTCTGCCCCGGTGGCACCGAGCTGGTGCAGCACCAGCACGCTCTCCTGCCGCGCCGAGATGCCGGCCCGGACCGCGACGGCAACGACCGCGATCGCAATCAGCGCCACCAGCCCCAGCGCCGCCAGCGCCAGGCCGCGCACGCCATTCGCCAGCGCCGCCAGCCGCGCCACCCAGACGCCATGCGCCTCGGTCACCGCGCCCGGCACCGCTTCCGCCAGCTTGTCGCCGATCAGCGCCACATCGGCATTGAGGTCGCGCAGCCGCACCTCGATCACCCCCGGCAGGGGCAGCGCCGGCTGGTCGCCGAGCCAGGGGCGCAGCAGCTCCGCCAGGCGGTCGGCATCGACCGGGTTGGCTTCCGCCACCTCCGGCATGACGGACAGTACGCCGAGCGCCAGCGCCATCCGGGTCAGCGACGGGTCCGGCACCTGGACGGTCACCGCCGATTCGGCACCGCTCCGCCAGCGCTCGGCGAAGCTGTCGGCGGCCTGAGCGCCGGCGAAGGCCAGGGCCGCCAGCAACGCCATCGCCGCGATCAGCGCCTGCAGCAGCCGGTCCGACATGGCGCGCCGCAACCCGAGCGGGTCGCGTGCCCCGGCGCGCCGCCGCGCCCGCTCAGCCCGCGTCGTGGCCATGGATCTGTCCGCGTTCGAGGCGCATGGCCGGCGCCGGGAAGCGCTGCACCAGGTCGTCGCTGTGGGTGGCGATGACGATCGTGGTGCCCAGGCGGTTCATTTCCGCGAAGAGCGCCAGCAGCCGCCGCGCCTGGGCGGCGTCGACATTGCCGGTCGGCTCATCGGCCAGCAGCAGGGTCGGGCGAGAGACCACGGCGCGGGCGATCGCGGCCCGCTGCTGCTCGCCGCCCGACATCTCCGCCGGCCGCGCATGGGCGCGGTGTTCCAGCCCGATCCAGCGCAGGATCTCGGCGACATCCTCGGCGACCACCGCTTCGGGGCGGCGGGCGAGGCGCAGCGGCAGCGCGACATTGTCGAAGGTCGAAAGATGCGGCAGCAGCCGCAGGTCCTGGTGCACCACGCCGATGCGCCGCCGCAGCTCAGGCAGGGCCCGGCGCGGCACGGCATCGGTGCCGATGCCCAGGACCTCGACCGCGCCGCGGGTGGGGCGCAGCGCCGCATGCATCAACCGCAGCACGGAGGTCTTGCCGGCCCCGGACGGCCCGAGCAGCCAGGTGAAGGAGCCTTCGTCGAGCGCCAGCGAGACGTCGCGCAGCACCTCGGCACCGCGCCTGCCGCCGGGAGCGGGGTAGGCCAGGCCGACCGCATCGAATCGGACCACGGGGCCGGAGCGCTGCATGGCCCCTCATGCCATGACGGATGGGGATGCCTCAACCTTCGGTGGTGGCACACGGGCTTGTGCGGGCGGCGCGGGCTGTCCACCTTAGCGATCCATGCGCATCGCCTGCCCCGACTGTGCCGCCGAATATGAGGTGCCCGACCACCTGCTGGTGGGCGCGCCGCGCGCCATGCGCTGCGCGCGCTGCGGCCGTGTCTGGACGCCGCAGGCCATCGCGCCGCCACCCCCGGCGCCCGCTCCGGCCCTGGCGCCGGAACTGGAACCACTCGCCGTGACGGTGCTGGAGGCGCCGCCGCAGACGGCCGCGCCGGCCAGGCCGCCGCGCCGCATCGGGCTGCTGCTGGCCTGGATTTTCACCCTGGCGATGCTCATCGGCATCCTGGCCGGCACGCTCACGCGGCGCGACCAGATCGTGCAGGCCTGGCCGCCGGCTGAGCGCGCCTATCGCGCGGTGGGTTTGTAGCGGCTTTTACTGTCCTCGGGCCCCGGGCGCATCGCTGCGCTCGCCCCGCCGCGACTGGCGACGGCCCGCAGCCGTGAGGGGTGGGCCGGAGGGGCCAGTCAGAACTGGCGGAGCAGCCGGTCGATGTAGTCGAGTTCCGCCGGCGGGCGTTCGCGTTCGGCGCCGCGGCGGCGCAGCTCCTCCTGCAGGCGGCGGGTGCGCAGCACCTCGGCCTCCTCCGGCACGCGGGTATCGGCGCCGTTGTCGAGCGCGCCGGCGGTGTCGCGCTGGCGGCGGCCGAGCGGGTCGC
>DASYDR010000139.1:0-10462 GCA_036499545.1 Roseomonas sp. | reverse complement strand
CGGCGGCATCGATGTTGCGCGACAGGTCGAACTGCACGGTGATCGAGCTGACATTCTGCGTGCTGCTCGACGTCATCAGGGTGACGCCGGGGATCTGCGCGAACTGCCGCTCCAGCGGCGCCGTCACCGTGGAGGCCATGGTCTCCGGACTGGCGCCCGGCAACTGCGTGGTGACCTGGATGGTCGGGAAATCGACCTGCGGCAGCGGCGCCACCGGCAGCAGCGGATAGGCGACGACGCCCACCAGCAGCAACGCCATCATCATCAGCGTGGTCGCGACCGGCCGCCTGATGAAACCGGAGGAGATGCCCATCTCTCAGCGCCCCTGGACCGGGCTTGGCGGCGCGGCGGCGGCAGGCACGGCGGCTGCAGGTGGCGCACCGGGCGCCGGCGTGGCGGCGGCGACGGCGGCCTGCTGCGCCTCGACCCTCGCACCGGGCGACAGCCGGTACTGGCCCGCCGTCACCACCTGGGTGCCGACCGCCAGCGCATCGTCGATCACCGCGAGCTGGCTCTGGTAGCGCTGCACCTGCACCGCCTGCATCGCCACCGTCTGGTCCGGCCGGACCACATAGACATAGCTGCCGTCGGGGCCGCGCTGGATCGCGGCGGACGGCACCGTCCGCGCGCCCTGCTCGACATGGACCTGCAGCCGCGCATTCACGAATTGCCCGGGCCACAGCGCGTTGTCGGCATTGGGGAATACCGCCTTCAGCCGCACCGTGCCGGTCGCCTGATCGATCTGGTTGTCGACCAGGGCGAGCTGGCCCTGGCCCAGCACCGTCTGGCCATCCATCGCCCGGACCGGCAGCGCCCCCGCCGCCATGCCGCGCCGGATCTGGGGCAGCCGCGCGGTGGGCAGCGAGAAGATCACCGAAATCGGCTGCACCTGGGTGATGACGACGAGGCCGCCGGTATCGGCGGCATGCACGATATTGCCCTGGTCGACCAGGCGGATGCCGGTGACGCCGTCGATGGGGGAGGTGATGGTGGCGTAGCCGAGCTGGGTCTGGGCGCTGTCGATCTGCGCCTGGTCGCCCGCGACCTGGGCCTGCAACTGCCGCACCAGCGCGGCCTGGGTGTCACGCTGCTGCTGGCTGATGGCATCACCGGCGGGGAGTGCCATGTAGCGTTGCAGGTTGCGCTGCGCATTGGCGAGTTGCGCCTCGTCCTGCGCTTTCCTGGCGACGGCCTGGTCGAGCGCCGCCTGGTAGGGCCGCGGATCGATGCGGGCCAGCACGTCGCCGGCATGCACCACCTGGCCTTCGGTGAAGAGCACCTGCTGCAGTTCGCCATCGACGCGCGCGCGCACGGTCACCGTGTTGTAGGCCTGCACGGTGCCGAGACCGTCCAGCAGCAGCGGCACGTCGGATGTGCCCACCGTGCCCACCTGCACCGGCACGGCAGGGGGCTGGCGCGGCCGGTTCTGCGCCTCCGCCGGCTCCCGCGGGTTCAGTGCGAAGAAAGCCACGGCGCCCACGACGACGACCGCGGCCGCGCCGAACGCCAGACGGCGGCGGACAGGTTTCCGGAGGGGCTCGGTCATGCTTGGTGTCTCCCGGCAGTAAGGCGCGCAGGCGATGGCGATGCACTCTCAGGCGCGCGGGCTACCTTGCTGGTACCGGATGAGGCAGCCCGCCTCCGAGTTACCAAACATCACGGGCATCGTGATGGGGCCGCGCTGCATGATCGTTCTGTCATGTCTTCGCATGGTACGATTCTCCGCGGAAAGCCGCGTCGGACGCCGAAAACGAGGGTGCCGATGTCCGGCCCGGCGCTGCAAAGGAAGCGCAACGGGCGTTGCCGGGTCAATTACATCGCCCCTGCTCACGAGACCGGGATCTCGCAGCTGCGAAAGGTGAGCAATTCTCAACCTGCCGGCGATGTTCTTCTAACGAATGCGCCGGAGCATCGCCTGGTTCGCCGTCGCCATCGCATAGGCCTCCCCCACCCGGTACCAATGCAGGAAAATAGCCTCCCGCAGCACACCCAGCGGGGTGACACGGGCGGCATCCTCCGCGGCGCAAGGCAGCAGGACGAGGCCGAGGCCCTGCGCCATCCGCAGGCTGCGCGCCAGGTGGACGCGGCTGGTGACCAGCAGGTCGGGCAGGGTGCCGGGGCCGAAATGCGCGCGGAAGGCGCGCAGATTCTCCAGGGTATGCCGGGAGGTGTCCTCGGTGAGGATGCGCGCCGGCGCGATGCCGAGCCTGGCCAGCATCATGCGCCCGGCGGCGGCTTCGGAGGGCAGGCCGGCGCGCGTCACGCCGCCCAGCACCACCAGCACCAGCCCGGGATCGGCCGCGGCCAGGCGCGCCGCGCGCCGTAGCCGGGCGCCGTAGTCCGGGCCGGGCTCCGGCGCGTCCAGCCGGCGGCCGAGCACCAGGGCGCGGCCGGCCGGCGGGGCGGTGACAGGCGCCGCCATGGCGATGCGCCGGACCTGGCGCATCGCCAGAAGCAGGGAGATACCGAGGCTGGCCGCCATCACCAGCAGCGAGAGCAGCGCCGCGAAGGCCCCTTCCAGGCCGAGGAACGGCTCCCGCCGCATCCTCAGCCCGCCGGTGTCGCGAGCCATCGCGCCGCGGCGACCTCCGCGCCCGAGGGCAGCGGCGCGTCCGGCACCGTCACCCAGGCCAGGATGTCGCGCACCACCACGGTGCCGCCTTCGTCGCGCAGCAACTGGTGGTAGCCGTCCGGATAGAAGCCGAGCGTCACCGGCAGCGTGGCCGGCAGGCTCTGCAGCACCGCCCGCGTCGGGCCGGCGGGGATGAGCTGGTCCTTGCCGCCATGCAGGATCAGCACCGGCTTGCCGAAGGCGCCGAGCCGCGGCGCGGCCGCGACGGCGGCATCCATCAGGTCGATCAGGCCGATCGCCGCATCGACCCGTGTTTCCCGCAGGATCAGCGGGTCGCGGGACCAGCGGATCAGTGCCGCTTCGTTGTTGGTCGGCGTGATGCCGCCAAAACTGTTGCGGAAGCCCCAGCGCGGCAGCATGAAGCCGGCGACGCCGACGAAGAAGCGGAGCGTGCGGGACATGGTGTTGCGCCCCCAGATCGCCGGCGCCAGCAGCACCAGGCCGTCGGCGGCAAGGCCCCCCCCGGCCGCCGCGACCATGGCGACCGCGCCCCCCATGCTCTCCCCCATCAGCACCAGCGGCACGCCCGGATGACGGGCGCGCAGCAGGGCGCAGGCCGTCGCCGCATCCGCGACCAGCGTCTCCGTCCCCGCCCAGAAGCCGTGGTTCGGGGCGGCGCCGAAGCCGCGCTGATCGATGCCGTAGAGCGCGACGCCCTGGCCGGTGAACAGGGGGGCCGCATCTTCCAGGAAGCTGCGGGCATATTCGCCGAAGCCGTGCAGGCCGAGGATCACGGCCCGGGGCGCGCCCTCCGGCAGCCAGCGCCGCAGCGGCAACAGGGCGCCATCGGCCATCACCAGATGGTCGCCATCGACCGCGGGCGTCAGGCGCGGCGGCCCGGCCGACATCACGACCGGCGTGCAGGCGGCCAGCGCCGGGAGGGTTGCGAGGAGCGTGCGGCGGTTCATCGGTGTACGCAGAGTATGGGGCCGCCCCCGCTCTGGTCCATCCGCCCGCGCCTCTTTATGCTGTGGATCACGGCCCATTCGAACGGACAGGGAACGCGGCTCATGCGCGACCAGCAACAGACCGGCTATACGCCGCACCCCGTGGCCGGCGTGACGCCCGAGCAGCGGGTGGTGGTGGAACGCCGCGCCATCGCCTGCGACGGAGAGGCCGCCGGCGCGCTCGGCCATCCCCGCGTCTGGCTGCGCATCGAGGGCACCGAGGTCACCTGCCCCTATTGCTCGATCACCTACGTGCTGAAGGAAGGCGCGGGCGGTGGCGACCACCACTGAGGGCGCGCCGGAGCGCCACCTGATCCTGGTGGACGGCTCCGGCTACATCTTCCGGGCCTTCCATGCGCTGCCGCCGATGACGCGGCCGGACGGCGTGCAGGTGAACGCCGTGTTCGGCTTCACCCAGATGCTGACGCAGTTCCTGCAGAAGCATGTCGGCAGCCACATCGCCGTGGTCTTCGATGCCGGCCGCGTCACCTTCCGCAACGCGATCTACCCCGACTACAAGGCCCACCGCCCCGAGGCGCCGCCGGAGTTGATCCCGCAATTCGCGCTGATCCGCGAAGCGACCGCCGCGTCCGGCGTCTGCTGCGTCGAGCTCGACAATTACGAGGCGGACGACCTGATCGCCGCCTATGCCAAGGCCTTCCGCGACGAGGGCGGCCGGGTCACCATCGTCTCCTCCGACAAGGACCTGATGCAGCTCGTGCGCGACGGCGTCGAGATGCTGGACCCGATCAAGCAGAAGCCGATCCGCGAGCCGGAGGTGCTGGAGAAGTTCGGCGTGCCGCCGTCGATGGTGGTCGATGTGCAGGCGCTGGCCGGCGATCCCACCGACAACGTGCCGGGCGTGCCCGGCATCGGCGTCAAGACCGCGGCGCAGCTGCTGCTGGAGCATGGCGGGCTGGAAGCGCTGCTGGCCGCCGCCCCTTCGATCAAGCAGCCGAAGCGGCGCGAGGCGCTGATCGCCAATGCCGAGCTGGCGCGGATCTCGAAGCGGCTGGTGCTGCTCGACGAGAACACCCCGCTGCCGGAACCGATGGACGCGCTGGCCGCCCGCGCCCCGGACGCCGCCAAGCTGGAGCGCTTCCTGCGCACCCAGGGCTTCCGCAGCCTGCTGGCCCGCTTGGGCTTCGGGGAAACGCCGGCGCACCCATCGGTACCGCGGCCGGATGCGGCGCTGGAACCCGCGGTGCCGCTGGAAGCCGAAGCCCCGCCCTTCGGCCCCTATGAGACCGTCACCGACCTCGACACGCTGCACCGCTGGATCGCGGAAGCGCGGACCGCCGGGGTGATCGGCTTCGATACCGAGACCGACAGCCTGGATTCGCTGCGCGCCAACCTGGTCGGGCTGTCGATGGCCACGGCCCCAGGCCGCGCCTGCTACGTGCCGCTGCGCCACGGCCTGGCCGGGACGCAGGACATGCTGGCCGCGCCACCGCCCGAGCAGATCCCGGCCGAGGCGGCGCTGGCCGCGCTGCAGCCGCTGCTCGAGGATGCCGCGGTGCTGAAGGTGTTCCAGCACGCGAAATACGACCTGGAAGTGCTGGCGCAGCCGGTGAATGGCGGCATCGCCGTCGCGCCGGTCGACGACACCATGATGATCTCCTACGCCATGGAGGCCGGGCGGCACGGGCACGGGATGGATGAGCTGTCGCAGCTGCATCTCGGCCATGTGCCGGTCCCCTATGACGAGGTCACCGGTACCGGCCGCGCCCGCATTCCCTTCGCCCAGGTGGCGCTGGACAAGGCGACCGCCTATGCGGCGGAGGATGCCGACGTCACGCTCCGCCTCTGGCAGGTGCTGCGGCCGCGGCTGCGCCAGGACGGATCGCTGGTGCTCTACGAGCAGATCGAGCGCCGGATGATCGGCGTGCTCTGCGAGATGGAGATGGCCGGCATCAAGGTCGACGGCGCCGAGCTTGCCCGCCTCGGCGAGGATTTCGGCCAGCGCCTGGTGACCATGGAAGCCCGCATCCATGCGCTCGCGGGCCGGCCCTTCAATGTCGGCTCGCCGAAGCAGCTCGGCGAGATCCTGTTCGACGAGATGAAGCTGCCGGGCGGCAAGAAAGGCAAGGCCGGCGCCTATTCCACCGATGTGACGGTGCTGGAGGACCTCGCCGGCCAGGGCGTCGACCTGGCGCGCGCGGTGCTCGACTGGCGCCAGATCGCCAAGCTGAAATCGACCTATGTCGAAGGGCTTTCCGCCCAGCTCGACAGCCGCAGCGGCCGTGTCCACACCAGCTATTCGATGGCCAACACCACGACCGGCCGGATCGCCTCGACCGAGCCCAACCTGCAGAACATCCCGGTCCGCACCGAGGAAGGTCAGCGCATCCGCCGCGCCTTCGTGGCGGAGCCCGGCCATGTGCTGATGAGCGCCGATTACAGCCAGATCGAGCTGCGGCTGCTGGCCGACCTCGCCGACGTGCCGACGCTCCGCGAAGCCTTCGCGCATGGCGAGGACATCCACGCCCGCACCGCGGCCGAGGTGTTCAAGCTGCCGCCGGGCAGCGTCGACAAGGAAGCGCGGCGGCGCGCCAAGACGATCAATTTCGGCCTGATCTACGGCATGTCCGCCTTCGGCCTCGCCTCCCGCCTCGGCATCACGCCGGGCGAAGGCCGCGGCATCATCGATGCCTATTTCGCGCAATATCCCGGCATCCGCGATTCCATGGAAAAGCTGAAACAGGATGCGCGGGCGCAGGGCTTCGTCCGCACCGCCTTCGGCCGCAAGATCTGGATCGCCGACATCAACACCAAGGACCCGGCGCGGCGCGCCGGCGCCGAGCGCGCCGCGATCAACGCCCCGTTCCAGGGCGGCGCCGCCGAGGTGATCAAGCGCGCCATGGTACGGCTGCCGAAGGCGCTGCGCGAAGCCGGCCTCACCGCGCGCATGCTGCTGCAGGTGCATGACGAACTGGTCTTCGAAGTGCCGGAGACGGAGGTCGAGGCGACCACCGCCCTGGTGAAGCGCATCATGGAAGGCGTGGCCACGCTGCGCGTGCCGCTCGCGGTCGAGATCGGCACCGGGCGGAGCTGGTCGGAGGCGCATTGATGAGCGAACGCCGCACGCTGCTGACCATCTGCGGGGCGCATTTCGTCAGCCACCTGCACATCCTGGTGCTGCCGCCGCTGTTCCCGCTGCTGCGCGATACGCTCGGCGTCGGCTTCGTCGAACTCGGCCTGGCGCTGACCCTGTTCAACGTGGTCAGCGGGCTGACCCAGGCACCGGTCGGCTTCCTGGTGGACCGGCTGGGGGCGCGGCGGGTGCTGGTCTCCGGCCTGCTGCTCGCCGGGCTGGCTTTCGTGCTGCTCGGCCTGTTCCCGAGCTATCCGATGCTGCTGGCGGCCGGGCTGCTGGCCGGGCTCGCGAACAGTGTCTACCACCCGGCCGACTACGCGATCCTGTCGGCCAATGTGACGGAAGCGCGGATGGGCCGCGCTTTCTCCATCCACACCTTCGCCGGCTATCTGGGCGGCGCGGTGGCGCCCGCGCTGATGCTGCTGCTCGCCTTCAAGCTCGAACTCGGCCTTGGACCCGCGCTGGTCGTGGCGGGGCTGCTCGGCCCCCTGGCGGCGCTGCCGCTGCTGCCCGGCGCCTTCGGCGAGACGGCAGCGGCGCGCGCGACGCGCAAGCCCAAGGATGCAGTCTCGCTCAAGCTCATCCTCTCGCCCGCCATCATCGCGCTGACCGGCTTCTTCACCCTGCTGGCGCTGTCCTCCGGCGGATTGCAGGCCTTTTCCGTCGTCGCCCTGACCGAGGGCAATGGGCTGTCGCTGGATGCCGCCAATGCCGCGCTGACCGCCTGGCTGGCGATGAGCGCGATCGGCGTGCTGGCGGGCGGCGTCATCGCCGACCGCACCACGAAGCACGGGCTGGTGGCGGCCGGCGGCTTCGGCGCCGCGACGGTGCTGATCCTGACGCTGGGGCTGACCGCGCTGCCGGCGGCGCCGGTGATCCTGATCATGGGCCTGGCCGGCCTGCTGACCGGCATGATCATGCCGTCGCGCGACATGCTGGTCCGCGCCGCCTCCCCGCGCGGCATGGAAGGGCGGGTCTTCGGCATCGTCTCCACCGGCTTCAACATCGGCGGCACGGTGGGGCCGCTCACCTTCGGGATGCTGCTGGATGCCGGGCGACCGTCGCTGGTCTTCCTGCTGGCGGCGGTGTTCACCGGCCTGACCGCGGCGATGGCGATCCGCCAGGAATTCTCCGCCCGCCGGCGCCTGCAGGTCGCGGCCGCCGAATAGAGCGTGATCGGTTGAGGTCGAATCACCGAAAACCGTGAATCACGCGATCAAACAAAGCCCTGGAGCAGGATGCGTGAGCGCTTGCGAACGCATCCTGCTCTAGTCGGCGCGTCAGTCCATATCCAGTGCATAGGCGCGCAGATGTTCCAGCGCGCAGACCTCCAGCGCCGCGACATGCGTCGCTTCCAGCAGCACCGGCGGCGCGCAGCCATGCCGGCGCGCTTCTTCCCATCGCAAGGCCGAAAGGCACCAGCGGTCGCCGGGCTTCAGGCCGGCGAAGCGGAGCGACGGGCGCGGCGTCATCAGGTCGTTGCCGCGGGTCAGGCTGAAGGCCAGGAAGGCCGCCGTCATCTCCGCGCAGACGACATGGCGGCCGGTGTCCTCGACATCGGTATGGCAGCAGCCATCGCGCAGGAAGCCGGTGAGCGGCGCGACCGAACAGGGCAGCAGGGAGCCACCGAGCACGTTGGTCGCGCCTTCGCCCCGGAGCCAGTCGAACCCCGTGCTCACGCGCGGACTTTCGCAAAAGAGGCTGGCGGCCTGTCCATGCCGCCAGCTTAGGCCGGAATCCGCTCCGGCGGTATCCGCCGGAAGCGAGTTTGCGGTATCAGGCCGCCGCGCGGATCGCGACTTCGCGGACGCTGTCATCGACGGCGCCGGCGAAGGTCTCGAAATTCTTCTCGAACCGCGCCACCAGCTCCTTCGCGGTGCGGTCATAGGCGGCCTTGTCGGCCCAGGTCTCGCGCGGGTTCAGCACTTCGGCCGGCACGCCCGGCACCGCCTTCGGAATCATCAGCCCGAAGAAGGGGTCGCGCACGAATTCCGCCTTCGCCAGCGAACCATCCAGCGCCGCCTTCAGCAGGGCGCGGGTGTGCCTGATCGACATGCGCTTGCCGGTGCCATAGGCGCCGCCGGTCCAGCCGGTGTTCACCAGCCAGCAATCGGCGCCATCAGCCGCGATCCGCTCCGCCAGCATCTTGCCGTAGACTTCCGGATGCCGCGGCAGGAAGGGCGCGCCGAAGCAGGTGGAGAAGGTCGCCTGCGGCTCCTTGCCCAGGCCCTTCTCGGTGCCGGCGACGCGCGCGGTGTAGCCCGACAGGAAGTGGTACATCGCCTGTGCGGCCGAGAGCTTCGCGATCGGCGGCAGCACGCCGAAGGCATCCGCAGTCAGCATCACCACGTTCTTCGGCAGGCCGGCGCGGCCTTCGGCAACCACGTTCGGGATGTAGTGGATCGGGTAGCAGGACCGGGTGTTCTCGGTCAGCGAGCGATCCGCCAGGTCGAGCTTGCCGGCGGTGTCGGAGACCACATTCTCCAGCACCGTGCCGAAGCGGTGGGTCGCGGCGAAGATCTGCGGCTCCGCCTCGGCCGACAGGTCGATGACCTTGGCATAGCAGCCGCCTTCGAAATTGAAGACGCCATCGGCCGACCAGCCATGCTCGTCATCGCCGATCAGCCGGCGATCGGGATCGGAGGACAGGGTGGTCTTGCCGGTGCCGGACAGGCCGAAGAACAGGGCGGTATCGCCCTTCTCGCCCACATTGGCGCTGCAATGCATCGGCAGCACGCCGCGCGCCGGCAGCAGCCAGTTCATGACCGTGAAGATCGACTTCTTGATCTCGCCCGCATAGCTCGTGCCGGCGATGCAGATCACCCGCTGCGCGAAGGACAGCCCGATCGCGGTCGTGCCGCGGCAGCCGTGCTTCGCGGGGTCCGCCTCCATCTCCGGCGCATGCAGGATGGTGAAGTCCGGCGTGAAGCCGGCCAGTTCCTCCGCCGCCGGGCGGATGAACATGTTGCGCGCGAACAGCGCGTGCCAGGCATTGGTCGTCACCAGCCGCACCCGGATGCGATGCGCCGGATCGGCGCCGGCATAGAGGTCCTGGGTGTAGAGCTCGCCGCGGGCGCCCAGCCAGGCGCGCACATCGGCGGCCAGCCGCTGGAAGGCGTCGGCGGGCAGCTTCTGGTTGACCTTGCCCCACCAGATCGCGCCGGTCGTCTCCGGCTCATCGGCCACGAACTTGTCCTGCACCGAACGGCCGGTGTGCTGGCCGGTGACAGCCATGAAGGCGCCGTCCTCGGACAGGCGGCCCTCGCCCCGGCGCAGCGCCTCGGCCACCAGGGCCGGGGCCAGCAGATTGGCGCGCAGGGAACCAGTGGCGGTAACGCCAGTGCCCGCGAGGGCAGCGGTGAGGTCGGTCATGACATGTCTCCGAACGGCGGCAGGTGGACCCGACAGGGTACAACCTTAACGATCGATCTTGTGTCATCTTAAGTGACGGCGAAAATATGGCCTGTCCAGGGCATAGACGTACAACCTGGCGAAAACCGCCCTGCTGCCAGCGCATACCTCTGTAGAATCAGTAGATTAGATCAATCCCCGGGCCGATCGAGCGGCTTGGACCAGTGCCCGATGCAGGCCGCCCGCATCCAAAATTGGCTCCGGGAACCAAAAACGCGCCGCTCTATTACCATCGCTAAGATCGCAGCCATCCAGGTCGATGGCCGTTAGGCGCCATTTCCCCGCGCCGGCGCCGCAATGGGCGCGGGCGATATCGGCGCAGGCATCGGCATGGTCGGCATTCATATGCGCGATGGCGCCCGCCTCGGCCGCGGC
>DASYDR010000138.1:0-14736 GCA_036499545.1 Roseomonas sp. | reverse complement strand
GTCCCAGCGGTTGCGCACGCGCTCGCCGAAGGCGCGGGCCCAGGCACCATCGGCATAGGCGCGGCTCTCCGCGATGCCGCGCAGGTTCTCCTCCTCGCCGACACGTTCATGCAGGGTGCCGAGTGTCGCCAGGCCCATCTGCCGCGCGATCGCCGGCACCGGTGCGTACAGCGCCACCTCTGGCCGATAGAGCGGGATCGCCGGCGCACCCGGTGCCGGCAGTGCCGCGACAACGCCCGGCGCCACCTCCACCGCCGCGGCTGTGCTTCCAGGCACCGCGATCAGGGCGGAGCGCAGGAACCAGTCATTCGCGTTCGTGCTGCCGCCGCGGAAGAGTTGGTACTCGAAGGCCCCGACAGCGACGCGGGTATCGAGACGGAAGGCACCGGCCGCGGTGCTGCCACCATTCTGCGCCTGCACCACCTGGATGCCGTCGGCGGCGGTCAGCGCGCCCGTGCCGCCGGCATTCGTGACGCGCAAGATGGTATCGCCGGTCGCGGTGCCGCCATTAACCACCAGCCTGTCGGACGGCGCACCGTCGCCCGCCAGCACCGTGTTGATCGCGATCACGCCGCCCTGGCCGACATAATTGCCGCCCGCCACCGTCAGCGTGGTGCCCGGCACCGCGCCTGGGGCAGGGTTCATGGTGATCAGGCCGGCATTGGTCATGCCGGGCACCGTCTGGTTGAAGCCGGCGAGGTCGAGCTGGCCGGCCGGGCCGACGCTGTGCTGCGAGCCCTGCGACAGCACATCGACGGCACCGGCGCGCAGGATGCCGCCATCGACCAGGGTCGGGCCGGTATAGGCCATGGCGCCGGGCGTGGTCAGGATCGTCGTGCCGGCGAGCGTCTGCAGGCTGCCGGGCCCGCTGGTCGGGATCGCGAAGGTGTAGTCCGTTGCCGTGTGGTTGAAGACTAGCCGGCCGTTCGGGTCGTTGAACTGGATGGCCGCGGCCTCCAGGAAGCCCGGCGCCACCGGCGCCGCGCCCGCCGGAGCACCGAAATTCACCGTGCCGCTCGCGCCCGGCTCCGCCACGGACAGCGTGCCCAGCCCGGTCGTGAAGTTCGTCAGGCTGACCAGGAAGCCCGCGTTGGGATCGGCAACGAAGGCGCCCTGGCCGAGGGCGACGCGACCGCCGTCGGCCAGAGTCAGCACGCCCGTGCTGCCGGCGCCGCCGACGGTGAGATTCCCGACCGCGCCGATCTGCGGGGCATTCGGATCGCTGCTCGACGGTGTCCGGCCGGTGACGTACCAGATCGATCCCGGGCCGCTGACAGTGGCCGTACCGCTGCCGCCATTGAGGCCGATGGCCGGCGCGCCGCTGCTGGCGCAGTCATTCGTCCCGACGACCTTGTTCAACTCTGGCTTGCCCGGGTCCGGCTGACTGCCATCCGCCATCTTGCTGTTGCCGCCGCTGCTACCGCCGTTGTTGCCACCGCCGTTGTTGCCACCACCGTTGTTGCCGCCGCCACCGCCGGTGCAGGGGCCGGGGCCGCTGATGGCCTGGGCGCCGCCGGTCACGGTGAGCACGCCGACCCCGCCGGGCCCATTGCCGATGACGGCCTGACCCTGCAGGAAATAGACCCGGCTCGGCGTGCCGTCGGGACCAGTGCCGGTGACGGTCACCTCGCCTCTGCCGCCGCTGTCACCGATGATGAATTGCGGAGAGACGCTGCCATCGGCGAAGAAGATGCCTCGGCCGCCATTGTCGATCGTCATGCTGCCAAAGGAGCCGGCGCCGCTGCCCAAGGCGATGCCGGCCGCCCCCGCCTGGATGGCCGCGGCGGCTCCAGATACCGCGATCTGCGCCGTGCCGCCCGCATCGCCGAACACCGTGGTATTCGCGGGGTCTGCCCAAATCGCGAGCCACTGGGCATTGCCGGTGCCGCCCTGCAGCCCGATGCCGAGCACGTTGAGCTGCGCCGCCGAACCCGCGCCCACGCCGAAGGCGTAGCCTGCGCCAAAGACAATCGCCGCGCTCGGCGTCCCTCCGGCTGTCAGGTCAACGGTCAGGGTCCCCGTGCCGCCATTGGTGCCGAGCGCGAAGGCGCCGGGAAATATGGGGCTATAGAAACCGCCATTTGAGGGCACTGCGATGCTGAGGTCGCCGGCACTGCCCGCGGTGCCGCCGATGCCCAGCGTATTGAGGAAGAGCGCACCGCCAAGTTGCGACAGGTCGAGCCTGGCGGCCGGTGCATTATCGATCGCCGCCTGGTCATTCTCTCCGCCGCCGCCGGCTCCCGGCGCGATGCCCAGGCTCCAGTTGGGGCCATCCGTCCAGTTGCCTGAAGTTCCGCCGAGCCAGGCATTCTGGGCGTGCGCCACAGGTGCGACCGCGGCCAACGACACGGAGAGCAGCGCCGCCTGCCGCAGCGGGATCCTCGCCCTGGGCGGACGGGATGAGGCTCCTGGCGCGCCAGCCAGCGCATGCTTCGCCATGGAGACGCCCCTTTGCCGATCTTGCCTTCTCATAACTTCGACCATTTCCGCAAAAAACGATTTCGCTGCCCATAGACGGCAGCGAAATCCTCGGAACAAGGTAGAATGATTAGATCGGCCATAATGTGATGCCCGATCCGTGACTTTACCGTGTCTTATTATTTCTTCGGTGCGCTCAGTACCGAATCTTGCCTCACCGTTCCATGTAAATCGCGGGCAGCCATGCCGTGAGTGCAAACATGCCGATGTCAAAACCAATTTATGCGGCGTTACCCATCCAACCGGCGGGTATTCCGGTACTCGGACGGCATGCGTTCAGGGCAATGCTGACACTTCTTCAGATTTCCGGGCCAGTCGCCCCTCGGTCATCGGGCGCCCAGGCGGCAATCCTCTCCCTGGCTGGTGGCATAGCCACCAGATCCGCCAGCCGGGCGGGCGTTCAGTGACGGACGAAAGCCGCCAGTATCAGCATCCACAGCAGGCAGGACAGGCTGAGTCCGACGGCGATGCCGCGAGCACCCTGCAGGCGCCGAGCATTGCGATCGGCCGACGCCGGCGGCGTTCCATTTGCCAGCGGCGAAGGTGGCGTGAGTCAGGCTACTCATCAGGGTATTCACTTCCCAATCGGCGTACCTTTATGGTAATACCTATCGGTATTTGACATATCAATTGGTATCCCCATGGCTCACAGATCATTGACGTCCCGCTCCCGCTCCCAGGCCGAAACCCGCGAGGCCCTTATGGTGGCTGCCGAGCGGCTGGTCGCGCAGCGCGGCTTCGGCGGGATGTCCGTCAACGACGTCGCGATCGCGGCCGGCTTCACCAAGGGCGCCTTCTACTCGAATTTCGAGAGCCGGGAGGCGATGATCCTGGCCCTGCTCGAGCGCCTGCGTACCAAGCAGATGGCCACGCTGGATGGGCTGCGGGCGCTCGCCGCCACCGATCTGCCGCAGACACTCGACGCCATCGCGCAATTCTCGGCGGAGCATGCGGCCGACCCTGTTGCGGTCTGGCTGGTGACCGAAGCACATGCGCTCGCCAGCCGCGATCCGTCCCTCACGGATGCGATCCAGGCCGGCTTCGAGAAGAGGATCACGGTGCTTGCCGATCTGCTTGATGCCATCGCGGCGGCCGCCGGCCTGACCCCGCCGATGCCCGGGCCGGATCTTGCCCGCCTGCTGATGGCAATCGTCCATGGCCTGGCGCAGCAGCCCGCCGATCGCGCTTCAGTACCGATGATAACGCGAACGGCGCTGCGGCATATCTTCGGGCAATAGATCGCCCGTGCATCGCGTGCGGTGAATTCGCGCCCGTCCCTTCGCGGAGACCAGGGCGCAGATCCGGTCAAAATATTGTCCGGCCATGCAGCACGGCGGCAACTGCAATACCGATTACCAGATGGCCGTGGAGGCATCGCTTCGGTAGCGACGTCACGCCTTGGAGGTAGCTCCACCCGTGACCGCCATCCCGTTCCCATCGCCGGCCCTGCGCCCGACGCCGACGATCATCAGCGAGGGATGCAGCAGCCACGCGTCAGGTACACCCGCTGGATCGCGCCACGGTCCCCGCACCGGCATTGGCCGGCGCGTCGCGACGATCGCGAGGATGGGATCCGGCAATGCGCGGCGCTGAATCGGACGTCGTCCAGCGCATGGTCGCGCGCTTCGGCAATACCTGCGACGCGGGACCGGCCGCGTACCTCCGGCAATGTGGATACACACCAGTTGCGGACTGGTACTGGCGGAAGCCGGGGGTCGAGTTTTACGGCGCCATGACACAGGAGGAGTTCGAATGCCTGCTCTTCCTGATCCTTGCATACGACTCCGGAGGATTGCTGAACGAAAAGGGCAAGGTGCCCACGTCATGACCGGCGCACCCCTGCCGGGCTGCCAGGATGCCCGTGCGTGGCTTCATCGCTCTGAAAAATACCGGAACTTCCTTTTTTACGTCCAAATCTTCATTGCAGATGAAAGTTCATTATTCCGCGTTTTTTACTGATCTGATTAGAAGCTCTCTTCTGAAATTATCACTTATAACTCTGAATAATATTTAGCATCCACATGCTGCCTTCCATTCCGGGAGTGTCCGATCCGGTCCCGTGGCCCGAACCTCGGCGCTGCCATGGCGCGCCGCCGCCAACGGAACGCAAACCCGGCCTGCGCCGGGCGGGATGGCCGTGCCGGGCGACCGGCCTATAGTCTGCTCATCAAGAAGCGGAACGTCCCGTGAGCAACACGTCCCAAGCTGCCACCGCCCCGCCCGCCCAGGTGGGCGGCACGACCTTCGCCGTCATCCTCTCGCTCAGCTTCTGCCATTTGCTGAACGACATGATGCAGTCGCTGGTGCCGGCGCTCTATCCTGTGCTGAAGACCTCCTACGGGTTGGATTTCGGGCAGGTCGGGCTGATCACCTTCGCCTTCCAGTTCACCGCCTCGATGCTGCAGCCGCTGGTCGGCTTCTATACCGACCGCAACCCGCGGCCCTATTCGTTGCCGATCGGCATGAGCTCGACCCTGGTCGGCCTGCTGCTGATGGCGCATGCGCATTCCTATCCGGTGATCCTGCTGGCCGCGGCGCTGATCGGCATCGGCTCCTCCGTCTTCCATCCGGAGGCGTCGCGGGTCGCGCGGCTGGCCTCCGGCGGTCGCTACGGGCTGGCGCAGTCGCTGTTCCAGGTCGGCGGCAATACCGGCCAGGCCACCGGCCCGCTACTGGCCGCCTTCATCGTGGTACCGAACGGCCAGCCGAGCCTGGTCTGGTTCTCGGCCGCCGCCCTGCTCGCCATGCTGATCCTGATCCAGATCGGCAGCTGGTACGCCCGCAACCGGGTCAGCCGCGGCCCGGCGCGCGGCAAGGGCGCCCAGGTGGCGGAACACGGTCTGTCGCGCGGCCGCGTCCTGCTGGCCGTGCTGGTGCTGGTGGCGCTGCTCTTCTCGAAGAACGTCTATTCCGCCAGCCTCAGCTCCTACTTCACCTTCTACCTGATCGACCGCTTCCAGGTGTCGGTGCAGTCGGCGCAGATCATCCTGTTCGTCTTCCTCGGCGCGATCGCGATCGGCACGCTGGCCGGCGGCTTCATCGGAGACCGGATCGGGCGCCTGCCGGTGATCTGGGTCTCGATCATCGGCCCGCTGCCCTTCACGCTCGCCTTGCCCTACGCCAACCTGGCCTGGACGGTGGTGCTCGCGGTGGTGATCGCGCTGATCATGGCCTCCGCCTTCTCAGCCATCCTGGTCTATGCGCAGGACCTGCTGCCAGGGAAGGTCGGGCTGGTGTCCGGCATGTTCTTCGGCTTCTCCTTCGGCCTGGGCGGCCTCGGCGCCGCGGCGCTCGGTGAGCTGGCGGACCTGACCAGCATCACGACCGTCTACAAGGTCTGCTCCTTCCTGCCGCTGCTCGGGCTGCTGGCGGCCTTCCTGCCACGCCTGCAGGAACCGCCGCGGCGGCCCGCGGCCCCGGCGGTGATGAAGCAGGCGGCCTGACGCCGGCCCGGCCAGGCTCCTCCGGCGGCGGGCGCCCCTCCCGCGCCCGCCGCGCGATCAGGCCGGCAGCCCGAGATAGGGCGCGTCGCCGGCCAGGGTCGCGTAATGGCCGATGCCGCCGCTGCGCAGCCAGCCGCCGATATCGATGTTCAGCATCTGGGACGGCTCCCGCAGCGTCACGCGAATCTCGGCGCCGAGTTCCAGCGTCATGTAGCCGACGCGGCGGCGGCCCTGGCGCTCCGGCAAATATTCGCCGGCGATGTCCTGCACGAAGGCGACGCCCGGCGCCCAGACATGCCGCACGCCGGCGATCAGCCGGTCGCGCGATTCATGCAGGTGGCCCGAGAGGCAGAGGTGGATCAGCCCGTCGCGCATCAGGCGCAGCACCGGCTCCCGCGTCGCCGGATACCAGAAGGACTGGCTGATCTCGGTGTCCAGCAGTTCGAAGGCACAGAGCGGCTTGTGATGGAGCAGCGCCACCTTGCGCCCCGCCGCCTCCAGCACCGCCTGCTCGAGGAAGGCGACCTGCTCCGCTTCCGCCGCGAAGCCAGACCCGCCGATCAGGCTGTCGAGCCCGACGATGCGCCAGCCGCCGATATCGAGCGACCAGAAATCGGCGCCGAAATGCCGCAGCCAGGCGGCGCGCAACGGCTCGGTCACGATCGCCTCCCCGCGCAGGTCGGGGATGTTGTTGCCGACGTCGTGGTTGCCGGGCACCGCGCGCCAGGGCGCCGGCAGCCGGTCGAGCTGCGCGCGGGCGAAGATCAGGTCGTCCTCGCGGTGCGGACCATCGAGCGAGATGTCACCCGCGACCAGCACCAGGTCCGGTGCCACCCGCGCCAGGTCCTGGAGCAGGATTTCCCAGTTCGCGTGGAAGTAGGGGCGGGCCCGGCTCAGATGGATGTCGGAGATCAGGGCGATGCGCGGTGCGGTCGTCATCATCTCAGCTCCGGCGGCGGGGCAGCAGGGACTGCACTTCGGAAGCCATGCGGGTCAGCGCCGCCGCCGGCTCGGCGCGCTTCGCCACCACGGACTGGATCTGGTCCTGGATCACGTCGGTGATCTTCAGCGCGTTCTGGCCGGGGAAGGCGTACCAGCCGGTGATGACGTCCTGCTGCTGGATGGCGACGAGGTGGTTCGGGTTGTCGCGGTAGAAGCGGCCGAGCAGCTCCTCCCGCTGCGCCGGGATCGTGGTGGCCGGCATGTAGCCGGTATGGTTCACCATCATCGTGCCGCCGATCGGCCCGGTCGCGAACTTGATGAACTTCCAGGCCGCCTGCTGCTTCGCCGCGTCGCGGGAGAACATCATCGCCACGTTGCCGCCGGCCGGCAGGCGCGGATTCGGGCCCGGGATCGGGAAGCGGCCGGTCTTGATCGGGAAGCGCCCGCCAATCTGGCGGTTGAAGCCGCCGAGCTGGGCGGTGGAGCACATCAGGATGCCCAGGCGGCCGGCGGAGAACTCGGCGAACATCGTGGTCTCGCGCGCGTCCGGCATGCGGCCTTCATTCACCATGACGCCGAGGTCGCGCATCGCCGCCTGGCCCGCCGCCTCATTGAAGGCGACCTGGGTTTCGGCCGCGTTCAGCATGGTGCCGCCGCGGCTGAGCACCTGCGACTGCCACGCCCAGTTGCCGGTGATCTGCCAGTCGAAGAACATCCCGGTGATGCCCTCGCTGCTGCCATGGATGGCGCGCCCAAGCGCCACCACGTCTTCCCAGGTGGCCGGCAGCTTGTCCGGATCGCCCCCGGCGCGGCGCAGCAGGTCGAGGTTGTAGTAGAGCACCGGCGTCGAGAGCGAGAAGCCGATGCCGGTCTGCTTGTCGCCCACCTGGCCGAGGCTCAGCAGATTGTCGGAATAGCCGAGCGCCGGGACTTCCCGATCCGCCTGCATGAAGGGACGAAGGTCGACCGGGATGTCGCGCTCCACCAGCGTGCGCTGGCGGTTCAGGCCGTGGAAGGCGATGTCCGGCAGGTTATGCGTGATGGCGTCGCGCAGGTTGCGCTGCAGGATCGCTTCGTAGTCGGTCTCCGGCGCGCGGAAGCTGACTCGGATGCCAGGATTCTGCTGCATGAAGGCCGCGGCGACCCGCTCCATCAGCTCGCGCACCGTGGAGGCATTGCCGTACTGCACGCTGAGCTCCACCTCGCGCGACTGGGCGCGGGCATGGGACGGCAGGGCGAGTGCGGCGGAGGCCAGGCCGGCAGTGCCGAGCAGGCCGCGACGGGTGATGGTCATGCGAGGGGCTCCTTGGCGGGGGATCTACTTGACGCCGGTCATCGTCACGCCGCGGACGAAGGCGCGCTGCGCGACGAGGAAGGCGAGGACGAGGGGCGCGGTCGTCACGGTGGCGGCCGCCATCAGCGGGCCCCAATTGGTCCCGGCCTCGGCGTCGCTGAAGAACGCGATGCCGAGAGGCGGCGTCATCAGCTGCTCGCTCTGCACCGTGATGTAGGGCCAGAAGAAGTCGTTCCAGTGCCAGATGAGCGACAGGCAGCCGAAGGCGGCCAGCGCCGGCGCCGCGGTCGGCAGCATGATCCGCCAGACGATCGCGAATTCGGACAGCCCGTCCATGCGCGCGGCGGCGATCAGGTCGTCCGGCACGGTGCGGAAGAATTGCCGCATCAGGAAGATGCCGAAGACGCTGATGGTCGAAGGCAGGATGATCGCGGCGTAGCTGTTCAGCAGATCGAGCTGCCAGAGCCCGATATAGAGCGGGATCGCCGGCACCTGCGGCGGGATCAGCAGCGCCGCCAGCACCAGCAGGAAGGCGGTGTCCCGCCCGCGCCAGCGCAGCTTCGCCAGGGCATAGGCCATCGGCAGCGCGGTCACCGCCTGGGCGGCGAAGATGCAGAAGGTGACGATGACGCCGTTCAGCAGGAAGCGCAGCATCGGCACCTTGGTGAAGGCGTCGGAGTAGTTCTGCCAAGCCGCCCAATGCACCGGCAGCAGCCGGAATTCCGGAGCGAAGATCTCGCCGATCGGCTTCAGGGACAGCGAGATCATCAGCACGAAGGGCGCCAGCATCACCACCGCACCGCAGAGCAGCAGCGCATGGCGCAGCACCAGGCCGATACGGTCAGCCATAATGCGCCCTCCGGTCGAGAAGCACCGTCTGCGCCACGGTGATCGCCAGGGTCAGGATCAGGAACACCACGGTGATGGCGGCGCCATAGGCGGTGCGCAGGAAGCGGAAGCCTTCCTGGACCATGGTGTGCAGCAGCACCTCGGTCGCCTTGTTCGGCCCGCCTTCGGTCAGCACCGCGACAGTGTCGAAGACCTGGAAGCTGCGGATGGCGATGATGGCGACGACGAAGACCAGCGCCGGGCCCAGCATCGGCCAGGTGACGCGGCGGAAGCGTTCCCAGCCGCCATCGGCGCCGTCCATCGCCAGCGCTTCATAGAGGTCGCGCGGGATGCCCTGCAGGCCGGCGACGAAGAGCACCATGGCCAAGCCGAGATTCTGCCAGATGCCGATCACGGCCAACGCCAGCAGCGCGGTATCCGGGTTCTGCAACCAGTCGGTGGTGGGCAGGCCGATCGCGCGGAAGGTCTGGGTGACGAAGCCGACGGTCGGGTGGAACATGAATTCCCAGACCAGCGCCATGGCCAGCAGGGTGGACGCGACCGGCAGGAAATAGGCCGCGCGGTAGAAGGCACGCCCGCGGCCCACGCTTTCGACCAGCATCGCCGCACCCAGGCCGAGCCCGACCGTCGCCGGGACGGAGATGCCGACATAGATCAGCGTGTTGCGCAGCGACTGCCAGAATACCGGATCGCCCGCGAGCTGCAGGTAGTTGTCGATGCCGGCCCAGCCCATCTCGGGGTCGCCGAAATTCCAGTCGGTGACGGAAAGCAGCAGCACGGCGATCGCAGGGCCGAGCAGCATCACCCACATCAGCACCAGCGCCGGCAGCGCGAGCAGCCAGGCGGTGATGGCCTCGGCGCGGGCGCCGGGATGGCCGCGGCCGGTCCGGTCAGCCATAGGCCGGCTCCGGGATCACGCGCGGTTGCGGGACCAGCGCCAGCCGTTCGCCGGCGGCATCGAACAGCACCGCGCGCAGCGGCCGCAGCCGCAGCGCGGAACCCGGCGGATGGGTGCCTACCTGGGCGGTCTCCAGCCGCACCACCAGGGCGCCGCCGCCGGCCAGCTCGCAATGCAACAGCGCCTCGGCGCCGAGGCGTTCCACCCGCAGCACCCGGGCCGGCAGACCCTCGGCACCCGGGACCAGCGCCTCCGCCCGCACGCCGAGCGTCACGGCGCTGCCCGGTGCCGCGTCACCACGCCAGGGCAGCACGGCACCGGCCGCCTCGATACGACCATCGGCACCGATCCGCGCCGGGATGGCGTTCATCGGCGGGCTGCCGACGAAGCGCGCGACCTCGAGATTGGCGGGCTCATCGTACAGCGCCTGCGGCGGCGCGAGTTGCAGCACGCGGCCGCCCTGCATCACCGCGACGCGGTCGGCCATGGCCATCGCCTCGGCCTGGTCATGGGTGACGTAGAGCATGGTGGCGCCGAGCCGCTGGCGCAGCGCCATGATCTCCGCCCGTGCTTCGGTGCGCAGCCGTGCATCCAGGTTCGACAGCGGTTCGTCCATCAGGAAGGCGGCCGGGTGGCGCACCATGGCGCGGGCCAGGGCCACGCGCTGGCGCTGCCCGCCGGAGAGCTGCGCCGGCCGCCGGTCCAGCAGATGCGTCAGCTGCAGCGGTTCGGCCGCGGCCGCGACATCCTCGGCGATCGCCTGGCGGCGCAGCCGCGTCCCCAGCATCGCCCGGCCCAGCAGCGGCAGCCGCTGCAGGGTCGACAGGCGGCGCATCTCCAGTGGCAGGGCGATGTTCTGCCGCACCGTCATGTAGGGGTAGAGTGCGTAGCTCTGGAACACCATGGCGAGGTTGCGCGCCTTGGGCGGCAGCCGGTCCACCCGGGCATCACCCAGCCGGACCTCGCCGCGATCGGCCCCTTCGAGCCCCGCCAGGATGCGCAGCAGCGTGGATTTGCCGCAGCCCGAAGGGCCGAGGATCGCCAGGAATTCGCCATCAGCGATCCGCAGCGTGACATCGCGCAATACGTCCACGCTGCCGAAGCGCTTGCCGATGCCGATCAGGTCGACGCTCGCCATGCCGGTCCCCCGTTCGTCATGGCGGGGGTTCTGCCGCAGCGCAGCGCGACAGGGCGTGACGGTCATGTGAAATCATCTCAGTGAAATAGTGTACGGATATGAATAAAATTCATCCGCCCTGGCGCGTTCCTGGCTAGGCTGCGCGCATGGTCCGATTCCTCCCCGCGCCGCCTGCCGACACCGCGCCGCTGGCCGCCATCGAGCGGTTGCGCGCGCTCCGCCCCAGCCTGCCGCCGGCCGCCGGCCGCATCGCCGATGTCGTGCTGCACCAGCAGGCCGAGGTCGTGCATATGTCGGTCACCGAGGTGGCCGAACGGGCGGGTGCCAGCGAAGGCAGCGTCGTCGCGCTCTGCCGCCAGATCGGCGCGCGCGGCTTCCAGCACCTGAAGATCGAACTCGCCCGCGCCCTGGCCCAGCCGGCACAGGCGATCCATGAGGATCTGGAGCCGGGGGATCAGGCGCCGGCGGTCATGCGCAAGGTCTTCGCCGCCGGCGTGCAGGCGCTGCGCGACACGCTGGCGGTGCTGGACCCGGATGCGCTGGCCGGCGCCACGGCTTTGCTGCGGGCGGCGCGGCGGATCGACATCTACGGCGTCGGCAGCGCGGCACCGGTCGCCGAGGATGCGCATATGCGGCTGCTGCGCATCGGGCTGAATGCCCGGCTCGCGGTCGACAGCCATGCGCAGGCGGTCAGCGCGGCGCTGAGCGGGCCGGAGGTCGCGGTGATCGCCATCTCCCATTCCGGCACCACGGTTGAGACCATCACCGCGACGCGGCTGGCGCGGGAAGCCGGGGCGCGGACGGTCGCCATCACCAATCTCGGCCGCAGCCCGCTGCAGGCGCAGGCCGATATCGTGCTGTGCACCGCGGCGCGGGAGACGCGGCTGCGCGGTGAAGCGATGACCAGCCGCATCGCCCAGCTCGCGGTGGTGGAGGCGCTGGTCGGCTGCCTGGCACTGGCCGGCGGCAATGACGCCGTCGCTGCGCTGCAGCGCAGCGCGGCGGTGCTGGCGCTGCGCCGCTACTGAGCCTCAGCCCCGGCATGCCGGGGCCAGTCCCCGAAGCAGGGCGCGTGGCCGGCGGTGCAGTCCCCCGCGGCAGGTGACGACCGCGGCATCGGCGGCGGCCGCAGATAGACGCGGTACATGCGTTCGCTGAAGGCCTCGAAGGAAAGGCCCTGGCCGCTGCCGCGCCGATAGGCCTCCCGCAGGGTGGAGCCGCAGATCGCATACCAGCGCAGCGGCGAAAGGCCGGGCGGCGGATCGCACTGCGCCCGGACCGGCATCGCCAGCAGCAGGCCGCCCGCGACCAGGACGGCGATCCGGGCCATGGCCATGCGCGGGCGCCTTTCGATCCGATCCGGGAAAACCTACCGGAGCCGGGCCGGACGCCGCATAGGCCGCGTCATGACAAACCCTTCATCACGCGGCTTTCCGCCGGAAGGCATCCAGGCTGCCGGCATGGATCAATTCGCCCGGCAGCACATGGCCAACGATCGCTTCCGCCATGCGCCCGACCTCGATCAGCGCATCCAGGTCGACGCCGGTCGCGATGCCCATCTCCTCGCAGAGCAGCACCAGTTCCTCGGTGCAGATATTGCCGGCGGCGCCCTTCTGGCCGGCGAAGGGGCAGCCGCCCAGGCCGCCGACGGTCGCATCGAAACGGGCGACGCCCTGGCGCAGCCCGGCATGCGCATTGGCGACCGCGAGGCCGCGCGTGTCGTGCAGATGCAGCGAGATCTCGGGTTCCGGCCAGCGGCTGCGCACCTCCGCCACCAGGCGTTCGACCCGCGGCGGCGTCGCCCAGCCCATGGTGTCGGAGAGCGAGATGATCCTGATCGGCACGCCGGCCCCGGCTGCGATGCGAAAACCATCCTCCAGCACGCGCAGCACGTCGGCGACCGCGATATCGCCCTGGTAGTTGCAGCCGAAGGCGGCCTGGACGCCGATGCGGCGGATCTCGATGCCGTGGCTCAGATGCAGCGCCGTCTGCTTCGCCATCGCCTCGAGGTTCTCGGCATGGGTGCGGTTCAGGTTCTTCTTGGTGAAGGCGGCCGACGCGGTCAGCGAGATCGAGCCGTAGAGCCAGAGCCGGTCGCGGAAGGCGAGCGCGCGCTCCAGCCCCTTCGCGTTGAACCAGAGGCCGGTGTAGTGCACGCCCGGCTGCGGCCGGAAGCCGGCGGCCACCGCATCGGCATCCGCCCAGCCCGGCACCAGCTTCGGGTTGACGAAGGAGCAGATCTGGATGCTCTTCAGCCCGGTCTCCGCCAGGGCTTCGATCAGGCGGATCTTGTCGGCGGTGGCGATCGGGCCGGGCTCGATCTGGAAGCCCTCGCGCGGGCCTTCCTCATGGATCTGGATGGCGTTCGGCAGGTCGGTCATGGCGGGATTTCCTTTCGAGGTTACCGTGCGGCGGTGAGGCCGAGTTCGCGGAGCTGCGCCAGGTTCTCCCGCATCGCGGCGAGCAGCGCGTCGCCCGTCATCCACTCGATCTGGATCTGCGCGTTGTCGAGCAGCGTGCGTATCTCGCGCGACTGCATCACCTGCGCCAGGGCGCCGGTCAGCCGGTCGCGGATCGCGGGCGGCAGGCCGGCCGGCGCCACGATGCCGCGCCGCGTGCCGGAGACGACGTCGAAGCCCTGTTCGCGGAAGGTCGGCAGCTCCGGCGCGAAAGGGCTGCGTTCGGCGGTGGTGACGCCGAGCGCCACGCCCTGGTTCGCCCGCACCATGGTCAGCGCTTCCGAGAGCGGGAAGCAGCCGGCATCGACATGCCCGCCGATGATCTGCGTCTTGGCCGGGGCGCTGCCGGTGAAGGGCACCTGCACTAGTTCCACCCCGCCGCGACGTTCCAGCATGGTCAGTGCGATCTGGTGCGAGGTGCCGATGCCGGCATGCGCGACCGAGACCGGACGGCCGCGAGCCAGCGCCACGAAGGCGCGCAGGTCGGTGACGCCGCCCGGCCGCACCACGATCACCGATGGCTCGAACACCAGGTTCGCCACCCAGGTGAAGCTGTCCAGCGTCACGATCGGGCGCGGCGTCAGCACGACATGGGCGGCCACCGAATTGGTGGCGACGCCCAGGGTATAGCCATCGGGCGCCGCGGCCGCGACCTCGGCCAGGCCGAGATTGCCGGCGGCCCCTGGCTTGTTCATCACCACCACGCCGGGATCGCCCAGGCGCCGGTTCAGCTCCGCCGCGACCAGCCGGGCGAAGCCGTCGCTCGGCCCGCCGGCGTTGAACGGCATGATCAGGCTGATGACCCGGCTCGGCCAGTCGGCGGCCTGAACCCGGCGCATCGGCGTGAGGGCCGCCATCGACGCGGCCCCGCCCAGCAGCGATCGCCTGTGCATGCCCGCTTCCTTCCGCGTTCCATTCCCGGTCCCAGCCTGGGCGCGGTGGCGGCGCGCGAACAAGTGCAGGTCGCGTATTTTAGCCGCGTCAGCCCAGGGCCGGCGCTTCCGACAGGAGCCAATTGACGAAAGCCTGCAGCCGCGCGGATCGCCGCCGCCCCTTGGGCCAAACGACATGATAGGCGAGCGGCCGCCGCAGATTGGCATCGAACAGCCGCACCAGCGTGCCACGCGCGAAGTCCTGCTGCAGCAGCGCCATCTGCCCCATGGCGACGCCCATGCCTTCGGTCGCGGCCTGGTAGGTCATCAGCAGGCTCGGGAATTCCATGCTGGTGACCGGCA
>DASYDR010000137.1:0-4066 GCA_036499545.1 Roseomonas sp. | reverse complement strand
GCCTTCCAGCAGCGCGCCCGGCGGCCCGATCCGCTTCGCGCTCGATGCCGGGCAGAGCCCGCTCTTCCTGCTGATCGACGGCGGCACGGCGACCGGCACCGTCAACACCAGCGGCCGCATCGGCATCCATGGCCGCGGCGGATCGGTCGACATCACGGGCATCCTCGTCGATTCCAACGGCCAGCGGGTCAATGGCCAGGGGGCGGCGCAGCTGACCGACGCGACACGGCCGGCGACCGGGCCCGAGATCTCCCGCTTCCGGGTCAATGATTGCGTCGTCTCCTCCTTCAACTGCGTGTCGCCGACCCAGGTGATCGTGATCCCGAGCCTGGTGCTGCCGCCGCCGCCGCTGGTCTTCGGCAGCGGGGGCCGGGACCCGGATGCGATCAGCCCGAACGTGTCCGAGGAATGGACGGCCATGGGCGACGACGACGACGACAGAGAAGAAGGCAAGCGTTGATGCGCCCGCAGTTCGCCGCCGTCCTCGGCATCCTCGCGCTGCTCGGCGGCTGCGCGGAGCCGCCGCCCGAAGCCTATGTGACGCGGGGCGGCAGCCAGGCCGGGCAGCCCGCCGGCACTGATTCGCGGGGCGATGCCTGCACGGTGCAGACCGGGCGCCAGCCGCCCGCCGACAATCCGGTGATCCGGGCCCAGGAAGCCTATTGCGGCGGCTGGGGCCAGCCCGCGGCGCGGATCATCCAGATGCGCGGCAGCACCGGGGCCGCCGACCTCGACCGCCTTGCGGCCTCCGGCCTCTGGCGCAGCTGGCTCGACCAGCGGGTGACCTGCGGCCCGCCGGTCGCGACCACGGTCGCCGGCGGCGCCCAGGCGCGACTGCTGAGCTGCACCCGCCGCGCGGGCGGCTGGCCGCATGTGGCGCTGGTGATCGCCGGGCCGGAAGGCCCGGTGGTGGCGGATGGCGTCGCCACCGCGACCCCGGTGATCGAGCGCCTGGCGCTCGGCCAGCAGGCGACCGGCAGCACCGGCTCCCGCTCCGCCGCCATGGAGCTCGCGGTCACCCGCCTGGCCGCCGATGCCTTCCGCACCGGCGATGTCGGCCGCTACGAGGAGCTGATGCGTCTCGGCGCGGACCTGAACCAGACCGAGAACTACACGGCCGCCGAGGAAGCCTATCGCGCCGCGCTGGCGGTGCAGGAACGGGTGCTCGGGCGGGACAATCCGAACATCGTGGGCGCGCTGCTCGGCCTCGCGGTCAATATCTCCAACCAGCAGCGTCCGCGGGAGGCGCAGGTGCTGCTCGACCGCGCCGGCCAGCTGGCGCCGAACGCCGCCGACACCCTGGCCCAGGCGCGCTACCTGCACTACAGCGGCTTGGTCGCGCTGAACCGCGGCGAGCCGGCGGCCGCCATCCCCCTGCTGGAACGGGCCGAAGCCGCCTACCGCGCCCACATCCCCAACGAAGCGCAGGAAGACACCAGCATCTCCGGCGTCGTCGCCGACCCGATCGCGCAATCGGCGATCCTCGGCCTGGCGGAAGCGATGCGCAACCGCGCCCTGGCACTGACCCGCGGCAACCGTTCGGGCGAAGCCACGGCGCTGGTCGGTGCCGCGCGCGGCCTGCTGCGCCGCGCCGGGCTGGAGGCGACCATCACCATCGGCCGTGCGCTGCGCACCCAGGCGGATGCCGAAGCGCGGCGCGGCCGCACCGAGGCTTCGGCCCGGCTGCTGGAACAGGCGGCGACCCGTTTCGCGGTCGCGGTGCCGGGCGAACGGCCGGAAGCGATCACCCTCTTCCTCGCCGGGCGCCAGCGGCTGCTGACCGGGCGGCGGTCGGAAGCCCTCACGGCGTTCCGGGCGGGGGCCGCCATCGTGCGCGCCCGCCAGGTGGCGTTGCCGGTCGATGCGGTGATCCCCTACCTGGATGCGCTCGATGCCGAGGCGACCGCCAATCCGGCGCAGGACCAGGCACTGCGGGCCGAGATGTTCAGCGCCGCCCAGCTCGCGCAGCGCGGTTCCACCGCGCGCTTCGTGCAGCAGGCCAGCGCCCGGGTCGGCGCCGCCGGCGGCGATACCCGCGTCGCGACCGCGGTGCGCGCGCTGCAGGAAGCGGACCGCGCGCTGCGCGCCCTGTTCAACGAACGTGACACCGCCACCGGTGGCGGCAACGCCGAACTCGACAACCGCATCAACGCCGCCCAGCAGCGCCGCAACGAAGCGGAATCCGAAGTGGCCGCGGCCGCCCCGGGCTACCGCCAGCTGCTGCTGACGGCGACCGATGCGCAGAGCGTCGCCCGCGTGCTGGCACCGGAAGAAGCGCTGGTGACCATGCTGCTCGGCCCCCGGCATGGCTATGTCATGGCGATCCGCCGCGGCACGGTCACCGCGGTGCGCACCGCGCTCGGCGAGACCGAGGCCGGGGAACGGGTGCAGAAGCTGCGCGCCAGCGTGGAACTGAATGCCCAGGGCCAGGTGCCGGTCTTCGACGTGGCGCAGGCCCGCGCGCTCTATGACGCGCTGCTGGCGCCGCTCTCGGCCGCGACCGAGGGCGCCGCGACGCTGATCGTGGCCCCCGACGGGCCGCTGCTGTCGCTGCCCTTCGCCATGCTGCTGACCGGGCCGGCGGATGCCGCCGCCCTTGGCCGCGCGCCCTTCCTGATCCGCCGCCACGCCATCGTGCATGTGCCGAGCCCGCAGGCGCTGGCGACGCTGCGCGCCGCCACCGGCGGCTCCGCGGCGCCCCTGCCCTATATCGGCTTCGGCGATTTCGTGCCGCCGACGCCGGCGCAGCTCGCGCGCACCTTCCCCTCCGACCGCTGCGGGGAGGATGCGCGCCTGGCGCAAGGGCTCGGCCGCCTGGCCGGCACGCGCACCGAGGTGCAGGCGGCACGGCAATTGACCGGCGCCGCGCCGGACGCGGTGCTGCTCGGCGCGGACTTCACCGCGGCCAAGCTGCGCCAGGCGCATCTCGGCCAGTACCGCATCCTGCACCTGGCGACGCATGCGCTGCTGGCCGGCGAGCTGAACTGCCTGCCGGAGCCGACCATCCTGCTATCCACCCCGCCCGGCGCCGCCGATGCCAATGCGGCCTTCATGCGCGCCTCCGAGGTGCTGAACATCCAGATGGACGCCGATCTCGTCATCCTCTCGGCCTGCAACACCGGCGGCGCCGGCGGCGCCGGCGGCGAAGCGCTCTCGGGCCTCGCACGCGCCTTCTTCTACGCGGGGGCGCGCGGCCTGCTGATCACCCACTGGGCGGTCGATGACGGCGCCGCGGCGCTGACGGTGGCGGACACCCTCCGGCGCCAGCAGGCCGGCGACAGTTCCGCCGCCGCGCTGCGCGGCGCGCAGCTGCTGTTACTGGACGAAGCCGGGTCGCGACTGCCGGCCGCCTTCTCGCACCCCTATTACTGGGCGCCCTTCGCGCTGATCGGTGACGGGCGGCGCAGTCCCGCAAGGGCCGCCTCGGCCGGGGACGCGTCCCGCAACGCATCCGTGAACATCCCGCCGCCTGGCGCAACCGCCACGGTTCCGGCAGGCGACACCGGCGGGACTTCGCGTCTATAACGAACACAGGATCTCGAGCTTCCAGCGGGGTGCGATGCTTCCGGCCGAGCTAGCCCAGAAATACGAGGTGCGTGGCACTCTCGGCGCCGGTGCCATGGGCACCGTCCTCGACGCTGTCGACCGCATCATTGAACGCCGCGTCGCCATCAAGGTGGTGAAGGTACCGGCTGCCAACGACCCCGAAGGCCAGGAAGCGCATGCGCGCTTCCGGCGCGAGGCGCAGGCGGCGGGCCGGCTCAGCCATGCCAACATCGTCGGCGTCTACGATTATGGCGAGAATGCCGATACCGCCTGGATCGTGATGGAGCTGGTCGAGGGCGGCAGCCTGAAGGACCGCATCGACAAGCAGGAACGCTTCACCGTCGCCGAGGTGGCGCGGCTGATGGACCAGGTGCTGTCGGCCCTCGCCTATTCGCATGGCCGCGGCGTGGTGCATCGCGACATCAAGCCCGGCAACATCATGCTGACCTCGAAGGGCGCCGATGCCGCGGTGAAGATCGCCGATTTCGGCATCGCCCGGCTCGAGAACTCCTCGATGACG
>DASYDR010000136.1:0-3149 GCA_036499545.1 Roseomonas sp. | reverse complement strand
TGATCGGGCTGTCGGATGGCGGCGCGCATGTCGGCTTCATCTCGGACGGCAGCTTTCCGACCTTCGTGCTGACCCACTGGGGCAAGCGCGAGGGGATGCCGTTGCGGGAGCTGATCCGCCGCCAGACCTCGGACACCGCGCGCGCCGCCGGCCTGACCGATCGCGGCGTGCTGGCACCGGGGATGAAGGCCGACCTCAATGTCATCGACCCGGACCGCCTGGCGCTGGAGGCGCCGCGCATGGTGGCCGACCTGCCGGCCGGGGGGCGGCGACTGCTGCAACGCGCCCGGGGCTACCGCGCGACCGTGGTCGCCGGCGCCGTCACCTACCGCGACGGGGAGGCGACCGGGACGCTGCCGGGCCGGCTGGTGCGCCGCGGCCGCCCGTGACGATGCCGGCAATCGCGGCGCTGGGCGAGGTGACAATAAACCCAGACGTAACCTGACACAGTAGGCGTTCCCGACATTCTAGCTTGGCACCATCGCGGCGTCGCAACAGCCACGCCAGCCACCAAGCGAAGGATGCCCAGACGATGGCGACCAGATCCCCCCCCCGCAGTGGGCTGCTGCTGACGGTCGCCGCGGCGGCGATGCTCGCCGCCTGCAGCGGCGGTGGCGGCGGCAGTGGCTTCGACATCGCCGGCGCCGGCAATCCCCCGCCTGGCGGCGGCGGTGGCGGCGGCCTTCCGCCCGGTGGCGGTGGCGGCAACCCTCCGCCCGGCGGTGGCGGCAACCCGCCCGGCGGCGGTGGCGGCAATCCCCCCGGCGGCGGCGGCGGGGACAACCCTCCGCCCACCACGACCCCGCCGGTCACGACCACGGCCGGGCTCTCCATCACCACCAGCCCGACCGCCGGCACCACCATCACCGTGGGGGCCAACCACACGCCCGCGGCGATCGTCAACCTCCCCGCCAATGTCCCGGCCACCCTTCAGGGCGCGGTCGGCGGCGTCCTGGCCGGCGTGACCAGCGTGCTCAGCGGGCAGAGTTCCAACCCGGTGGGGTCGATCGTCGATCCGCTGCTGCGCGTGACCGTCGCCAACCAGAACGTCCTCGGCGCCGGCGCCAGTGCCAATTCCGCCAGCCTGGTGTCGCTGAGCGGCCTGTCTTCGACCAATGCCCAGGGCGCCGTGGTCAACGGCAGCCTGCTGCCGACGACCGCCTCCGGCGGCAATGTGCTGACCAGCACGGTCCCGACCCTGCTGGCCAATGTCGGTGACGTGCTCGGCAGCGTCACGGGCGGCGCGGTGAACCGTGGCATGCTCGGCGGCGCCGCGGCCCCGGTCACCGGTGCCGTCACAGGCGTGGTCGGTGCGGTCGGCGGCGTGGTCGGTGGTGTCACCGGTGCCGTGAACGGCGTTGTCGGCGGCGTCACCGGGACCCTCGGTGGCGTCACGGGCGGCGCGGGTGGTGGCCTGCTCTCCCCGGTCACCGGCTTGCTCGGTGGCCTGACCGGCGGTGGCACGGGTGGCGGCCAGGGCCGGCTTGCCCCCGTCACCGGCCTGCTTGGCGGCCTGACCGGCGGCGGCGCGGGTGGTGGCCAGGGTCCGCTGGCCCCCGTCACCGGCCTGCTCGGCGGTCTGGCCGGCGGTGGCGCCCCAGCGGGCGGCGCGGCATCCGGTCCGCTCGCCCCCGTGACCGGCCTGGTCGGTGGCTTGGTCGGCACTGTGACCGGCGTGGTCGGCGGCGTGACCGGCGCGGCCGGTGGCACCGGTGGTGCGGCTGGCGGCGCGGGCGGCCTGCTACGGCCGGTCACCGGCCTGCTCGGTGGGTTGACGGGCGGTCTCACGGGCGGCACCGCGACCCGCTGAACCATCGCAAGGCACCGGGCCCGATCGGGCCCGGCGCATTCCATCCCGTCCGTGCGATCCGCGCGGACGGGATTTCGCGTCAGCCGCGGAACCTGCCGCCGCCGTCGACGTCGATGACGGTGCCGCTCAGATAGCGGCCGGGCTCGGACGCCAGGAAGACCGTCAGCGCGGCGATCTCCTCCGGCTCCGCCGGGCGGCCGAAGGGCAGGCCCTGCAGCATCTCCTCCCAACGGCTTTCATCGCCGAATTTCTGGGCGGCGCGGGTCTTCGACAGGGTGATGATGCGGTCGGTGCGGGTCGCGGCGGGGTTGATGCCGGTCACCCGCACGCCATGATCGACGCTGCGTCCGCCCAGCGCCTGGGTGAAGGCGATCAGTGCCGCATTGCCCGCCGCGCCGCAGATGTAATCCGCGCGCGGCGCCCGCCCGGCCATGCCGATGATGTTGACGATGGCGCCGGCCTTCGCCGCCTCCATCCCCGGCAGATAGAGCTGGCAGAGATGGATGTAGCCCATCACCTTCAGCGCCCAGGCCTGCTGCCAGCGCGTCATGTCGATATCGGCCAGCCGGCCGCCCGGGATCGCGCCGGCATTGTTCACCAGGATATCGACCTGCGGATGCGCCGCCGCCAGCCCGTCCCGCGCCGCCCCGTCACCGAGATCGGCGGCATGCACCGCGACGCCGACATTGTGCCGGCCCCGGATGCCCGCGGCCGCCGCCTCCAGCGCATCCGCGCTGCGGGAGACCAGCACCAGGTCACAGCCTTCCGCCGCGAAGGCATTGGCGCAGGCGAGGCCGATGCCCTTGGACGCGCCGGTCACCAGCACGCGCTTGCCTTGAAGCCCGAATTCCATCCGTTCCTCCCTTGTTTCGACTACAGCGCGGCGCGCAGCCGCACGCCCAGCACCAGCGCATTGCGCACCGGCCGGCCGGTGCGGTCATCCCGCGCGTGGGCGCCGGGATGGATGATCCACTGCACCAGCGGCTGTATGAAGAAGCGGTCTGGTACCAGCGGCAACTCGTAATTGGTCTCGATCACCGTCTCCGCATCGCGGATCGGGCGCATGCCGCCGAAGACCCGCTGGTCGCGATCCAGCGCCCGCGCCGCGCGCCCGATGCGCGCCTGGCTGACGCCGAAGGAGAAGGTGTGGCCGTCCTGGCCGAAAGGATTGTACCAGGCGAGCCCGGTATCGAACTGGGCGCTGACCAGGTTGCGGTCGCCCGGCTGCGCGAAGGCGCGGCCGAAGATCGCCATGCGCCGCCCCGCCTCGCCCTGCCAGATCGTCGCTTCGGCGATGGCGTAGCCGCCATGGTTGTTGCCGCGCCGGCGCGGCACGCCG
>DASYDR010000135.1:0-19046 GCA_036499545.1 Roseomonas sp. | reverse complement strand
TATTCGCCCGCCGAACCACGTCCAGCCACTTCGCCTTCTCCCGCGCCAGGCGTTCGTCGCCTTCCGCCGGCGAGGAGCCGATATAGTCGAAGCCGATCTCACGGAAGCGCTGCGCGATCTCGGGCGAGCGGGCGGCGTGCAGCACCGCTTCGTTCATGCGCTGCACCGGCCCATCGGGCGTCGCCTTCGGCGCCACCAGCATCGCCCAGGTATAGACGTCATAGCCGGCGAGGCGCGGGTCGCTTTCGGCCATGGTCGGCACGTCCGGGAACTGGACGATGCGGTCCTTCACCAGGGTGGCCAGCGCGCGCACGGCACCGCCCTGGATATGGGGGGACGCCGCCGGCACATCGGCGAAGACCATGTCGACTTCGCCCGCCAGCAGGGCGGTGATGGCGGGGCCGGAGCCGCGATAGGCGATATGGGTCAGGCCGACGCCCATCATCAGCTTGTAGAGCTCGGCGCCGAGATGCAGCGGCGTGCCGTTGCCGGCCGAGCCGTAGTTCAGCGCCGCGCCACGCTCACGGGTCATGGCGTGGAAGCCCGCGATGTCGCGTGCCGGGCTGTCGGCACGGACGATCAGGATATAGGGCGAGGTGGAGACCAGGCTGATGCAGCGCAGCGTCTCGGCCGGGTCGAAGGGCATCGGCTGCATGATCAGCGGCGCGGTGAGGAAGGAGATCGACCCCATCAGCACCGTATAGCCATCCGGCCGTGCCTGCACGACGAAGCGGGTGCCGATGGTGGAACCGGCGCCGGCGCGGTTGTCGACCGCGACGCCCTGGCCCAGGAATTCGGCCATCTTCGGGGAGACCAGGCGGGCGCCGATATCCGGGGTGCCGCCGGGGGCGAAGGGAACCACCATATTGATCGGCCGCTCCGGCCAGCGGCTCTGCGCGTGCAGCGCCGGCGCGGCCAGCATGCCGGGCAGCGCCAGCGCGGCACGGCGGGTAAAGCGGATGGTCATTGGCGGCTTCCTCCGAGACTCAATTCAGGGTCTCTTAGCAGATAGCAATCGGCCAGAAACGTCTGGCGGCATGAACAGGTCTTCAGGAAGCGGCTGGCCATGAGCATTCTGGACGCGTTCGGCGTCGCGCGCGTGATCAATGCCTATGGCACCAACACACGGCTGTCCGGCGGGCTGCTGGCGCCCGAGGTGATGGCGGCGATGGCGGAAGCCTCGGGCGTCACGGTCGACATGCTGGACCTGCAGGCAGCTGCCAGCCGCGCGATCGCGGATGCGACGGGGGCGGAGGCGGGCATCGTCACCGCCGGCGCTTCGGCGGCGCTGCTGCTCGGCGCCGCTGCCTGCCTTGCGGGGCTGGATGCCGGGGCGATGAACCGCCTGCCGGAGCTGCGGGGGGAAGATCGCTTCGGCGGCGGCGGCCGGCGGGAGATCGTGGTGATCCGCAGCCAGCGCAACATGTACGACCGGGCGTTGCGCACCGCCGGCGCGCGCATCGTGGAAGTCGGTATTCCGGACCGCATCAGCGGCCCCGGCGTGCGCGATGCCGCGGCCTGGGAAGTGGAGCAGGCGATCGGCCCGCGCACCGCCGCCGTGCATTGGCTGGCACAGCCGCAGAGCCTGCCGGCGCTGCCGGATGTCGTGGCCGTCGCGCATGCGTGCGGGGTGCCGGTCATCGTGGATGCGGCGGCGCAGTTGCCGCCGGCGTCCAATCTGCGGCGCTTCATCGCGGAAGGGGCTGACCTGGTCTGCTTTTCCGGCGGCAAGGCGATCGGCGGGCCGCAAGCCTCCGGCATTCTGGCCGGGCGGCGCGACCTGGTGTCGTCGGCACTGCTGCAGATGCTGGATCTCGACCTGCCGGAGCCGCAGTTCGTGCCGCCGCCGGAATTCGCGCCGCTCACCGAATTGCGCGGCCTGCCGCATCACGGCATCGGCCGGTCCTGCAAGGTGGGGAAGGAGGAGGTGCTGGGACTGCTGGTCGCCCTGCGCCGCTTCGTCGCGGCGGATCCGGCGGCGCGCGGCGACGCCTGGACGGCGCGGCTGCAGGCGGTGATGACGGCGGCGGGCGCGGTGCCGGGCGTCGCGATGGCCCTGCTGCCGGATGGTGCCAAGCCGGGCCTGCCGCTGCTCGTGCTGGGCTTCGCGGATGCCGAAGCGGCGGCGCTGGCCGAGACGCGGCTGCGCGCGCATCGCCCGTCGGTGCACCTGGACGCATCGCGCGTGGCCCGGGGCATGCTGGCGGTGAACCCGATCGCCTTGTCCGATGCGGATGCCGGATTGCTCGCCGCCGCGATCGCCGCCTGCTGCGCGGGTTGACGCGCGCGGGGCGCGGCGCGATTCATCGCCTCTGCTTGAGGAAACCTAAGGCATGTATCTTGTGGGCAATGGTGCCGGCTTTTCCGGCGACCGCGTCGACGCACCGATCCCGGTGGTGCGCACGCTGATCCGCCGCGGCCTGCCCGCCGCGCTGTTCTTCGAGACCCTAGGCGAACGCACCGTGGCGCTGGCGCAGCTCGAACGCCGCCGCGATCCGGAGCTCGGCTACGAGCCGATGCTGGAACGGCTGCTGGCGCCGATCCTGGCCGATTGCTTCCATCACGGCATTCCGATCCTGGGCAATTTCGGCGCCGCCAATCCGCCGGCCGCGGCGCGTTGCATCGCGCAGCTGGCGCGCCGGCTCGGCCTGCCGGAGCTGAAGATCGCGACCGTCACCGGTGACGATGTGGCGGGCAGCATCGACCTCGCCACCCTGCCGGTGCATGAAGCGGATGAGGCGCTGCGGGCCGATGCCGCGAAGCTGGTCGCGGCCAATGCCTATATCGGAGCGGCACCGCTGGTCGAGGCGCTGAAGCAGGGCGCGCATGTGGTGGTCGCCGGCCGCACCTCCGATCCCGCGCTGGCGATCGCGCCGCTGGTCGCGCATTACGGCTGGGCGATGGACGACTGGGAGAAGCTCGCGATCGGCGCCGCCTGCGGGCATCTGCTGGAATGCGGCAGCCAGGTCACCGGCGGCGTGTTCTGGGACCCGGGCTTCAAGGACATCCCCGACCCCGCGAATATCGGCTTCCCGATCGCCGAAGTGGGCCCGGACGGCTCGCTGATCATCACCAAGGCGGAGGATACTGGCGGCCTGGTCGACCTGCGCACGGTGAAGGAACAGCTTCTTTATGAGCTGCATGATCCGTCCGAATACATCACGCCCGACGTCGTGCTGGACATCACCAACTGCACGATCGAGCAGGTGGGGAAGGATCGCGTCGCGGTGCGCGGCCTGGCGGGACGGCCGGCGCCGGCGATGCTGAAGGTCACCGCCTGCTTCGAAGGCAGCTGGCTTGGCGAAGGCGAGGTTTCGGTCGCCGGACCGAATACGCTGGCGCGCGCGAAGGCGACCGCCGATGTGCTGCTGCGGCGGCTGGAGATGCGCAGACTGAAGGTGCGGCCGCGCATCGACCTGATCGGCCTTGCCTCCGTGCATGACAGCGATGCCGGTGCGCTGTGGCACGCGCATCAGGGCGCGGACCCGCCGGAACTGCGCATCCGCCTCGCCGTCGAAGGCGAGGATCGCGAGGATTGCGACCAGGCGGCGCGGGAGGTGCTGGCGCTGCTGTGCTGCGGCCCGGCCGGCACCGGCGGCGCGCGCTGGCGCGTCACCCCCCGCATCCTGACGCGCAGCTACCTGGTGCCGCGCGAGATGGTTCCCACCACGGTCACCTTGCGCAGCGCGCGGGAGATGAATTGATGCCCGAGGTTCCGCTGCATGCCATCGCCCATAGCCGCGCCGGCGACAAGGGCAACCGCTCCAACCTGTCCCTGATGCCCTATGATCCCGCGCATTACGCGGTGATCGCCGAACAGGTGACGGAGGAGCGGGTGCTGGCGCTGTTCCGGCACCGCGGCGCCACGCGTTGCCGTCGCTATGCGCTGCCCCAGCTGCAGGCCTTCAACTTCGTCGTCGACGATGCGCTGGAAGGCGGCGTGAACGGCAGCCTGAACCTGGACGGGCATGGCAAGACCGCTTCCTTCCGGCTGCTGGCGCTGACCGTCACCATCCCCTGACCTTGCCGGCCGGCAGGGCCCGGACCATGCTCCCCGCCACGGAAACCCGGGGAGGATGATCCGTGATCTACGAGCTGCGCGTCTACCGTTGCATTCCGGGGCGCCTGCCGGCGCTGCTGAAGCGCTTCGACACCATCACGCTGAAGATCTGGGAACGCCATGGCATCCGCCAGGCCGGCTTCTGGACCACGCTGGTCGGTGAATCCAACCAGGACCTGCACTACCTGCTGGCCTGGGAATCGCTCGCCGAGCGCGAGGCGAAATGGAACGCCTTCCAGGCCGATCCGGAATGGCACGCCAAGCGCGCCGAGACCGAGAAGGACGGCGCCATCGTCGCCAATGTCGCCAACAGCTTCCTGGCGCCGACCAGCTTCTCTTCGGTGAAGTGATATCGATCCTGCGCGGGCTGCCCTGGGCAGCCCGCGCAGGAGAGGTCAGAGCGCGCCCTGGCCGCCGGCGAGGCGCGCGAGTTCCGCCGCATCCGGCATGCGGCCTTCGAACCACAGGCTCGCGGCGACCTTCGACATCGCGTCCCCGTCATGGCCGATGCCGGGCACCACCTGCAGCCGCCAATGGCAGGGCACGTTCAGGCGCAGCGCCTCGGCATGGCCGAAGGCGATGTAGTGGTGCGCGCGGGCGAAGCGGTGCTGGCCCTGCGCGATCGCCTCCGGCTGCGAGGGCAGGCTCGGCCCGCTGGTTTCGATGTCGCGGTCACCGGCCAGGATGGTCAGCGGATAGGCCAGCAGCCGGATCAGATCCGCCTCGCCGAGGCCGATGCCGCCAAGGCCCGCCGGAAAGGCCGCCTCGAAGCTTGGCAGGGTGTACCAGCCGGGATTGCCGATCATCACGGCTTCATAGGCATCGTGCGGCTGGGTGCTGAGCAGGCGGTGCCCGAACTGGCCACCGGCGGAATGGCCGAAGAGATAGGCGCGCGGCCGCTTCGTCACACCGGCGTCGCGCAGCAGCGCGAAGATCCGCGCGATGCTGGCATAGCTCCAGACCGGCTTCGGCCTGACGCCGCCCACTTCATCGCGCACCATGCCGTCATTGTACTCGGCGGCGGTCGGGTAGTGCTCGTTGGAGAAGGTCGGCGCGACGATCATCAGCCCGTGCCTGTCGGCAGCCGGGATCCAGAAGTCGCGATAATCGTCGCCGTTGCGCTTCATGCCGTGCTGCACCAGCACCAGCGGCCGGTCCGGCGTATACCCGGCGGCCCGATAGGTGTGGAGCGTCAGCGGCCGGCTGCGGTCGCCTTCCTCATCGATGAAGGGAATGGCGCTGCGGCCCGGTGCGGTCAGCGCATCGGCCAGCATGGCGGTGATGGACATCGGACAGTCTCCCCCAGGAGCAGATCGTCGCGGGATGCAATCGCCCGGAGGCGTGGATCCGCTCGAATCCGCTCATCAAAACAGAGCTCCATGGGAACGCGGCGTGGACCATCAGTCCGCGGGGCGAACTTCCGCCGCGAGGGTGGTCTGGTCGACGCGTCCCGGATAGGTGATGCCGCGGCGGAAGGCCCAGACCGCGCTTTCGAAATGCAACGGAATGACCGGCATCTGCTCCAGCGCGATGGCACCCGCCTGGCGCAGCAGCCCGGCGCGGGCATCGGCATCCATGGTGGTGAGCGCCACATTCGCGACGCGATCGAAATCGGCGTTCGACCAGGATCCGTAATTGCTCATGCCGACGCCGCGGTCGCGATCCATGGTGCCAAGCCAGGAGCGGATGAACAGCAGCGTCTCATTGGCATCCGCGGACCAGCCGCCCATGGCGACACTGAATTCGCGCCGGCCGCGACGGGTGAAGAAGGCGGAGCTCGGCATCGCATCCACTTCGGTCCGCACGCCGATGCGGGTGAAGTATTGCGCGATGGTCTGCGCGATCCGCGCATCGTTGACATAGCGGTTATTGGTCGCGTGCAGCGTGATGGAGAAGCCGTTCGGGTAGCCGGCTTCCGCCAGCAGCGCCCGCGCCCGCGCCGGATCCGCGGCCGGGATGGCCTGGTCCGGCAAGGTGCCGGGCATGCCGTCGGGCAGGAGCTGTATGGCGGGCGTCGCGATGCCATCCATCACCCGCTGCACGATGGCGCGGCGATCGATCGCCAGCGACAGGGCGCGGCGCACGCGCGCGTCGGTCAGCGGGTTGCCGCCATTGGGCGCGGTCACGAAGGGGCTCGGGTTGCGCTGGTCGAGCTGGAGGAAGATCAGCCGCGTGGTCGGCGAGGTCGCGTAGCCGAAGCCGGGGTTGTTGCGCAGCCGGGCGATATCGCCGGTCGCCGGCGCTTCGATGATGTCGAAATCGCCCGCGAAAAGCCCGGCCAGGCGCGGCCCGGCGCTGGTCACCGGCAGCAGCCGCACTTCCCGCCAATGCGGCTTCTCGCCCCAGTAATGCTCGTTCCGCACCAGCTCGATCGCGCCGCCGCGCGTGTAGCTGCGCAGGCGGTAGGGGCCGGTGCCGAAGCCGGCGCTGCCGTCGTTGAACTGCGCCAGCGTCGGCCAGGGTCCCTGACCGCCGCAATTGCTGGGCGCATCGAAGGTGAGCGGCGCCTGCCGTGCCGGGTCGCGCGCGATGATCGCGATGTTCGACAGGTCGCTGAGCAGCAGCGGTTCCGGATTGTTGGTGGTGATGGTGACGCCGTGGTCGCCGGTCTTCTCGATCCGCGCCAGGCGCCGCACATAGCGGGAGAAGGAGCCGACGGTTTCGGTCTCGTTGTTGAGAACGCGGCAGAAGGTGAAGATGACGTCGTCGGCGCTGAAGGCCTGGCCGTTCGAGAAGGTGACACCCTCCCGCAGCTGGAATTCCCAGGTGCGGTCGTCACGCCGGGTCCAGGACACCGCGAGACCCGGCTCCGTCTGCAACTGCGCGTTCACGCCGACCAGCGAATCATACAAATGGTTCTGCAGCGTCGAATTCGGGGCGACGGCATAGTTGTGCGGATCGACCGCGGTCGGCTCCGCCGCCATCGCGACGCGGAGCGACTGCGCCGCAGCCCCCTGGGTCAACGACAGCGCGAACGCCAGGCCCGCCAGAATCCTACGCATGAGCAACCCCTGTCCGCCAGCTGGCGGACCCTACGCCAATCGCGCGGCTTGGGAAGCCTCGGCCGCCATGCCGCGCCAGCCGCGGGCGGTCATCCCGCAAGCGAAATGCACGATCCCCTCACTCCGGCTCGCCCAGCATGCGGAACACCTCCTCCAGATGCGGGCTCATCGGGATGTTGAGCCTCTGGCCGTGCGGCAGGCGATGCATGAACCAGCGCGTGTAGATCTCCGACAGCCGTCGCTCCGCCGCCAATCGCGTGAAACTGCGGCGAACCACCGCGGCGAAATCCGGATCGTCGCGGCGGAACATCAGCCCGTAGGGGTCGTAGGACAGGTATTCGCCGGTGACGCGGTAGAGCTCGCTGCCCCGGGGCGTCTCGGCGATCAGGCCGTACAGCAGCACGTCATCGGTGGCGAAGGCCTCCGCGCCGCCTTCGGCCAGAAGGGCGAAAGACTGCGCGTGATCGGGCCGGGTGACGATGGTCAGGTTGAGGCGCTGGCGTTCGGACAGCCGGCGGATCGCCGCCTCGTTGGTGGTTCCCGCCGTCACCACGACGGTGCGCCCGGCGAGGTCGCGTGGCGCCTGGACATTGGAGGCCCGGCGCACCAGCAGCTTGGTGCCGGCGATGAAGAAGATGGGGGAGAAGGCGACCTGGCGCTGCCGTTCAGCATTGCTGGTGGTCGAGCCGCATTCCAGGTCGACCTCGCCATTCGCTACCGCGCCGATCCGCGTCTCCGGTGTCACCGGCCGCCAGGATATCGTGAGCGGAGCGATACCGAGTTCGGCCGCCGCCTGCTCGGCCACCGCGCGGCAGAGATCGATGGCATAGCCGACCGGCTGACGGCTGCCATCGAGGAAGGAGAATGGCAGCGAGCTTTCACGGTAGCCGATGATGATGGTGCCGGTGCTGCGCAGCCGGAACAGCGTACCGCGGAGCGGCGCGACCCCGGCCGCCTCCTGCGCAACGGCACCGGCACCGAGGCCGCAGAGCAGCAACCCGGCGGCGCAGGCAACGCGAAGCCGCTGGAAGATGGTGCTTCGCATGGCGCGCCTCAGGCCGGCTGCGGTGCTGGGGCAGCGTCGTCCGCTTCGGCAGGCGGCTCGGTCGCCGTCTCCCCCTCCCAGCGGGCCACCGCCGCGGTGGCCAGGGAGTTGCCGACGACATTGGTGGCGGAGCGCCCCATGTCGAGGAACTGGTCGATGCCGATGATCAGCAGCAGCCCCGCTTCGGGAATGTTGAAGGTGGCGAGCGTCGCCGCGATGACGACGAGCGATGCCCGCGGCACGCCGGCCATGCCCTTGCTGGTCACCATCAGCAACAGAAGCATGGTGACCTGCTGGCCGATGCTGAGATCGATGTTGTAGGCCTGGGCGATGAACATCACCGCGAAGGTGCAGTACATCATCAAGCCGTCGAGGTTGAAGGAATAGCCGAGCGGCAGGACGAAGCTGATGATGCGCCGGCTGATCGGAAAGCGCGCCAGCTGCTCCATCATCTTCGGATAGGCGGCTTCGCTGCTCGCGGTGCTGAAGGCCAGCAGGAAGGGTTCCCTGACCAGCCCGACGAGGCGCAGCACCCGGCGGCCGAGGATGAAGAAGCCGACCAGGATGAGCAGGCCCCAGAGCAGCAGCAGGCCGAAGTAGAACTCCAGGATGAACTTGCCATAGGTGATCAGGATGCCGATGCCCTGGGTGGTGATGATGGCCGCCATGGATGCGAAGACGGCGATCGGGGCGAGGCCCATCACATAGCCGGTGATCTTCAGGATGACGTGCGAGGCTTCCTCAATGCCCACCACCAGCGTCTTCGCCTTTTCGCCGAGCGAGGCGCAGGCGACACCGAAGAAGAGCGAGAAGACGACGATCTGCAGGATCTCGTTTGTCGCCAGGGCTTCGAAAACCGAGCGCGGCACCAGATGGGCGACGAAATCCTTCAGCGAGAGCGAGGCGACGCGGATATTGGTCGTGGTGCCGGCGTCCGGCAGCGGCATGTTCAGGTTGTCGCCGGGCCGCAGGAGATTGACCAATACCAGCCCGAGCAGCAGGGAGACGAGCGAGGCGCTGACGAACCAGGCCATGGCCTTGGCGCCGATCCGCCCGACCGCCCGACCGCCCGTGTATCGCCCATATGCGCGACGCCGACGACCAGGGTCGAGAAGACCAGCGGCGCGATGATCATCTTGATCAGGCGCAGGAAGATATCGGTGATGATCGAGATGTAGTCCGCGATCGATCGTGCGATCTGTGGATCAGGCCATAATTCGTGGCAGGCGTAGCCGACGAGGATGCCCAAGACCATGCCGATGAGAATCATCATCGTCAGACGCTGAGAGCGCATCTTTCCTGTTCCCTGTGACGCACCCGGCGATTCCGCTTTGGCCTAAGGGTAGGGGACCCGTTCGGTCGATCGCAACAAATGCTTCATCGAACACGGATTGCTGACGGCGCGATTTCTATCGGCGAGCCACTCGCGACACGACATACTTCCGCGGCATCCGCCAGTGAGGCGCGAATGTCCGGCGCCGCCGCACTGCGGCGGCGGCGTCAACCGTTACTCCACAGCTTCGGCCCGCATGCGCCGCGCCAGCCATTCGCCGATCATCACGCAGGTGAGATGCGTATTGGCCCGGCAATCGGCCGGCATGATCGAAGCGTCGGCGACGCGCAGCCCGGCCACACCCTTCACGCGAAGATCGGGATCGACGACGCCGCGCGGCTCCTCATAGGCACTCATGCGGCAGGTGCCGGCGGCGTGCTGGATGTCGCCCACCTGTTCCAGCAGGATCGCGTCCAACGCATCGGGCGGCAGCGCCGCCGCTTCGGCCATGCCCATGCCGGTCTCCGCGAAGCCGATGCGCGCGGCGATGTCCCGCAGCGCCGGCTGCGCCGTCAGCGCCGCGAGCCGCCGCACCGCATCGCGCAGCCGCAACAGGTCGCGCGGGTCGGAGAGCATGTTCTCCTCGACGCGCGGATCCGTGTCCGGATCGCGCGAGACCAAGGTGACCTCGCCGCGGGAGAAGACATCGTAGAGGCCGGCCGCCACCGCACCGGTCGGGTTCGGCGCCGCGCCCGCCGCCAGGTTGCGATGATTGAAGCCGATCAGGATCATGTCCCTGGCGCCACCGCCGCCGAGGCCGGAGCTGTAGGTGACGCAGCAATTGGTGTGGCGCTGGCCGGGGTCGGTGCAGGCGTGTTCCGGCTTCAGGTCGATGCTGGCGCGGATCACCGGATGGTCCATGAAGTGACGCCCGACATCCGGCATGTCGCGCAGCACCGGGATGCCGAGCGCCCGGAGCTGCAGCGCCGGGCCGAGGCCCGAGCGGAGCAGGATCGCCGGCGAATGCACCGCCCCGGCCGAGAGCAGCACCTCCCGCGCCGCGACGTCCTGCCAGGTGCCATCCAGCCGCACGCGAACGCCGGAGGCGCGGCCATCGGCGATGATGACCCGGTCGACCAGGGCATCGCCCCGGATGGTCAGGTTAGGCCGGCCGCGCGCCGGCTCCAGATAGCCGTCATTGGTGGTGACCCGCTGCAGGCCGCGGCTGTTGATCGGGTAGCAGGAGACGCCTTCGCCGGCCGGTGCGTTCAGGTCGGGGTTCCAGGGATAGCCGCAGGCCAGTGCTGCGTCGCGCAGCCCCTTGTCGACCGGGCCCCAGCTGTCCTGCGGCGTGCGATAGACCGGGATCGGGCCGCCGGTGCCGTGATACGCGACGCCGGCCATCTCCTGGTCGTCCTCCAGCGCCGCGAAGAGGGGCAGCACGTCGCGCGCCGACCAGCCTTCGCAGCCGGCTTCCGCCCAGGCGTCGAAGGCGGCGCCGACGCCCCGGATGGCGATCTGCGCATTGACCAGGGAGGACCCGCCGAGCCCCTTGCCGCGCCAGTAGAATTTCGGCGCCTGCGCCCTGGTGCGGCGGGTCATCAGCGCCGGCCATTGCCAGGCCGCCTGATGCGCCGGGTCGTGCATGAAGGGAATGATATTGGCCGACCGCGCGGCCGCCGGCGCTTCGGCCGAACGCCAGTCACGTCCCGCTTCGAGTAGCAGCACGCGGCGGGCGGGATCCTCCGACAGGCGGGCAGCCAGCGCGGCGCCGGCGGAACCGGCACCGACGACGATCACGTCATAGTGGATCATGGCGCTGGAAATCCCGTGGTGGAGCCAGGCGGAATCGAACCGCCGACCTCTTGAATGCCATTCAAGCGCTCTACCAACTGAGCTATGGCCCCGGGGGGAGGCGCCGTATAGCGCCCGTCCGGGAACCCCGCAAGAGGGTCTGTCTTCGTTCCTTGCCCTTCCTTGCGACGGCCCGCGCGATTAGGGTCCGACGAACCATGGGCCAGGGGGATCACGCCATGCCGAAGCTCTATCCGAACGCCGCCGCCGCGCTGGACGGCGTGCTGCGCGACGGGATGACCATCCTGGCCGGTGGCTTCGGCCTTTGCGGCGTGCCGATGGCGCTGATCGAGGCCATCCGCGACAGCGGCGTGAAGAACCTGACCTTCGTGTCCAACAATGCCGGCGTCGATGATGGCGGCCTCGGTATCCTGCTGCACACCCGCCAGATCAGGAAGATGATCAGCTCCTATGTCGGCGAGAATGCCGAATTCGCCCGCCAGTACCTGGCCGGCGAGCTGGAGATCGAATTCAACCCGCAGGGCACGCTGGCCGAGCGCATCCGCGCCGGCGGCGCCGGCATCCCCGCCTTCTTCACCAAGACCGGCTACGGCACCGCGGTCGCCGAAGGCAAGGAGACGCGGGAATTCGACGGCGAGCATTATGTGATGGAGCGGGGGATCTTCGCCGACCTCGCCATCATCCATGCCTGGAAGGGCGATGACGAAGGCAACCTCGTCTATCGGAAGACCGCCCGGAACTTCAATCCGATGATGGCGACCGCGTCCCGGATGACGATCGCCCAGGTCGAGCACCATGTGCCCGTGGGCAGCCTCGACCCCGACCACGTCCACACCGCCGGCATCTTCGTGAAGCGCATGATCACGCTGCCGGATGGCTACGAGAAGCGGATCGAGAACCGCACGGTTCGCAAGCGCGCCGCCTGATTAGGGAGAAGCCAGATGCCCTGGAATCGTGACGAGATGGCCGCCCGCGCGGCGCGTGAGCTGCGGGACGGGTATTATGTGAACCTCGGGATCGGCATCCCGACCCTGGTCGCCAACCATGTCCCCACGGGCATGAAGGTGCAGTTGCAGAGCGAGAACGGCATGCTCGGCCTCGGCCCCTTTCCGATGGAAGGCGATGAGGATCCGGACCTGATCAATGCCGGCAAGCAGACCATCACGGAACTGCCGACCAGCAGCTATTTCTCCTCCGCCGACAGCTTCGCGATGATCCGCGGCGGCCATATCGACCTGTCCATCCTGGGCGCGCTGCAGGTGGCCGCGAATGGCGACCTGGCGAACTGGATGATCCCGGGGAAGATGGTGAAGGGCATGGGCGGCGCCATGGACCTGGTCGCCGGGGTCAAGAAGGTGGTGGTGCTGATGGAGCACACCGCCGGCGGCAAGCCGAAGCTGCTCAAGGCCTGCGGCCTGCCGCTGACCGGCGCCCGGGTGGTCGACATGGTGATCACCGACCTCGCGGTGTTCGAGATCGCCCGCAAGGGCCCGGAGAGCCTGCGCCTGATCGAGCTGGCGCCCGGCGTCACCGAGGCCGAGCTGCGCGAGAAGACCGAAGCCGAGTACCAGGTCGCGCTGTCGAACGCGGCCTGAGGGCCTGTCTCGAATCCCGGCCGCCGTCACGGCGGCCGGTGCAGCACCAGCCCGCCGGCGATGGCCTCGCGGCGCGGATAGGCCCGGTCGATGGCGGCGCTGATGGCAGGCGTATAACGGCTGTCATACAGGGCCGTGCCGGGCAGGCCGTCGGTCAGTACGAAGGCGAAGCGCCCAGCCTCCAGCATCGCCCGCAGGGGCGCCTCGTCCCAGCGCCCCAGGCTGGCGAGTTCCGCGAAAATGGCGGATTCCCAGACCACGCCCTGCCCCGACCGGATCAACAGGACCATCTCATCCGAGATGGCTGGCCGGCCCGCGTTCCTCAGCTCCGCCTCGAGCGCCAGCAGGCGGAGGGTGCGGGCTTCCAGTGCCAGGTAGGGATGCCAGGGCGGACGCGTCGCGATCATCTGCCAGGCGAGCAGGGCCGGCAGCATCAGCAGGCCCGGATGCGGCCGCATGCCGGGCGGCAGGGCGGCCAGCAGCGCCAGGGCCCGGGCGCCGAGCAGGCCGGCGAAGAGAGCCAGCGCGCAGCTCCATTCGATGAAATAATTGATGGAAGCGCCGGACTTGCCGGCCATCGGCAACATCAGCGTCGTGACCGCGAGATAGGCCAGCAGCATGGCCACCGCCCGCGCGCCCTGGTCTTCCCGCAGCAACCTCGGCAGGCCGCGGCCGGCGGTGGCGCGGGCCAGGTCACGCGCCGCGAGGACCGCGGCAACGCCGGCCACCGCCACATAGCCGAGACTCACGAGCGCCAGGGTGCCGGTCTGCGACAGCCCGCGCGCCAGGTCGAAACGGTTGACATTGTAGCCGACGACATGGCGCAGGAAGCCGCCATCGGTCGCCAGGGTCATGCCCAGCAGCCCCGCCAGCCCGATGACGCCGGCCAGCAGCATCGCACGCAGCGTGGCGCCCGGCATGACCGGCAGCATGACCAGAAGCGCCGCCAGCGGCGCCGCGACGGCGGATTGCCGCGTATAGAGGGCGGCGACGAACAGCACCCCGGCCAGCGGCAGCAGCCCCGGGCGGGCGGGGGCCATCGCCGCGCAGAGCATGCCGGCGAAGCCCAGCGCGGCGGCCAGCATGTCCACCCGCATCATGGGCGCCCAGCAGAATACCGGCAGCATGGCCAGCGGCAGCGCGAAGCCGGTCGCGGCGGCGAACTGTGCCGGACGGCGGCCGAAGCGCGCGCGCACCGCCAGCCAGGCCAGGGCCGCGAGGCAGCCACACATGGCGAGGGTCGAGGCCAGCGACACCAGCCGGCCGGCGACGAGCCCGTCGACCCCGAGCGCCGCGACGCCGCGCGAGATCAAGTGATAGAGCGGCGGGTAGTGGAAGACCAGGAACGGGAAGCGCGTGATGTCGCCGTACATGCGCGGCCCCGGGATCAGCAGCGCCTGCTGCCAGACGATCCCTTCCCCGAAATCCAGGCCGTAGCGATAGCCGATGACCGACGCGGCATGGGCCAGGAAGCGCAACACCGCCCAGGCCAGAACCGCCAGCAGGGCGGCGTGCAGCCACAGGCCGGTGGATCGCAGGCGCCGTGGCGTCACGGCCGCGGGCGCGCCACGATCTGCATCTGCCCGCCGAACGGCTTCAGCGGCGACGCCAGGTAGGCGGCGATCAGCCAGGGATGCACCGGCAACCGCGACTTGATGCTCAACGGCAGGAAACGCGGCGCGACCGACAATACCTCGAAGCCTTCGGCTTCCAGGAAATCGGCCAGCCCGGCATCGGACCAGATGGCGACATGAGTGTAGTCGTCGAAATAGCGCCGCCATGCGAAGCGCCAGTTGGGCTGCAGGATCACGAGCCGCCCGCGTGGCGACACTATCCGGCGCAGCCCGGCGAGGCTCGCGACGAAATCCTCCCGGCTCAGATGCTCGAACAGGTTGCTTGCGAAAGCGAGGTCCACACAGCCGGCATCCAGGAAGGACAGATCCGCGGCGCTGCCGACAATGCCTTCCACCCCGGGGGCCAGGTGCTGCCGGAAATCCGGCCAGGCATCGACGGCAATGCGGCGCCGCGCCGCCACCTGGTTGATGAAGCTGCCATAGCCGGCGCCGAGATCGAGCACGCAATCCTGCGGCGACACCATGTGCCGGTAATGGAAGCGCCACAGGCTCTGCCACAGCACATCCCGCCGGGGATCGGGCGCGAAGCGCGTCGCATGGTAGCCGGTGCTCATGCCGGCCCCTTGCGATGCCAGCCGATCATCAGGCCGAGGATCATCCGCATGCCCACCGCCAGCGCCCGCCAGTCATCGGTATTGCCCCCTTTGCTGAGGCCGACGCGAGGATGGAAGGTGATCGGGCATTCGACCAGGGTCAGCCCGCGCGCCAGGGCCATATCCAGGAAGTGGGCGTTGAATTCCAGGTTCACCCGGGCGTCCAGCAGCGGCAGCAGCACCTGCAGCGCTTCCCGCCGGCACAGCTTGTAGGTGGTGCCGACATCGGTGACGGTCCCCCTGCCGAGATGCTTGGCTTCCAGCAGCTTCCCGACGAAGAGATTGCCGTAATACATGAAGGTGGACAGCTGGGTGATGGGCTGGCGGAGCATTTCGACCGTGCGGGTGCCGTTCACGATATCCGCGTGCGCCGCATAGGCGAGCAGCTTGTCGATATCCAGGGCGCGGAAGGTGCGGTCACCTTCGCAGAGCACCACCAGCGGGGTGTCCGCGAAGCGCCCGGCTTCCGCCAGGCAGCGGAAGACGCAATGGCCATAGCCCTGCGCCGTCTCGTCGAAGACGATGGCGCCGGCCTCCGCGGCGCGCGCCATGGTCGCGTCGCGACTGTTGTTGCTGACCACGATGACGCGCTCCACCAGCGGATGGGCGCGAAAATCGCGCACCGCTTCGGCGATGCTCAGCTCGTCATCATAGGCGGTGAGCGCGACGGTGATACGCGGTACCGCGATCGGCTGCACGCGCAGGCCGCCGCGCCGCCGCTTGTGCGGCAACAGCAGCAACAGGTCGGCCAGCGCCAGCACGAAGCCGAGGGTGATGGGCATGCCGCTGTACCAGACGAGCCATTCGCTGACCGGCCGCAGATAGTCGTTCAGTGCCAGGAGGTAGCGCGGGAAGACCAGCAGCACGCCGACCAGATAGGCCAGGATACCGAGGCTGAAGGCCAGCATGCCGTAGAACAGCAAGGGCAGCCGCACCAGGCGGTCACGGTGCCGGCTTTCCCCGGCGGGCCAGGCCTGCTCGATCGGCTCACCGCTCATCCACGGTTCCCATGCAACGAGCGATACGGGCGCGGAGCCACGGGGCCGGAGCGGCCTTACGTCATCACGCCCTGAACGTCATTCTGACGATGCATCAGGAATCGTTAAGATTTGGGTCAGCGCAGCGCGAGCACCAGCAGCATCACCGTGCCGAGCACGATCCGGTACCAGCCGAAAGGCGTGAAGCCGATGCGGCCGATCATCGCCAGCACCGCCCGCACGGTGATCAGGGCCACCAGGAAGGCGGCGACGAAGCCGACCGCGATTTCGCCGAAGCTCGAGATGTCGAGCTCATGCCGGGCCTTGAACAGGCTGTAGGCAGTCGCCGCGAGCATGGTCGGGATGGCCAGGATGAAGCTGAATTCGGCCGCAGTGCGGCGCTCCACACCGATCAGCAGGGCGCCGATGATGGTGGCGCCGGAGCGTGAGGTGCCCGGGATCATCGCCAGCGCCTGGGCGAAACCCACCAGCAGCGCCGCCAGCGGCCCGATTTCCGGCACCGAGTGGATGGTCGGGACCGGCCGCATGCGCTCGATCAGGATGATGGCGATGCCGCCCAGGATGAGGGCGCAGCAGACCACCCAGGGATTGAACAGCAGCCGCGTGATGATGCCGTGCAGGGTGGCGCCGAGCACCAGCGCCGGCAGGAAGGCGATCAGCAGGTTGAGCAGGTAGAAGCGTTCCCGCCCCGGCACCCGCACGCCGCGCGCCAGCCCGATCAGCAGGTCCCGGTAGACCCAGACGACGGCGAGGATGGCGCCGAGCTGGATCGCGATTTCGAAGACCTTGCCGGGCGGGCCCTCGAAGCCGATCAGATTTCCCAGCAGGATCAGGTGGCCGGTGGAGGAAATCGGGAGGACTTCGGTGAACCCCTCGACGATGCCCATCAGGAGGGCCGAGGCCAGCGACGCGAAATCCATGCTCATCCGCCTTCGAATCGGTGGAGCGTCATAGACCGCGTGGGGTCAGGGGACCAGCAACCTTACCGCGCACAAAGCACAGGTCCAGCCGCGCCCGCGGCCGCAGGCCGCAATTGGATTCTGCGGAGCGAGGCGAAGCCGATGCTCCGGGGCCGCGAATGCGGCCCCGCGTGCGACCATCAATCGCGCCGGGTGCGCCCTGACTGCGCGATAGCCAAGCGCGCGGATGCGCGCGCCGGCGCTTGAGGCCTGAAAAAACCTATCGCGCCGCCGCGGCTGCCGCCGGGAAGGCGAAGTTGTCGAAGGAGTTCTCGGCGACGCGGAACCACTGGTACTCCTCGTCGCGATACGCCTTGTAGGAGGTCCAGATGCGCTTGAAGCGCTCGTTCTGGTTGGCCGTCTCCTCATAGAGGGCATGGGCCTCGCGCCAGGCCGCCTGCAGGATCTCGCGCGGCCAGAAGCGGAGCTGGGCGCCGGCGGCGACCAGCCGGCGCAGCGCCTGCGGGTTCAGGTGGTCGTAGCGGGCCAGCATATCGGCATTGGCCTCGCCGCAGGCGGTGTCGATCGCCGCCTTGTAGGCATCCGGCAGCGCATCCCAGGCCCGCTTGTTGGCCATGAAATGCAGCCGGGCGCCGGGTTCCCAGAAGCCGGGGGCATAGTAATTGCGCGCCACGCGCACGAAGCCGAGCTTCTCGTCGTCATGCGGGCCGACGAATTCGACGGCGTCCAGCGTGCCGCGCTCGAGCGCCGGGTAGATATCACCCGCCGCGGTCTGGGTCGGCACCGCGCCCAGGCGCTGGAAGACCTGGCCGGCGAAGCCCGCGATGCGGAACTTCAGCCCGTTGAGGTCGGCCAGCGTCCGCACCTCATTGCGGAACCAGCCGCCCATCTGGGCGCCGGTGTCGCCGCAGGGGATGCCGTGGATGTTGTAGCTGTTGAACAGCTCCGCCGCGAGCGCGCCGCCGCCGCCCTGGGTCATCCAGGCGGTGTTCATGCGCGCGTTCAACCCGAAGGGCAGCGCGGTGAAGAAGGCGAAGGAGGGCTCCTTGCCGACATAATAGTAGGAAGCGGTGTGGCCGCATTCGAGCGTGCCGGCCTGCAGCGCGTCCACGACGGCGAGGCCCGGGACAATTTCGCCCGCCGGGAAGGCCTGGATGCGGAAGCGGTTGTCGGTCAGCACCGCGACCCGCGCGGCCAGGCGCTCCGCCGTGCCGAACAGCACGTCAAGGTTGCGCGGGAAGGAGGAGGAAAGCCGCCAGCGCACCTCCGGCAGGGTCTGCGCGAGGGCGGGCGTGGCGAGAACGGCCGGAGCGGCGGCCGCGGCGGCCCCCATCAGGGCACGGCGATTCATCAGGCTTGTCCTCCCTGGGAAACAATCAGGATGTAAGCCGAGTCCTTGTTCGGCCTCAAGCGCCGGCGCACGCATTTGCTTGCCTGGCTTGCACGCTGTCGGGTGCGCCGGCGGTGGCTGTCGGTCGCGCGCGGGGCCGCATTCGCGGCCCCGGGGCATTGCTCCGCTCGCCCCGCAGGCACCAGTGGCGGCCTGCGGCGGCGGCACTCCGGAAGCGGAGCATACCATTCAGACCTTCGGGCCATGCGGCCCTTCGGTCATCGGGCACGCTCAGTAGCGGTAGTGATCGGCCTTGAAGGGCCCCTGCTCCGGCACGCCGATATAGCCGGCCTGTTGCGCCGAGAGCTTGGTCAGCGTGGCGCCGACCTTGGCCAGGTGCAGCGCCGCCACCTTCTCGTCCAGGTGCTTCGGCAGGGTGTAGACCTTCTTCTCGTACTTGCCGGGATTGGTCCACAGCTCGATCTGCGCCAGGGTCTGGTTGGTGAAGGACGCCGACATCACGAAGCTCGGGTGGCCGGTCGCGTTGCCGAGGTTCACCAGGCGGCCTTCGGACAGCAGGATGATGCGCTTGCCGTCGGGGAACTCGATCTCGTCCACCTGCGGCTTCACGTTGTGCCACTTGAAGTTCTTGAGGCCGGCGACCTGGATCTCGCTGTCGAAATGGCCGATGTTGCAGACGATGGCGCGGTCTTTCATCTTGCGCGCGTGCTCGACCGTGATGACGTCGAGGTTGCCCGTGGCGGTCACGAAGATGTCGGCG
>DASYDR010000134.1:0-9319 GCA_036499545.1 Roseomonas sp. | reverse complement strand
CCCATGCGCGCGACATAGGGCGCATAGGCCATGCGCACCACGGCTGCGACCGCGGCGCGGTCCTGCGGATGGGCCAGACGGAGGATCGGCTCAGGGGACGCCAATGACCCCGCCATGGAAGAAGTTATGGCCGGAGTAGCGGTAACGCTGGCTGAAGAAGGTCCAGGGCCCATTGAGCGCATGCCGGCCGAAGGTCGTGGACTTCAGCTTATAGCCCTCGCCACCTTCGGTCATGTAGGTGTCGGGTTCGATCAGCGTGGCGTTGAGCCCGACCTTCGACTTGGCGAAGTTGCGCTGCAACTTGCGCTGCTGGTCGCGATGCGCATCGATGCCGAGCGAACCGACCGCCATGCCGCCGCGGTTCGAATTGACGTGGCAGACGCGCACGACGCCATCGGCCTGGGAGCCGATGCCGAAGGTGCAGCCATCCATGGTGGGGGTGAAGCACCAGAGCGCGGCATTGCCGAGCATGACGGACTGCACGCTGTCCTGCTGATAGGGGCAGACATAGGCGGCCAGCGGGGCGGCATCCCCTTCCCGCGCGAGGCGGAGCTTGTAGACGCCACCCGCGGCATTGGTGAGCACGCCGGCCGGTGCCCGCGGCTCGATGGTCAGGTTGACCAGACCGGTGGTGCCATTGGCGAAGGCCACATAGACGACGTTGCCTTGCATGAAGGCATAGGGATCGTCGCGGAAGTCGGTCTGAGCGGTCATGACGCAACCCGTTCGTTGGAAGTTCGCATCGAAACCGCAAAAGCCGCGTCATGTCCAGGAGAGACATCGATCGCCGGGTGATTATCCCGGCAGGTCCAGCACGTTCTTGGCGATGATGTTGCGCTGGATCTCGTTGGTGCCGCCATAGATCGAGGTCGGCCGCGCCTGGATGTACTGGCCGGTCGGGTTGAGGTTCAGATTGCCCCCGATCGGCTCCAGCAGCCCGGCATTCTCGCCCGCGATCTCCAGCATGGTGTCGGTGATGCGCTGGAAGAGCTCGCTCTGGAACACCTTCAGCATGGAGACGTCGGCACCGAGCGACCCGCCCTGCTTCAGCACCTCCACGAAGCGGCCATAGAGCGCCTTCAGGTCGTCGAGGTCGAGGCGAAGCTGCGCGTAGCGGTCGCGGAAGGCCGGATCCTCGGCGACGCCCATTGTCTCCGCGAGTTGCTTCAGCCGCGCCAGCGCATAGCCCGACTGCCGCGGCGAGCCCAGGAAGATGCGCTCGAAGGAGAGCAGCGCCTTGGCCATGTCCCAGCCCTTGTTGGGCTGGCCGACCAGATTCTCCTTCGGCACGCGGACATTGTCGAAGAAGGTCTCGCAGAACTCGTCATGCAGTTCGAGGTTAATGATCGGCTTCACGGTGATGCCGGGCGTCTTCATGTCGACCAGCAGGAAGCTGATGCCTTCCTGCTTCTTCGCCGCCTTGTCGGTGCGGACCAGCAGGAAGATCCAGTTCGCGTCGGAGGCCAGCGTCGTCCAGGTCTTCTGGCCGTTGACCACGTAGTGGTCGCCATCCAGCACCGCTTCCGTCCGCAGCGACGCGAGGTCGGAGCCGCTGTTCGGTTCGGAATAGCCCTGGCACCAGATGTGCTCGCCGGTCAGGATCTTCGGCAGGAAGCGCTGCTTCTGTGCCTCGGTGCCGTATTTGATCACCAGCGGACCGAGCATGACGATGCCGTGGTCGTTGGTGCGGGCGACGCCGTGCCGCTCATATTCCTCGGTCAGGATGATGAGCTTGCCCGGCGCCAGGCCGAGGCCGCCATGTTCCTGCGGCCAGGCGGGGCAGAGCCAGCCCTGCTCCGCCAGCTTGTGGTACCAGACCCTGTTCTCGGCCCAATGCAGCCGCTTCGGCGGGTTGCGCAGCTCCGGCGGGTAGTTCTCCGCCAGGAAGCGGCGGACGACGGCGCGGAAGGCCTCGTCATCGAGGCCGTTGAGGTCCTGCGGGCGGGGGATCGTGACGGCGTTCATTGGATCAACCTCCCTTGAACTCGGGCGTACGCTTGTTGAGGAAGGCATCGCGCCCCTCCGCGAAATCGGCCGTGGTGAAGAGCAGGCCCTGATAGGTCTTCTCCTGCTCCAGCGCCTCGTCGAGGCCTTCGGCCAGCATCTGCTTGGTCAGGCGGATCGGGCCGGGCGCTTCCCTGGCCAGGAAATGCGCCTTCTCCAGCGCCGCGGTCAGGGCGCCGTCCTTCGGCGCCAGGAAATCGACCAGGCCGATGCGCTCCGCCTCCGGTGCCGCGATCTGCTCATGGTAGAACAGGATGCGGCGCGCGCGGCCGACGCCGACGCGACGCGGCAGGAAGAAGGGCAGGCCGAGATCGGACATCAGCCCGATCTTGTGGAACCCCGCCATGAAGCGCGCATCCTCGGCGGCGACGATGGTGTCGCAGGCACAGGCCACGGCCATGCCGGCGCCGACGCACCAGCCTTCGACCGCGGCGACGATCGGCAGCCCGCCCTTGGCCATCAGGCGCACGAAGCGATGGGTGCGCCGCATCCGCTCCCGCCCGTCCATCACGTCCCGCACATCCATGCCGGAGATGTCGCCGCCGGAGCTGAAGACGCCGCCGGCGCCGGTCAGCACGACGGCGCGCACGCCAGCATCGGCATGCGCACGCTCCAGCGCATCCTCCAGCATCAAGCGCAGCGGCATGGCCAGCGCGTTGCGCCGCGCCGGGTAATCCATGGTGAGGACCAGGACGGCGCCGTCGCGCGCTTCCTGGATGCGAGGCTCGCTCATTCCTCATCCTCCGGCGCGGTCTCCAGGAAGCGGCGGCGATGCAGCGCGGCGGAGCCGTACTGGTTCGCCAGCACCATCGCCTTTCGCAGGTAGAGCCCGGCATCGTATTCGTCGGTGTAGCCGATGCCGCCATGCAGCTGGATGCATTCGCGGGTGACGCGCATCGAGGCTTCCGCCGCGCGCGCCTTGGCCCGCGATACCGCGGCGCGCGCCGCATCGCCGGTAGCGCCGGCATCGAGCGCCGCGGCCGCGGCTTCGACACTGGCGCGCGTCAGGCCGAGCTGGATCTTCAGGTCGGCGGCGCGGTGCTGCAGCGACTGGAAGGTGCCGATGATGCGGCCGAATTGCTGCCGCGTGCGGAGATACTGCAAGGTCAGCGCGAAGGCGGCTTCCATGGTGCCGAGCAGATAGGCCGCGGTCGTCAGCGCCGCTTCGTCCAGCGCACGGCCGATCACGCCGCCGACATCGTCGGCGATGCGAGTCGCCCGCGCCAGGTCCGAGCGCAGCGTGCCGTAGGTGCCGCCATCCTGGGTGCGTTCGATGGCGAGGTCGGCATTCGCCGCCGGCAGCAGGTGCAGCGCGATACGCGTCCCTTCGCGCAGCGGCAGCAGGAACTGCGTGGCGCCGCCGGCCATCGGAATGAAGACCCGCGCGGCATCCGGCGTGCCGGGCACACCGAGACTGTCCGCGCGCTCCTGCCAGGCGGTCAGCACCAGCGCATCGCCGGACAGCAGCGGTGCCAGCGCCGCCTGGTCGTCGGCATAGGTGAGCAGCGCCGCCGTGAGCGCCGCCGGGATCAGCGGCTCCGGCGCCAGGCCGGCACCGAGTTCCTCGGCGAGCGCGCACATCTCGCCCAGACCAAGCGCGGCGCCGCCGGCCGCTTCCGGCAGGCGCAGGCCGATCCAGCCCATTTCGCCCATCTGGCGCAGCACCACCGGATCATAGCCCGGGTCAGTGAAACGCAGCGCGCGCACCCGCTTGCTGTCGCCGCCGCGCGGCGCCACCGCCGCCGCGCTGTCGCGGATCATGCGGATCGATTCCGCGCGGTCGTCCTCTGCCGCTTCGCTCATACGCTTCCTCCCGCGGGGTCGATCAGGCAGGCCGATACAGTTTGGCGCCGCTCTTCGCCTGCAGCTCCTCGAAACTCACGCCGGGCGCCATCTCCCGCACCACGAAGCCCTGGCCCTTCACCACGTCGAAGATGCCGAGATTGGTGTAGATGCGGCTGACCGCGCTGGGCGCGGTCAGCGGATAGCCGCATTGTTCGACCAGCTTCGGGCGGCCGTCCTTGGTGGTGTGCTCCATCATCACCCAGAGCCTGCGCGCACCGGCCGCGAGGTCCATCGCGCCGCCGACCGCGGGTGCGGTGTCATTCTCGCTGGTCGCCCAATTCGCGATATCGCCATTCTCCGCCACCTCGAAGGCACCGAGGACGCAGAGGTCGAGATGACCGCCGCGGATGATCGCGAAGCTGTCGGCATGATGGAAATAGCTGCCGCCCTTGCGCAGCGTCACCGGCTGCTTGCCGGCGTTGATCAGCCAGGGATCGACCTTGCCCGCTTCCGGCGCCGGGCCCATGCCGAGAATGCCGTTCTCGGAATGCAGGATCACTTCCCGCTCCGCCGGCACATGGTCGGCGACCATGGTCGGGATGCCGATGCCGAGATTGACGAACCAGCCTTCCGGAATATCGGCGGCGACCTTGGCGGCCATCTGGCCGCGGCTGAAAGGTTGCATGACGGTGATGCTCCTTGTGCGGTGGCGCGTCCGATTCAGACCTCCGGGCCCTTCGGCCCTCCGGTCATCGGACGCACAGGCTCAGGCCCAATCCGGGCCGCGATCGACGCGGATGACGCGGTTCACGAAAATACCCGGCGTGTGGATATGCTCCGGCTGGATCTCGCCCAGTTCGCGGATATGGCTGACCTGCGCCACGGTCAGCGCCGCCGCCGTCGCCATCACCCCGTTGAAGTTCTGCCCGCTGGCCCGATAGGTCAGGTTGCCCCAGCGATCGCCTTCCCAGCCCTCGACCAGTGCCAGATCGGCATGCAGCGCGTGTTCCATCACGTAGCGGCGGCCGTTGAACTCCCGCTCCTCCTTGCCGCGCGCCAGTGGCGTGCCGACCGAGGTCGCGGTGAAGAAGGCCGGCACGCCGGCGCCGGCCGCGCGCATCCGCTCCGCCATCGTGCCTTGCGGCACGATCTCCAGCTCGATCTTCCCGAGGCGATACAGCTCCTCGAACACCACCGAACCGGCGGAACGCGGGAAGGAGCAGATGATCTTGCGCACCCGGCCGAGCTCCATGAGCCGCGCCAGGCCGACATGACCATTGCCGGCATTGTTGGCCACGCAGATCAGATCCCTGGCACCCTGCTCGATCAGCGCCTCGATCAGCGCATCGGGCTGGCCGACGCTGCCGAAGCCGCCGATCAGGACGGTCGACCCGTCCTGGATGCCGGCCATCGCCTCGGCCATGGTGGTGACGATCTTGTTGATCACGTCGTTGTCTTCCCCTGGGCCGCCGGCGCGGCGGCAATCAGCGCGGTGATCTCGGCACTGGTCGGCGCACCGGCCAGGGCACCGAGATCGCCCGCGCGCAGATGTCCGGCCGCCTCGACCAGCGCGCCCATCGCATGGCGATAGAGCACGCCGCCGAGGCTGACCCGCTTTACTCCCGCGGCGGCGAGGGTGGCCAGCGGCACGGGGCCGCTGCGGGGGCCGAAAACCACATTGACCGGCTTTGGCGCCACCGCGCGCACCACCGCCTCGATCGCCGCCATGTCCGGCAGCCCCGGCGCGTAGAGCACGTCCGCGCCGCATTCGGCGAAGGCGACCAGGCGGCGGATGGTGTCGTCGAGATCGGGGCGGCCGTTCAGGAAATTGTCGGTCCGCCCGGTCAGCAGGATGCGGCCCTTCGCCGCCCTGGCCGCCGCCTTCACCCGCGCCACCGCATGATCGAAATCATGGATCGGCCGGGCCGGATCGGCCGTCGTATCCTCGATCCCGAGCCCGGCCAGCCCGCCGGCGATCGCCGCTTCCACGGTCGCGGCGCAATCCTCGGGCGACGGGCCGAAGCCATCCTCCAGGTCGCCATTCACCGGCAAGCCGGTGAGCCGCGCGATCAGTGCCGCATTGTCGACCGATACCTCGCGGCTGAGCGCCGCGGCGCCATCCGGCACCCCCATCGCGAAGGCGATGCCGAGCGAGGTGGAAGCGAGCGCCGGAAAGCCGGCCCGCTTGAGCAGCAGCGCCGAAGCGCCGTCCCAGGGGTTCGGCATGATGAAGGCGCCCGGGGCTTCGTGCAGGGCACGGAAGGCTTCGTAGGCTGCGCTCATTGGCTTGGCTCCCAAAAAGGCGGGGGAATGAATTCCCCCGGACCCCCTTCTTTTATTTTTGCCAATTGGCACCGGCCGCTTCGGTCCGCCCCAAAATTATAAAAAGAAAAGATGGAGGGTTCGGGAGGAATTCATTCCTCCCGAGCTTCACTTACGCATGGAGAAACCGGCCATTGCTGACCACCACCTTGTCCCGCTCCAGCACCCGCGCCCGGAAGGCGGCGCCGCCACCCTGCCGCCAGATCTCGGTGCGGATCGTCTCGCCGGGGAAGACCGGCGAGGAGAAGCGCAGGTCCATCCGCCCGAAGCGGGCCGGGTCATAGCCGCAGAGCGACTGCAGCAGCGCGTGGCAGACCACGCCGAAGGTGCAGAGCCCGTGCAGGATCGGGCGGTCGAAGCCCGCCGCCCTGGCGACGTCCGGATCGATGTGCAGCGGGTTGAAGTCGCCGTTCAGGCGATAGACGAGCGCCTGCTCCGGCCGGGTCGGTAGGTTCAGCACGATGTCGGGCGCGCCGTCCGGTTCGGGGTTCGGCGGGCGCACCGGGCCGGATGGGCCACCGAAGCCGCCATCGCCGCGGGCGAAGGTGGTCATCCCGAGCGTCGCCAGCAGTTCGCCGGTCGTGGCGTCCTTCACCTCGCGCGATGTGTAGATCATGGCGCCCTTGCCGGCGCCGCGATCGACGATCCCGGTGACGCGCGACGTGCCGATGATCTCGCCCGCGACCGGCAGCGGCCGGTGCAGGATCAGCGACTGCTCGCCATGGACGACCTTCACCCAATCGACGCCGGAAGCCGGATCGCGCACCCAGAAGCCGGGATAGCCGAGCACGACCGCAAGACTCGGCATCGCCTTCAGGCGCGGCTCATAGAGGAAATCGAGCTGCGCCTTGTCCATCGGGTCCTGCCCGAGGCCGACCGAGAAATTGTAGAGCGCGGTGTCCTGCCAGCGCAGCGTCTGGCGGATTTCCGGGATCGGAAAGTTGAGAAGCTTCTCGTACTCGATCGGCATCAGTGGGATTCCACTTCGATCACGGCATCGGCCGCGAAGCAGCCCTGGCCTTCCGGCAGGACCAGCACCGGGTTCACATCGACGGAGAGCAGCCGGTCGCCCGCGGCGGCGGCGAAGGCGGAGAGAGCAGACAGGGCACGCGCCAGCGCCGGCACATCGGCCTTCGGCCGGCCGCGCGCGCCATCGAGCAGCGGGAAGCCGCGCAGCGCGCGGATCAGCCGCTCCGCCTCGGTCGCGTCGAAGGGGCAGCGGCGGAAGGCCACATCCTTCAGCACCTCGATGAAGACGCCGCCGAGACCAACCATGGCGACCGGACCGAAGACCGGGTCGCGCAGGATGCCGAAGGCGATCTCGACCGCGCCCTTGATCTGCCTGGCGATCAGCACGCCTTCGATGCGGGCGCCAGGCGCGCGTTCGGCGGCGCGGGCCAGCAGCGTGGCATAGCCGTCGCGCACCGCCGCTTCGTCACCGAGGTCGAGCAGCACGCCGCCGATCTCGCTCTTGTGCAGGATATCGGGCGACAGGATTTTCGCCACGACCGGGAAGCCGATGCGCTTCGCCGCGGCGACCGCGGCTTCGACATCGGCGCAGGCTGCCTCCGGCACCCCGGGAAGGCCGGCTTCGGCGAGGATGCGCTTGGCTTCGGCTTCGGTCGGCGTCGTCGCCGGGAGTGCCGCCTGCGGCAGCGCGATCGGCGCGGCAGGGACGTTCGCGCGCGCGAAGGCGTCGCCGAAGCGGCCCATGGCGTGCAGCGCGACGACCGCGCGGGTCGGATCCTCGAAGACGATGAAGCCGTCAGCCTCATAGCCCTTGATGTTCTCGGGCGGCGCGATGACCGACAGCACCCAGAGCCGGTCCGGATGCGCGGCGCGCACCGCCGCCAATTCCCGCTTCAGCTTCGGCGCCGCGGTGATGCTGCCGCCGACCTGGGTGAAGAAGGCGAGGATGGAGGAATAGCCGCCAGCCGCGGTCTCTTCCGCGAAGCGGCCGACGATCGCCATGTCGTTCAGCGCCTGCGCGGTGCAATCCACCGGATTGCGCGGTGCCGAGAAGCTGACCAGCTGCTTCAGCCGCGCCTGCGCCGCCGCCGGCATTTCCGGCATCGGCAGCCCGATCTGTTCGGCGGCATCCGAAATCAGCACGCCGGCGCCGCCGGAGACGGTGAGCACGCCGAGGGTATTGCCGGCCGGATAGATGCGCTTGGTCGCGGCATAGGCGATGTCCAGCATCTCCTCCGTCGTGCGGGCCCGGACGACGCCGAATTCGTCGAGCACCGCCTGGGTCACCGCGTCATCGCCGGCGATCGACGCGGTGTGGCTCTGCGCCGCGGCGGTGCCGAGGGCGCTGCGACCGACCTTCATCAGCACGATCGGCTTGCGGTTGCGGCGCGCCAGGTCGAGGGCGGCGATGAAACGCTCACTCTCCCGGATGCCTTCGGCATAGGCGCAGATGACCTCCGCCTCCTCCGACTGCGCCATCCAGCCGATTACTTCGCCGAGCGAGATATCGGCCTCGTTGCCGGTGGTGATGCAGATTGACGTGCCGAGGCCGCGGGCGCGGGCCAGCGCGAAGAGATGGGTGCCATAGGCGCCGGACTGGCTGGCGATGCCGATATTGCCCGGGATCGGCCAGCCCTGCTCGAAGCTGGTCGAGAACATCGGGTAGAAGCCGATCGCCTGGTTGAACAGGCCGAGGCAATTGGGACCGAGCAGGCGCATGCCATGCCGGCGCGCGGCCGCGACCAGCGCTTCCTGTGCCAGCGCACCTGCTTCATCGACTTCGGAGAAGCCGGCGGTGAAGCAGATGGCGGTGCGACAGCCACGGATGCCGAGCTGCTCCACCGCATCCAGCGCCGCATTGCCAGGCACGGCGATGACGGCGGTGTCGGGTGCTTCCGGCAGGTCAGCCGGGGAGGCATAGGCGCGCAGCCCCTGCACCGTGTCGCGCTTCGGGTTCACCGGCCAGATCGCGCCGCCGAAACCCTGGCGCAGCATATAGGCGATGGGCCGGCCACCGATCCGGGTGGCGTCGTCCGAGGCGCCGATCACCGCGACCGAGCGCGGGCGGACCATGGGATCGAGGGCGGAGAAGTCGATGGTCGTGGAAGCCGTGCGGCCCTCGGCGGGCATGGACGTATCCCCTGGCGGAATATTCTTGGTGCCGGAGGGTGCGGCAGCCGCGGCGGCGCGGCAAGCCCCGAACGCTTACAAACGAAAGGGGGCGGAGCATGACGCTCCG
>DASYDR010000133.1:0-4560 GCA_036499545.1 Roseomonas sp. | reverse complement strand
TGCTGGTCGGCCAGCCGGATTTCGACTTCGCCGATCCCGCCGGTGTCGCCCGCGCCTTCGCCGCGGCGCGGCCGGACGCGGTGGTGAACTGCGCCGCCTGGACCGCGGTCGATGCCGCCGAGGATGCGGAGCCGGCGGCCTTCCTGGCCAATGCCCTGGGCGCGGCGCAGCTCGCCGGGCTTTGCGCCGCCGCCGACATCCCCCTGATCCAGGTCAGCACCGATTACGTCTTCGACGGGACCAAGGGCGCACCCTACACCGAAGCCGACATGCCGGCGCCGGTTTCGGCCTATGGCCGCACCAAGCTGGCGGGGGAATGGGCGGCGCTGGCCGGCAATCCGCGCACGCTGGTGCTGCGCACCGCCTGGGTGCATGCGCCGGTCGGGCGCAACTTCGTGAACACCATGCTCCGCCTCGGCGCCGAGCGGGAGGAGGTGCGCGTGGTCGCCGACCAGCGCGGCGCGCCGACCGCCGCCCCCGACCTGGCCGATGCCATCGCCGGCATCCTGGCCGCGATCCGCGATCGTGGCTGGCAGCCGGCGCATCGCGGCGCCTTCCATGCCGTCAATGCCGGGGAGACCACCTGGCACGGTTTCGCCGAGGCGATCTTCGCCGCGGCGGGCGGCAGGCAGCCGCGCGTGCTGCCGATCACCACCGCCGACTATCCGACCAAGGCGCATCGCCCGGCGGATTCCAGGCTGTCGACGCGCAAGCTGGCGGAGGTCTTCGGGGTCGTGCTGCCATCCTGGCAGGATGGATTGCGACGGGTCCTGTCGGGCCGCCCTTGAAGCGGCGCGCTCCGCGGCCGCACGATCGCGGATCGTGACAAGGACCCTGCCCGCATCATGACCGACCCCGCCCTTCCCGCCGGCCTGACGCGCGAGGCCGCCGATGCGCGGCCGCTCCACGCCATCCGCCCCGCCGCGCTGGCGGGTTTCCTGGAAGGGCTGCCATCCGGCCAGGCCGGCTTCCTCATCGCCTCGGGCTTCGCGGCCAGGGCCGGCGAGGTCGCGCTGCTGCCGGGTGAGGCCGGGATCGCCGGCGCGGTGCTCGGTCTTGGCGACAGCCAGGCGCCCTGGCCCTGGGGCGCGGCACCGCACGCCCTGCCCGATGGCAGCACCTGGCGCCTGGCCGATCCGGCCCCGGCCGAAACGGCGGTCCTCGGCTGGGCGCTCGGCGCCTATCGCTTCGCCCGCTACAAGCCGGCCAGGCGCCTGCCGGCGCGGCTGGTGCTGCCCGCGCAGGAGGAAGCGGGGCGCGGCGTGATCCTCGCCGAGGCGATGATCCGTGCCCGCGACCTGATCAACACCCCGGCCTCGGACATGGGTCCGGCGGAGCTCGCCGGGGCCGTACAGGCCCTGGCCGCCGCGCATGGCGCGCAATTCCGCGTGATCGAGGGCGACGCCCTGCGGGAGGGCTTTCCGGCGCTCCATGCCGTCGGCGCCGGCAGCCCCCGCGCGCCACGCATCGCGATGCTGGAGTGGGACAGCGGCGTGCCGGGGGCGCCGCTGGTGGCGCTCTGCGGCAAGGGGGTGTGCTTCGACACCGGCGGGCTCGACCTGAAACCCGCCGCCGGCATGCTGCGCATGAAGAAGGACATGGGGGGTGCGGCCATCCTGATCGGCCTGGCAGAAGCGGTGATGCGCACGAATCTGCCGCTGCGGCTGCTTCTGCTGGTCGGAGCGGTCGAAAACGCGGTCTCCGGCATGGCGATGCGGCCGATGGACGTGCTGCGCACCCGCAAGGGCCTGACGGTCGAAATCGGCAATACCGATGCCGAGGGGCGGCTGGTGCTCTGCGATCTGCTGGCCTTCGCCGCCGAGCATCATCCCGCCGCCGTCATCGACGCCGCCACCCTGACCGGCGCCGCGCGCGTGGCGCTGGGGCCGGATCTTCCGGCTTTGTTCTGCAACGATGAAAACCTTGCCGCGATCATCCGATCCGGGAGCGAATCCTCGCAGGATGGTGTTTGGCGGTTGCCGTTGCATTCCGATTACGATTCATGGCTGGACAACCCAGTCGCCGATCTGTGCAATGTGGGAACAAAGCCGATGGCCGGCGCGGTGATCGCGGCATTGTTTTTGCGGCGCTTCATTCCGCCCGGCCTGCCTTGGGCCCATTTGGACGTCTACGCCTGGAATGACGGGCATCGGCCAGGCCGCCCCGAAGGCGGTGAGGCACAAGCCCTGCGGGCGCTGCATGAGGCGCTTGCGTTACTGAATGAAGACAAAGCCGTCTCGCGGCCCAAGTAGTGCGAATAGAGACGTCAAGAGAACTTTCCGGCCCCGTCGGGGTTTTTCCGGGCGATCCCGGACCTTCGGGTACTATCGTAACGATGCCCTGCCAATGGGTGTTTCGGCACCGGGCGAGGCCACAGCAAGGAATCGGCACCATGCCCATTCAGACCAACCCCGACCAGCTGGTCGGCATCATGCGGGATACGGTCGTGGCGCTGGTGCGCCGCGATGGTCCCGATCTTTCAGCGCGTCAGCTCGGCGTCTTCCTCACCGTCTACCTGAATGACGGCCCGCACACGGTGCGCGGTCTGGCGGCGGAGCTGAACGTTTCCAAGCCGGCGATCACCCGGGCCCTCGATCGCCTCGGTGAGCTCGATCTGGCCCGCCGCAAGGTCGACCCGATGGACCGCCGCAGCGTCCTGGTGCAGCGCACGGTGAAGGGCACCACCTTCCTGCGCGACATGCGCGGCATCATGGTGGAGGCCGAGGCCAACACCCGCGACGTGCACATCCAGGAAGCCGCGAACGCCGAGACGGCTGCCCCGGCGCGCCGCGCGATGTAACGGGCCGGACCAGGGCGCCCGCTACCGGAGGGCGCCGTGGTCCGGAGGTCCGCCGCTGGTCAATAGCCGGCGGTGAAGTCGACCAGGTTGAGCAACGGGCGCCCCTCTCGGGCGCGGCGGATGTTCTCCGCCACCTGAGGCGCCGCGCTTTCGGGAATGGTGATGCTTGCCGCGTGCGGCGTCATCACGACCCCGGGATGCGCCCAATAGGGATGGTCGCCCGGCAGCGGCTCCGGCTGGAAGACGTCCAGCGCGGCCCCGGCGACATGCCCGGATGCCAGCGCCGCCAGCAGGTCGGCATCGACCACATGCCCGCCCCGGGCGCCGTTGATCACATAGGCGCCGCGCGGCAGCAGCCCCAGCAGCCGGGCATCGATCACCCCCCGCGTTTCCGGCGTCAGCGGCAGCAGGCAGACCAGGATGTCACTGCGGCGCGCGATGGCATCGAGCCCCGCCGCGCCATGGAAATTCTCCACCCCCGGCACCGATTTCGGCCGCCGCGACCAGCCGGCGACCGGGAAGCCGATACCCGAGATCAGCTTCGCCGCATGCGAGCCGAGTTCACCGAGCCCGAGGATGCCGACGCGACGGCTGGCGGTGACCGGTGCCTCCAGCTCATCCCAGATCCGCTGCTGCTGCTGTGCCCGATACTGCGGATCCTGGCGGTGGAAGCGCAGGACGTTCAGCAGCACCCATTCACCCATCTGCGTCGTCAGCATGGTGTCGACCAGCCGCGCCACCGGAATGCCCGGCGGCGGTCCCGGCGGCCGCAACAGGTGGTCGACGCCGGCGCCCATCGAGACGATCAGCTTCAGATGCGGGTAGCGCCTGAGCTCGTTCATGTCATGCGCGGTCCAGCAGACCGCGACCTCGATCTCTTCCGGCGGCCCGACGTCGGGGAACATCCGGATCTCGAGCGCGGGTTCGACCGCGAGCAGGGCGCGGCGCCAATGCTCCATCAGATGCGGCTTCATCGACAGCAGAATGGCCATGGTCAGCTCCCCTTTGCTCTTTCTTGCTCAACCTGCCCCACGAAATCCCGCCAGCGCTCTCGCTTCGCCGCCGCCAGTTCCCGCCCATCCGGCAGTTTCGCATAGAGGCTGAGCACGCCCTGCGCCCAGAGCGCGTCCATATGCGCCTCCCGCGACAGGGCATAGCCCGCGGTGCGATCGAAGACGCCGTCCTTGACGCGCGGATGCACCTTCGCCAGCCACCACCAGGCCCCGGCCGCGAGCACCGCGGCGCCCAGGTAGAAATGCACCAGCGCGGTGCCGGCCAGGCTGCCGCCCAGGATCAGCCCGGCGGGCCAGACATTTTCCCAGGTCCGGTAGATCGGGCTGCCCGGCGAATTCATCCGGCGGATGTTCACGCCCAGCTTCACGGCGTCCGCGTCGAGCAGCGCCTTCAGGCGATCCAGTTCGTTCACGACGCGACGGGCGCTCCCTTGAGCGTGATGACTTGAGGCGTATCGCCGAAAAGTCTGAATCACGCGATCTTTAAACGGCCGCCAGTTCGAAGGCGGCGGCCATCAAGGCCCGCGTGTAGGGCTGTTGCGGCGCGGCGACAACCGCTTCCGCCTCCCCTTCCTCCACCACGCGCCCATCCTTCAGGACGATGATGCGATGCGCCATGGCGCGCACCACGCGCAGGTCATGGCTGATGAAGAGATAGGCCAGCCGGTGCTTCTCCTGCAGCATCCGCAGCAGGTCGACCACCTGCGCCTGCACCGAGACATCGAGCGCGGAGGTCGGCTCGTCCAG
>DASYDR010000132.1:0-2196 GCA_036499545.1 Roseomonas sp. | reverse complement strand
CGGTGATCGTGAAGGTGACGACCGACGACGGCATCATCGGCTGGGGCGAAAGCCACCATGGCCGAGCGCATCTCGCGATCGCGCAGCTCATCAACACCACGCTGCGCGACCTGGCGCTCGGCATGGATGCCACGGACGTGGTCGGCATCTGGGCCAGGATCTACAAGTTCCAGCTCGGCAGCCACGGCATGGGCGCGGCCTGCGCCATGGCGATGAGCGGCCTCGACACCGCGCTCTGGGACATTCGCGGCAAGGCGGTGGGCTGGCCGCTCTACAAGCTGCTGGGCGGTGCCTCCCGCGCCATCCCGGCCTATGTCGGCGGCATCTCGCTCGGCTACCAGGAACCGGCCTCCCTGGTGGAGGAGGTGCGGGGCTTCGTGGCGGAAGGCTACACCGCGGTGAAGCTCCGCATGGGCGACAGCCCGGAACGCGACGTGGCCCGGGTGGAAGCGGTGCGCGCCGCCTTCCCGGGGCTCACCATCCTGACCGATGCCAATACCGGCTATTCGGTGCGCGACGTGCGCCAGATCCTGCCCGCCTTCGCCGCCGCCCGCGTCGGCTGGCTGGAGGAGCCCTTCCCGGCGCATGACCATCGCAGCTACCGGGAAGCGCGCCTGCTGGCGCCGTCGGTGCCGCTGGCCGCCGGCGAGAACCACTATACCCGCTTCGAATTCCATCGCCTGATCGAGGATGGCAACATCACCATCCTGCAGCCCGACATCTCCAAGACCGGCGGTGTCACCGAGACGATGCGCATCGCCGCCATGGCGTCGGCCTGGAAGCTGCCGATCCATTGCCATTCCAGCGCCGGCATCTGCATGGCCGCGACCCTGCACGTGATGAGCGCGATCGAGAATCCGGGCTATTTCGAAGCCGATTGCGCGCTCGACAACCCGCTGCGGGAGGAGCTGGTCATCCCCGCCTATCGCCTGGCGGCGGATGGCACGGTGCGGCCGAATGACGGTCCCGGCCTCGGCATCGAGGTGAACGAGGAGATGATCCGCCGCTATCCGGGAATTTCCGGCCCCGGCTACGTCTGAACAGCCGCCGCAACGAGAACAGGAGGAAACGCGCATGTTCGAGATCACCCGCCGCCACGCGCTCGCGGCCCTCGCGGCGCCGGCACTGCTTCGCGCCCCGGGCGCCGCGGCGCAGGAATTTCCGACCCGCGAGATCCGCCTGGTCATCCCCTGGGCGGCCGGCGGCGGCACCGACATCATCGGCCGCCAGTTGCAGCAGCTGCTGATGGCCCAGGGGCTGCGCACGGTGGTGGAGAACCTGGCGGGCGGCAGCAGCGTGGTCGGCATGACGCGCGTCGCCGGCTCCCGCCCGGACGGCTATACGGTTGGGCTGGCGTCGACCAGCATCCTGGCCCTGATGGCGTCCGGCACCATCGGCCTGCGCAATGAGCAGTTCTCCAACCTCGTGCGCGTCTCCGAAGATCCGATGCTGCTGCTGGTCGCCGCGAATTCGCCCTGGCGTGACCTGCCCGCCTATTTCGACGCCTTCCGCGCCAAGCGCGGCGGCATGAGCGTCGGCGTCTCCGGCACCCGCGGCACGGTCAGCCACATCTTCTCGGTGGTGATGGCCCGCGCGCTGGGCTCGGACTATATCTTCTCCGGCTATACCGGCGGCTCGCATGCCGTCACCGACCTGATCGGCGGTCATATCGATTCGGTGATCCTGAAGCCGAACGAGACCATGGCGCAGATCCGCGCCAACCAGCTGCGCCCGATCGCCACCTTCGCGCCGCAGCGGCTCGCGCTGCTGCCGGATGTGCCGACTTTCGCCGAAGCCGGCATCAACGTCTTCCCCTATGGCCCGATCACCCAGATGACTTATCTCTCGGGTCCGTCCGGCATGCCGGCGGCGATCGCCGCGCGGCTGGCCGACGGCTTCCGCCAGGCGATCCTTTCCCCTGAATTCCAGGCCTTCGCCGCCGAGAACGGCTTCCCGGCGGATGGCCTTGCGGGTGCCGATTTCGGCAAGCTCTGCGACGACGTGCAGGCGACGATGCTGGCCGTCGGCAACAATCTCGGCGTCTTCAATCCGGAATAGGACGCTACCTATTCCTGCCAGGGGTGGCGCGACCAGAGGTCGCGATAGCGGGCATCCAGCGCGTTCAGCTCGCTGCCGAAGGCATCGGGGCCCAGGAAGCGCAGCGGCAGGTTCTGCTGCGTTGCCTGCGCCTGGAAT
>DASYDR010000131.1:0-18405 GCA_036499545.1 Roseomonas sp. | reverse complement strand
GAGCGCATCTTCGGCTGGCACAACTGGCCGGGGCTCGAGGCCGGCACCATCGCGGTGCATGCGGGCCCGGTGATGGCCGCCAGCGCCCGCTTCCAGATCCGCTTCGAAGGCCATGCCGGCCATGCCGCGCTGCCGCATCTGACGCGTGACCCGGTGATCGCCGCCGGCCATGCCATCACCGCCGCGCAGTCGATCGTCGCACGCGCGCTGGATCCGATCTCGGGCGGCGTCGTCTCCATCACCATCATGGAAGCCGGCGAGGCGCAGAACCAGATCCCGTCTTCGGCGACCCTGAAAGGCACCGCCCGCTGGCTGCGGGAAGAAGATGGCGTCGCGATCGAGGCCGGGCTCGGCCGCATCGCGGAGGGTATCGGCACCACTTTCGGCGTCGCGGGCAGCCTGGAATTCCGGCGCGGCGTGCCGGTCACCGTCAACCACGCGGCGGAAGCGGACCTCGCCGCCGCGGCCGCCGGAGCGGGCGGCGCGGTGCGGCGGGACATGGCACCGGCCATGACCGGGGAAGATTTCTCCTGGTTCCTGCGCGAAGTGCCGGGCGCCTTCGTCTGGATCGGCAATGGTCCGGCCGAAGGCGGGCGGGAGTTGCACAACCCGCATTACGATTTCAACGACGCCATCCTGCCGCGCGCCGCCGGCTTCCTGGCCGAGGTGGCCAAGCGCGCCCTCGCCGGCGGGTGACTGGCGGGTGGGCCGCCCGGGCGGAGCGTCCGATTCAGACCTCCGGGCCGTTCGGCCCGCCGATCACCGGACGCTCGGGCACGACCTGGAACTGCTCCAGGAACCGGCACCGGGCTGGGTGCCGGAAACCCTGGCACCGGATGGCAGCACCGCGCATGACGTCGTCATCATCGGCGCCGGCATGGCGGGCCTCGCCGCCGGGCTGGCGCTGACCCGCAACGGGGTCTCCCGTACCCTGCTGCTCGACCGCGCCCCGGCGGGCGTCGAAGGACCCTGGGACAGCTTCGCGCGCATGCCGACCCTGCGCAGCCCGAAGCAATTGGCCGGGCCGGCGCTGGGCCTGCCGGGCCTGACCTTCCGCGCCTGGTTCGAGGCGCGGCAGGGGGGCGCCGCTTGGGACGCGCTCGGGAAGATCCCACGCGGGATGTGGATGGACTACCTGCGCTGGTACCGCGCCGAAGCCGGGCTCGAAATCCGCAACGGCGCCGCCGTCACCGCCATCCTGCCGCAGGGCGCGCTGTTCCGGCTGGAACTGGCGGAAGGCGCGCCGATCTTCGCACGCCACGTGGTGATGGCGACCGGGCGCGACGGCTTCGGCGCGCCGCGCATCCCGGATGGCTTCCTGCCCGCATGGCGCGGGCCTCTGTTCGCGCACAGCGCCGACGCCATCGATTTCGCGCGGCTGGCGGGGAAGCGCGTCGCGGTGCTCGGCGGCGGTGCCTCCGCCTTCGACAATGCCGGCACCGCGCTGGAAGCCGGCTGTGCCGCGCTCACCATGCTGCTGCGCCGGCCGGCCTTGCCGCGCGTCAACGCGTCGAAGGCGCTCGATCATCGCGGTGTCGTGCATGGCTGGGCGTCACTGCCGGACGCCGTGCGCTGGCGGCTGATGCTGGCGCTGGAGCACCGCCAGACGCCACCGCCACGCGAGAGCGTGCTGCGCGTATCGCGCCATGCCCGGGCGCGGCTGCTGACCGGCGCGGCGGTGACCGGCGTGCGGCCGGCGGATGGCGGGCTGCTGCTGGAGACGGCGCGCGGCCCGGTCGCGGCCGACTTCATCATCCTCGGCACCGGCTTCACCCAGGATGCGGCGCTGCGGCCGGAACTGGCGGCGATGGCGGCGGAGATCCGCCTGTGGCGCGATGCCTATGTGCCGCCGCCGGGGCAGGAGGATGCGGGCCTCGCGGCTTCGCCCTATCTCGATGCGGATTTCGCCTGCACCGGCGCGGCGGCGCATCTCGCGCGGCTGCATGTCTTCAACTACGCGGCGACGCTCTCGCTCGGAAAACTCTCCGGCGACATTCCGGCGATCGGGCATGGCGCGGAGCGGCTGGCGCGCGGCATCTGCGCGCGGCTCTTCAGCGCGGATATCGCGGCGCATACCGCGCGCTTCGATGCCTTCGACGAGCCGGAATTGCTCGGCGACGAGTGGCCGGAGGGGTAACGGGGGCACCTGCAAGGGCCGCGCGGGATGGCAGTCGCGCGGCCCGGGGGAAGAGCCGGACTAAGCAGCTTCCAGGCGTTGCAGGGTGGCCAGGGCCATCAGGCAGGCCGATGCCGCTTCCGTACCCTTGATCGCGAAGTGCTCCGCGAAGAAGCGCTGGTGGTCCGCGTGCTCGTGGAAATGCTGCGGCGTCAGCACCGCCGAGATGACCGGAATCCCGGTGTCGAGTTGCACCGTCATCAGCGCGCCGATGACCGCGTCGGCCACGAATTCGTGCCGATAGATGCCGCCATCGACAACGAAGCCGCAGGCGATGACGGCATCGTAGCGGCCGGTACGGGCTAGGCGCTGCGCGAGCAGCGGGATTTCGAAGGCGCCGGGCACCTCGAACAGGTCGATCGCGGTCCGCGGCACGTCACGCCGCGCCATCTCGGCCAGGAAGGCATCGCGGCCGCGATCGACGATGTCGCGATGCCAACAGGACTGCACGAAGGCGAAGCGGCCCTCGCGCCCCGGGTCCCGGCCCGGGCGCTGCGCATCGTGGGGGGATTGGATCTGATTCATGGTGTCCTCGTCGAGGTCATTGCCAGAATCAGGGCGCACGACCTCGCGGCCGCGCCCGCGGCTTGCGACGCGGTGGCGGCCGGACATCGCGCTCTCTTTCATCCGGACTGTGACCGTCGGCCCCGGGATCGCACCGGGTCTGCTGACCCCATCCCCCGAGGGGTATGGGCGCTCGCGGGCTGATGCGATCGCTCGCAATCACCGCCGGTGGGGACTTCCACCCCGCCCTGAGAACGCTTGCCCGGGCATGCCCAGGCCCTGGCAGGCTAGCGCGCCCCGCCCGGCACCGGCAAGGCGCCGTCCTCTGGCGGGCGCCTGCCGCGCGCCTCGGCCCGCCATGGCCGCGCGCGGCGGAGCGCCACCTCGAATTCCGGCGCGGCGGGATCGATGGTGCAGAGGGTCAGGCCGGGCTCGCCGGGCGCGCAGGCCCCGATGCCGTGCCCATCCGGGCCGATCTGCGCGCTGGGCAGCCACGCGCTGCAGGCCGCGGGCGTGGCCAGGCTCAGCCAATAGCTGTTGGTCGCGGCGTGCGCGCGGGCCATCACGCCGTGGATCGGATCCTCGGAATAGGCCGAAAGCAGGACGCAGTGGACGCCGAGACGTTCGTATTCCGCGAAGATCTCGGGGAAACAGACTTCGATGCAGAGCGCGCAACCGAAACGGATGCCATCGACCTCGAAGACGAGCGGATCGGTGCCGGGCGTGTACCAGCCGCTCAGCTCCGTATGCGAACAGATGCGCTTGTCGTAGCGCGCGGCGACTTCGCCCCGGTCCGAGATGACATAGAGGCTGTTCGACGGGTGCTGCGGCGGGCCGAGCCGGTGGTTGCAGCCGAGCACGACCCAGATGCCGAGCCGCGCCGCCAGCCGCGCCAGCGCCTCCAGCTCCGCCTGCACGGTTCCCCAGTCGACCGCATCCCAATGCGCGATCTGGGCCTTGGCGTAGCCGGACAGCGCCGCTTCCGGGCAATGTAGCAGGCGCGCGCCCGCGGCAGCGGCCTGCCGCATCAGGGCACGCAGATGCGCCCCATTGCCGCGGACATCGGCGGATAGCGTGCTTTGCGCGGTCGCGAGCCTGATCGCGGGCTGGCTCAGCCGAACCGTTCCCGCAGCCAGGCGGCGGCGTCCTCGACCGCCGCGTCCGCCGCCGGCACCTGGCCGAGCGCGCGCAGGAAGCCGTGGATGGTGCCCGGGAAAACCCGGCTCGCCACCGACACGCCGGCCTCCTGCAGCTTCGCGATGAAGGCGTGGTTCTCGCCCGACAGCAGGTCCAGCTCCGCGATATGCACCAGCACCGGCGGCAGGCCACGCAGATCGGCGCGCAGCGGCGCCGCGAAGGGCGTCATGCGCAGCGCCGGATCCGGGCAGTAGCAGTCCCAGTAGAAGCGCACCTTCGCCTGGGTCAGCGTGAAGCCCTCGGCGAATTCGCGGTAGCTCGGCGAATCGGTCACGCTGTCCAGCACGCCGTAATTGATCAGCAGCCCGGCCAGCCTGATGTCGGGATCCGTCTCCCGCAGCAGCAGCGCGACGGCGGCGGCGAGGTTGCCGCCGGCACTGTCGCCGCCGACCACGATGCGGGTGGCGTCGAAGCCCCAGGCTTCGGCATTGCGCGCCACCTGGCGCACCACCTCCGCGCATTCCTCCAGCGCCTGCGGGAAGCGGGCTTCCGGCGACAGCGTGTAGTCCGGGCCGATCACGGCGCAACCGGCGCCGGCGGCATAGCTCCGCATCAGCCGGTCATGGGTGTCGATGCTGTTCCACACCCAGCCGCCGCCATGCAGGTAGACCAGCAGCGGCAGGGCCTGGCCTTCGACCGGCCGGTGCAGGCGGCATTGCAGGCGCCGCCCGCGCACCGGCAGCCAGCGATCGCCGCTCTCCGCCATGGCCGGGCCGCCTTCGGAGAGCGGCGCGTTCAACGCTTCCGTGATGGCGCGGCCGGCATCGAGCGGCCGGGTCAGGGTGATCGGCGGCCAGGCACGGCCGCGCTCCTCCATCATCTGCTGGAAGGCCAGCATGTCGGGATTCCAGCGCGGGTCCTGGGCCATCGTCGTTTCCTCTTCCGGGGCGGCATTGGGCCCTTTCGGGCAGGCAGCGGCAAGAGGGGCGGAAGGGGTGCGTGGTTGAAAGCGCCACCCGCCCCGTCGCACCCTGTGCCCATGCCCAGCCCCGACATGATCGCGCTCAGCCGCCGCCCCGGGTTTCGCGACGCCGCGCTGTTCCGACCGGACAGCGTGGCGCTGATCGCCGATCCGGCCCTCGGGATCACCGGCCTGCTGGCGCGCAACCTGGCGGCCGGCGGCTTCAGGGGCCGGCTGATGGCGGTCGGGCTGGAGGGGGCGGGCTTCGAAACGGCACCGGATATCGCCGGCCTGCCGGCTGCGCCCGATCTCGCGGTGCTGTGCCTGCCGCCCGAGCGGCAGGAGGCGGCGATGGCGGCCCTTGCCGCGCGTGGCGGCTTCGCGGCGGTGCTGCCCGGGGCAGCGCCCGATCTGGCCGGGATCTCGGCCCGCACCGGCGTGCAGGCGCTGGGGCAGGGCAGCTTCGGCATCGCGGTGCCGGCGATCGGCCTGAACGCCACGCTGTCCCACCTGCCGCCGCGCCCGGGCCGGCTGGCGCTGGTGACGCAATCGGCGGCGCTGGCACGCGCGGTACTGGATTGGGCGGAGGCCGAAGCGGTCGGCTTCAGCCATGTCATCGGCATCGGCGGCAATGCCGGCATCGGCTTCGCGCTGACGCTGGATTGGCTTGCGCGCGATGCGGCGACGGGCGCGATCCTGCTCGACCTCCGGCGCATCAAGAACCGGCGGCTGTTCATCTCGGCGGCGCGCGCCGCGGCGCGGACGCGCCCGGTGCTGGCGCTCCGGGCCGGCGGCCGGCTGGATGATGCCAGCGGCCTCAGCGACCAGATCATGCAGGCGGCGCTGCGCCGCGCCGGCGTGCTGCGCGTCGCCGGGCTGGAGGCGATGCTCTCGGCGGCCGAGACCCTGGCCCGGGTGCGCCTGTCCACCCGCGTCGGCGCCGATGCCACCGGCGACAGGATCGCGATCGTCACCAACGGCACCGGCCTCGGCCAGCTTGCCGCCGACGCGGTGATCGCCGGCGGCGGGCGGCTGGCGCAATTCCCGCCGGAGGCGATCGCGGCACTGGCGATGTCGCTGCCGCCCGGCAGCAGCGGCCGCAATCCGATCAGCCTCGGCCCGCTCGCCGGCACCCATCTGGGGGAAGCGGCGGCGATGCTCGGCGCCTTGCCCGGCGTCGACGCCGTGATCGCCCTGCACGCACCGGTGCCGGACGAGAAGCCGGAAACGGTGCGGGAGACCCTGGTCGCCGCCGCCCGCGCCAGCCGCGGCGCGCCGGTGCTGGTCGGCTGGGCCGGGGAGGCGACCGGGCGTGTCCAGCGCGCCGCCCTCGCCGAGGCTGGCGTCGCGGTCTTCCCGACGCCGGAGGCGGTGGTGCGCGGCGCGCTGCACCTGGCCGCCGACCGCGCCGCGCGCGCCGCCGCCGCCGAATTGCCGCCGGCCGACGTGCTCGACCTGGCGCCGGACCGCGCCGCGGTGCGCCGCCTGGTCGCGGCGCTCCGCGCCGAAGGCCGCCGCGCGATGCGGGAGGATGAGGCGCTCTCGGTCCTGGCCGCCTATGGCCTGCCGACGGTGCCGCACCGCGCGGCGATGGGGCCGGAGGAAGCGGCGGCCGCGGCCGCCATGCTCGGCTTCCCGGTGGTGCTGAAGGCACGCTGCGACGACCTGCCGCGCAAGACGGAGGTGGGCGGCGTCGTGCTCGGCCTCACCACGCCGGAGGCGGTGCGCCGGGCGGCGCAGGCGATGGAGACCCGCATCGCGACCCGACATCCCGATATCCGCCGCATGGGCTTCCTGGTGCAGCGCCAGGCGGCGCGCGCGCAGGAATTGCGCCTGCGCCTCGGCGACGATGCCATGTTCGGCCCCTGGATCGGCTTCGGCCGTGGCGGCACCGCGGCCGATATCGACCCCGATGAGGGGTTCGACCTGCCGCCGCTCAACCTGCCGCTGGCCACGGCACTGATCGCCCGGACCCGCACCGCCCGGCTGCTGGGCGGCTATCGCGACCATCCGGCGGCCGATCGCCTGGCCATCGCCGATGCGCTGGTGCGGCTGTCGCAGATCGCGGTCGACTTTCCGGAGGTGGCGACGCTCTCGGTCAACCCGCTCGTCGCCGATGCCGAAGGCGTGCTGGCGCTCGACGCGACGCTGACCCTGCGCCCGGAGGGACAGCGCTCGCACCTGGCGATCCCGCCCTACCCGGCGGCGCTGGCGGAGGATTGGGTCGCGCTGGATGGCAGCAGGCTGCTGATCCGCCCGATCCGGCCGGAGGATGCGACCGCGCTCGGCGAGTTCTTCCGTGCCCTGGCGCCGGAGGATGTGCGCTTCCGCTTCTTCTCCGCGCTGAAGGAATTACCGCCGGCGATGACCGCGCGCCTGACCCAGATCGACTATGACCGGGAGATGGCCTTCTGCGCGGTGCGGCGGGAAGCCGGCCGGCACGACCGCATCCTCGGCGTCGCCCGCCTCATCCGCGAACCGGGCGGCGAGAGCGGTGAATTCTCGGTCGTGGTGGTGCCGGCGATGAAGGGGAAGGGCGTCGCCAGCGCGCTCATGCAGCGCATCCTGGACTGGGGCCGCGACCAGGGCATGCGCCACGCGGCCGGCCAGATCCTGGCGGATAACCGGCCGATGCTGGCCTTCATGCGGACGCTCGGCTTCGCGATCCACCGCCTGCCGGAGGATGACAGCGTGGTCGAGGCCCGCATGAACCTGGTTTAGAGCGGCGTCTCGCGCAGGATGGCGCGCAGCCGCTCGGCCGCGGTCGGGCCCTTCAGCGAATCGCGCCAGGTGCTCTCCGTCACCCGCTGGTGGATGGCGACGGCGTCCTCGCCGGCGGTGATCATCGCGACACCGGTGCCGCCCGGCGGCGCGGCGTCGGGGGGGAAGGGGCCCGTCACCACATGCGACCGTTCCCGCCCGCGCAGCAGGATGAAGGGGGAGGAGGGCTCGGGGCCCGCGATCAATCCGACCTGCACGCCGATCGGGCCGCTTTCCATCAGGTTGGCCAGCTGCTCGACCTCCATGCGCGCGGCATGGCGGCAGCGCAGCGCGACCCGCTCCGACAGCCGGTGGCCGCCACAGAGGCCTTCCGCCAGCAGCCGGCGCACCGCGCTTTCGCCCAGCAGCACCGTGAGCGTCGGGCGCCGCTGCGCATGTAGCCGCCGCCGGGCCTGGATCAGGCCCAGAAGCTGCTCCGCCGCGGCACGGGCCTGGGCACGCTCGCCGCTGGCTTCGGCCATCTCGGCCCAGGCCTCGGCGATGGCGCCTTCCAACCCCTCGGTCGCGACCTGCAGGCAGAGGGCGCCGCCGAGGACCATGATCTGGTCAGCCTGCTCCTCGGTCTGGCGCAATCTTTCTTGAAAACCTGCAGGGCGAGCGAAATATTCGACGCCAATCCCCAGCAGCGACAAAGGCGAAATCTTGAGCAGTTCCGCAAGCCGGCGGATGGTATCCAGCTTGATGACTTCGCCCTTCTCGTAACGATAGAGCGCCGCGCGCGAAACACCCAGCCGGGCCGCGATCTCTTCAGCCCGTAACCCCGATTCCAGCCGATAGCTCCGCAATTGCTGGCCGATATCCGCAAACTTCATAGCCACCCTCGGTCTCGGCGGGCGACGAGTCGCCCGCCAACACGTTGATTGCGCCGAGACGGGTCTAAGGACCAGTCCCATGGCCGTAATTTTGCGTGAGTTCGCGAAACAACGCAACCAAATGTTTACTTTGTCGTAAAACGCCTCATGCGTCGGGCGCGACCTTGTGGGCTGCGAGCGCTTCCAGCGCCTTCACCATGCCCGAATGATCCCAATCCGCCCCGCCCAGGGCGGCGCAGGCCGAGAACAATTGTTGGGCATTGGCGGTGGCCGGCAGCGCCAGGCCGAGCTCCCGCCCGGACTGCAGGGCCAGGTTCAGGTCCTTCTGGTGCAGCCGGATGCGGAAGCCTGGCGCGAAGGTGCGCTTGATCATCCGCTCGCCATGCACTTCCAGGATGCGGGAGGTAGCGAGGCCGCCCATCAGCGCCTGGCGCACCTTGGCCGGATCGGCGCCGGCCTTGGCCGCGAAGACCAGGCCTTCGGCCACCGCTTCGATGGTGAGTGCGACGATGATCTGGTTCGCGACCTTGCAGGTCTGCCCGGCGCCATTCTCCTCGCCGACCAGGGTGATGTTCTTGCCCAGCAGTTCGAACAGCGGCCTGGCGCGTTCGAAGGTGGCCGTGCTGCCGCCGACCATGATGGTGAGGCTCGCCTGCTTGGCGCCGACCTCGCCGCCCGAGACCGGCGCGTCGAGATAATCGCCGCCCTTGGCCTTGATCTTCTCGGCGAAGGTCTTGGTCGCCGTCGGGCTGATCGAGGACATGTCGATCACCAGCGTGCCGGGCTTCAGCCCCTCCGCGACGCCGCGGGCGCCGAACAGCACCGCTTCCACGTCGGGGGTGTCGGGGACCATCAGGATCACCACCTCGGCGGCGGCTGCGACCGCGGCGGCATCGGCGGCGACGGTCGCGCCGGCACGATCCTCGGCGGTGAGCGACTTGCGCTCGGGGACGATGATCTCATGCCCGGCGGTGCGCAGATGGCCCGCCATGGGCCGGCCCATGATGCCGAGGCCGATGAATCCGATCTTCATGTCGCGTTGTCCCTGGTTGGTAAGGCGGTGATGGATCAGGCGGGCAGCAGCGCCGCGCTGTCCGTGAAGTGGATGCCGAGGGCTTCCAGGCGGCGGCGGCTCTCGTCCAGTGCGGCATCGGGGCCGAGGCGGCTGCAGGCATCTTCCACCACGAAGGTCTCGAAGCCGAGTTCCGCCGCGTCGGCGGCCGAATAGTCGATGCAGTAGGGCCGCGTGATGCCGCAGATGAACAGCCGGGCGACGCCCACCGCGCGCAGCCATTCCGCGAGTCCGGTGCCGGTCGCGCGGTCGTTCTCCCGGAAGCCGCTGTAGCTGTCGATGGCGCGGCGATAGCCCTTGCGCAGCACCAGCACGACCTTGGCCTGGTCGAGCGCCGGATGCACCGCGGCGCCGGGCGTCGCCCGCACGCCGTGATCGGGCCAGAGCGTCTGCGGCCCGTAGGCCAGCACCACCTCGCTGAAGGGCGGCTGGCCCGGATGCTGGGAGGCGAAGCTCAGATGCGCCGGGTCATGCCAGTCCTGCGTCACCACGGCGCGCGCGATCGGGCCTGCCAGGATGCGGTTGATGACCGGGATCACCGCGTCCGCTCCCGGCACCGGCAGCTCATCCGGGCAGAGATCCATGAAGGTCGGCTGCGGATCGACGATCAGCAGCAGGTCCCGCACGGGGTCGAGGGCGAAGCGATCCATGGCCTGGCCTTCCTGTCGCGGCGCCTCCGGCTCAGGCCTTGTAGGGCGCGTACCAGCCGAGGCCGGCGACGGTCTCGCCGGCCGGGCGGTATTCGCAGCCGATCCAGCCGCGGAAGCCGAGCCCGTCGATGGTCTTGAACACGAAGGGCCAGTTCACCTCGCCGGTGCCGGGCTCGTTGCGGCCCGGATTGTCGGCGACCTGCATATGCGCGATCAGCGGCAGGTGCTTCTCCACCCGCTTCACGATGTCACCCTCGGTGATCTGGCAGTGATAGAGGTCGAACTGCATGCCGACCAGATCGGGGCCGACCGCGTTGATGATCGCTGCCGCCTGGTCGGTGGTGTTCAGGAAGAAGCCCGGGATGTCGCGGTGGTTGATCGGCTCGATCACCGGCTTGACGCCGAGCTTGGCCGCTTCTTCCGCTGCCCAGGCGAGGTTGGCGCCATAGGTCGCGGTCAGCGTGTCATGCGCGGCACCGGCCGGCGCCAGCCCGGCCATCACATGCAGGCGCGGGCAGGACAGGGCGGCGGCATAGTCCAGCCCCTTGCGGATCGCGTCGCGGAATTCAGCCTGGCGGCCGGGCAGGGCGGCGATGCCGCGCTCCCCCTTGGTCCAGTCGCCGGGCGGGGCGTTGAACAGCACCTGGGCCAGGCCGTTATCCTTGAGCCGGGTCGCGATCTCGGCGGCCGGATGCTCATAGGGAAAGAGGAACTCCACCGCCTCGAACCCCGCCTTCCGGGCCGCGGCGAAGCGGTCGAGGAAGGGCACCTCGTTGAACATCATCGAGAGGTTCGCGGCAAAGCGTGGCATCGGTCGGAGCTCCTACCCTGGATGCGGGCGAAGCTAGCGGTGCCGGCGGCGGGCGGCCACCCCCCGGAAGATTGCCGGCGCGAAGGTTTTCGTTGCGGGGGGCTGCGCCACCGGGCAAGGGTGGCGGGATTGCGTCCTCAGGAAGGCTGATGATCACCGATACCCTGCGCCCCGCCCGGCTGATCGGGATCGTCGCACTCGCGGGACTGGCCATCGCCTGCTTCCTGGTCATCAAGCCATTCGTCTCGGCGCTGCTCTGGGCGGCGATCCTCGCCTACACCACCTGGCCGCTCTGCCGGCTGCTGCGGGACCGGCTGCGCCTGTCGCCCGGCTGGGCGGCGGGCGTGATGGTGACCGTCGAATTTCTGCTCATCGGCCTGCCGCTGGTGCTGGCCGCACCGACCGGACGCGACGATATCGACGGCCTGCGCGGCGCCATCGAGCGGCTGATCACCCAGGGCATCCCCAATTTCGGCAACTGGGCCAGCAACCTGCCGCTGGTCGGCGGCTATATCGACGGGCTGCTCGGCAGCGTGGAGCTCGATCTCTCGGGCGTCGTCGGCCTGGCCCGCCCCTATGCCGGGACGCTGGCGCAATTCGCCCTTTCGGCGCTGCTGTCGCTGCTGTCCGGCATCGCGGAGCTGCTGGTCGCCATCGTGCTGGCTTTCTTCTTCTACCGCGACGGGCCGGCGATCGCGGACCGGATGGAAGCCCTGGTGGTGCGGGTCGGCGGCGCCGACGCGGCACGCCTGATCGCGCTGGTCGCCAGCGTCACCAAGGGCGTGGTCTGGGGGCTGATCGGCACCGCCGTCGCGCAAGGGATCATGACCGCGCTCGGCCTCTGGATCGCCGGCGTGCCGCAGCCGGTGCTGCTCGGCATCGTCGCCGGCGCCATCTCCATCCTGCCGGTCGGCGCGCCGGTGGTCTGGATCCCGGCGACGATCTGGCTTTTCGTGCAGGGCTCCACCGGCTGGGGCATCTTCATGGGGCTCTACGGCGCGCTCGGCATCTCGTCCGTCGACAACGTCATCCGGCCGATGATGATCAGCCGCGGCGCCGATCTGCCATTGCTGCTGACGATTCTCGGCGCGCTCGGCGGCGTCTTCGCCTTCGGCTTCCTCGGCCTGTTCCTGGGGCCGGTGGTGCTCGCAGTCGGCTATACCCTGGCGATGGAATTCGCGACCGGCCGCAAGGCTTCGCCCGATGGGCAGCTGCGGACGGAACCGGCGGACACGACGCCGGGCTGACGCGGGGCCGCAGAAGGGGACTGCGCGCCGGCGAGCAATGGCGATAGAGTGACCGGAGACGATCGCGGGAATGCGGCGGGGGACACCGATGTGGACGTGGGTTCTGGCGACCGCGAGGGCGGTCCTGGACGGCACCGATCACCCATGCTCAGGCGTGAGCGCACCTTGAGCGTGGGACCCCGCTGATGTTCGCCTTCATCATCGGCCGCATCCTGCAATCCATCCCGGTGCTGCTGGCGGTCGCGCTGATCAGCTTCGCGATGTTCACCTATATCGGCGACCCGGTCGCCATCATGCTGGGGCAGGACTTCACGGAGGCGCAGCGCGCCGCGCTGGTCGCCGGCCTCGGCCTCGACCAGCCCTTCTGGGTGCAGTTCGCCCGCTTCGCCCTGCATGCGCTGCATGGCGATTTCGGCCTGTCCTACCGCCTGGCGCGGCCGGTCGCGGACCTGATCGCGGAACGCGCGCCGGCGACGCTGGAACTCGCCTTCTGCGCCGCCATCATCGCCGTCCTCATCGGCGTGCTGCTCGGCGTCTTCACCGGGCTCTACCGCAATTCGTGGCTGAGCCGCGCCTTCCTGGCGTTCAGCCTGATCGGCGTCTCCCTGCCGACCTTCCTGATCGGCATCCTGCTGATCCAGCTCTTCGCCGTCTGGCTGGGCTGGCTGCCGAGCTACGGCCGCGGCGACACGGTGGATATCGGCTGGTGGAGCACCGGGCTGCTCACCTGGTCCGGCCTCCGGGCGCTGATCCTGCCTGCCATCACGCTCGGCCTGTTCCAGCTCACGCTCATCATGCGCCTGGTGCGGGCGGAGATGATGGAGGTGCTGCGCACCGACTACATCAAGTTCGCCCGCGCCCGCGGTCTGTCCAACCGCGCCGTCAATTTCGGCCATGCGCTGCAGAACACGCTGGTGCCGGTCATCACCGTGGTCGGGCTGCAGCTCGGCTCCATCATCGCCTTCGCCATCGTGACCGAGACCGTCTTCCAATGGCCCGGCATGGGCTTCCTCTTCATCCAGAGCGTCAGCAGCGCCGATATCCCGGTGATGGCCGCCTACCTGCTGCTGATCGCCTGCGTCTTCGTGGTGATCAACCTGATCGTCGACCTGCTCTACTACGTCGTGGATCCGCGCCTGCGCACGGGCCGCGGGCGCGGGGGGCATTGACCATGCCCGGCGCCATTGCCCGCTTCCGCGATTCCGACCTCTGGTGGTCCTTCAAGCGGTCCCCCATCACCATCCTCGCCGCCCTCGTGGCCCTGATCTGCATCGGCGGCGCGCTGCTGGCCCCGCTGATCGCGCCGCATGATCCCTTCGACCTCGCCTCGCTCGACCTCGGCGACGCCTTCACGCCACCATTCTGGGAAGATGGCGGGGTCGCCACCTATCCGCTCGGCGCCGACGGGCAGGGGCGGGACGTGCTGTCCGCGATCCTCTACGGCACCCGCATCTCGCTGCTGGTCGGGCTCTGCGCCACCGCCTTCGCCGCCGTCTTCGGCATCTCGCTCGGGCTGATTGCCGGCTATGCCGGCGGCAGCGTCGATTCCGTGCTGATGCGGATCGCCGACATCCAGCTCACCTTTCCGGCGATCCTGGTGGCGCTGCTGGTGAACGGCGTCGTGCGCGCCGTCGTCTCGCAGGACGTGCACGACCAGTTCGCGCTGCTGGTCGTGGTCTTCGCCATCGGCATCAGCGAATGGCCGAAATTCGCCCGCACGGTGCGCGGCTCCACCCTGGTCGAGCGCAACAAGGAATATGTCCTGGCCGCCCGCGTCATCGGCGTGCCGGGCCTGCGCATCATGGCCAGCCATGTGCTGCCCAATGTGCTCGGCCCCGTGCTGGTGATCGCGACGCTCAATCTCGGCCTGGCCATTCTCTCCGAAGCGACGCTCTCCTTCCTCGGCGTCGGCCTGCCGCAGACCCAGCCCTCGCTCGGCACGCTGATCAATATCGGCAATGACTTCCTGCAGAGCGGCGAATGGTGGATCGCGACCTTCCCCAGCGCGGTGCTGGTCGCGATGGTCCTGGCGGTCAACCTGCTGGGCGACTGGCTGCGTGACGCCCTGAACCCGAGACTGCGTTGAGAGCCGGCCCGATGCCCAACCCCATCCTTGAAGTGCAGGACCTGCGCGTCGAATTCCCGACCCGGCGCGGCACGCTGGTGGCGCTCGACAGCGTCTCCTTCGCCATCGCCCCCGGCGAGGTGCTCGGCGTCGTGGGCGAATCCGGTGCCGGCAAATCGATGACCGGCGCCGCCATCATCGGCCTGCTGGAACCGCCCGGCCGCATCGCCGGCGGCCGGATCCTGCTCGAGGGCCGCCGCATCGACGATCTCCGCTACGAGCAGATGCGCCGGATCCGCGGGCGGGAAATCGGCGCCATCTTCCAGGATCCGCTGACCACCTTGAACCCGCTCCACACCGTGGGCGACCAGCTCGCGGAGACCATGCTGACCCATTTGCCGATCAGGCCGGCCGAAGCCAGGCGCCGCGCCGTCGAATGGCTGCAGCTGGTCGGCATTCCGGCCGCCGCCCAGCGCGTCGACAGCTACCCGCATGAATTCTCGGGCGGCATGCGCCAGCGCGTCGTCATCGCACTCGCCCTCTGCGCCGAGCCGAAGCTGATCGTCGCGGACGAGCCCACCACCGCGCTCGACGTCTCCATCCAGGCCCAGGTCATCGCGCTGCTGAAGCGCCTGGCGCGGGAGAAGGGCACCGCCATGATGCTCGTCACCCATGACATGGGCGTCATCGCCGAAACCGCCGACCGGGTCGCCGTCATGTATGCCGGCCGCATCGCCGAGATCGGCCCGGTGCGGGACGTCGTCAAAGCCCCGCGCCATCCCTATACCGCCGGGCTGATGGCCTCCATCCCGCCGCTCGACCGCCGGGTCGACCGCCTGGCGCAGATCGACGGCGCCATGCCGCGCCTCTCCGCGATCCCGTCCGGCTGCGCCTATCACCCGCGCTGCCCGCAGGTGTTTTCCCGCTGCCCCGTCGAACGCCCCGAGCTGATGGACGCCGGCACCACCGACGCCGCCTGCTGGCTGCATTACAAGAGCCCGGCCCATGCCTGACTTCATCGAGGCCGTGGATCTCGTCCGCCACTTCGACGTCTCGCGCCCCGCGCTCCAGCGCCTGATCGCGCGCGAAGGCCGCCGGACGCTGCGCGCCGTCGACGGCATCTCCTTCTCGATCCCGAAGGGCAGCACCCTCGCGCTCGTCGGTGAAAGCGGCTGCGGCAAATCCACCGTCGCCCGCATGATGGTCGGCCTCTACGGCACCACCGCCGGCCACGTCCTCTTCGACGGGCATGACCTGCGCCAGGCCCGCGCCGCCGCCGATCAGCGACGACGCATGCAGATGATCTTCCAGGATCCCTATGCCAGCCTGAATCCGCGCTGGCGCGTGGCGGACATCATCGCCGAGCCGATCCGCGCCTTCCATCTGGAGCCTGATCGCGACGCCGTCCTGGCCCGGGTCGGCCAGCTTCTCACCCAGGTCGGCCTTTCGCCCCTGGACGGCAACAAGTTCCCGCATGAATTCTCGGGCGGCCAGCGCCAGCGCATCTCCATCGCCCGCGCGCTGTCCTCCAATCCCGAATTCCTAGTCTGCGACGAACCCACCTCCGCCCTCGACGTCTCCGTCCAGGCGCAGATCCTCAACCTGATGATGGACCTGCAGCGCCGCCTCGGCCTGACCTACCTCTTCATCAGCCACAATCTCGCGGTCGTGCGCCAGGTCAGCGACCGCATCGGCGTGATGTATCTCGGCCGCCTCGCCGAACTTGCCCCCGCGGAAGCCCTCTTCACCGCGCCGCGCCACCCCTACACGCGCGCCCTGATGGAAGCGATCCCGGACCTGGACATGTCCGGCCGCACCCGCACCCCGGTCGGCGGCGAAGTCCCCAGCCCGATCAGCCCGCCCACCGGCTGCGCCTTCCACCCGCGTTGCCCGCTCGCCAACGACCGCTGCCGCCGCGAACGCCCGGAGCTGCTGGCGGCGGCGGAAGCAGCGATGGTGGCCTGCCACGCGGTGCAGGAAGGGCGGGCGTGACCGGGTTGAGGTTGCGCCCTGGGGAAGGCGCTGCCTTCCCCAGACCCCATCCGCCAGGAGGGTAGACCCTCCTGGACCTGCTTTATTGGGTGCCCTGATTGCCAGGGTGCAGAGGCCCTGGGCCTCTGCCGGGTGGGTCCGGGAGGGCAGCGCCCTCCCGGGATGCGCACCTTCAGAAACGTTCGATGGCGAAGGGCTCCAGGTCGATATTCAGGCGTTCGCCGGCGATGGCGGCGGCCAGCAGGGCGCCGGTCGGGGCGGAGCCGGTGAGGCCGAGATGGCCATGGCCGAAGGCGCACCAGAGGCCGGGCAGCCGGGCGACGGGGCCGAGCACCGGCAGGCTGTCGGGCAGGCAGGGGCGATGGCCCATCCAGAAGCCTTCGGCGCCTTCGCTGCGCGCCTGGGGATAGACCTTGGCCAGGTCGTCCAGCAGCAGGGCAGCGCGCTTCGGGGTCGGCGCGCGGTCGAGGCCGCCGAATTCGACGGTGCCGGCGAGGCGGAGGCCATGCTCCATCGGGCTGATGAAAGCCTTGCGGTCGGCGGGGATCAGCGGGCGCTGCGGGGTGACGCCGGCATCGGGCAGCATGATGTGGTAGCCGCGCTGGGTTTCCAGCGGCACCCGGATGCCGAGCGGCGCCAGCAGCCGGGCGGAGAAGGCGCCGGCGGCAAGCACGGTGATGTCGCCGGGGACCAGGCCTGCTTCGGTCATGGCGCCGATGGCGCGGCCGCCTTCGCTGGCGATGGCGGCGACGCGGGCGCGCAGGACGCGGCCGCCCTGGCGTTCGATGCCGCGGGCGACGACCTCCGCCAGGCGCTTCGGGTTGGTGACGCTGCCCTGTTCCGGCAGGAACAGGCCGAGCTGATAGGCTGGGTCGATGCCCGGCTCCAGCGCGGCGATGCCGGCGGCGTCCAGCCGTTCGACCCGCATGCCATGCTGCACGCGCAGTGCCCAGCCGGAGGCGTCCTTCGCGAGATGGGCGTCGTCCCGATAGAGGTAGAGCTGGCCGGTTTCCCGGATCAGGTCGAGCGCGCCTTCGGCCGCCATGATCTCGCGGTGGCGCTCCATGGCGCCGAATTGCAGCGCGCCGAGAGCATTGGCGATGGCCTCCACCCGGGCCGGGCGGGCGCTGGCGACGAAGCGGAGCAGCCAGGGCAGGGCGCGCGGCCAGTAGCCGAACGGAATATGCAGCGCGCCGCGGGGATCGGTCAGCATGCCGGGCACCTGGCGCAGCACGCCGGGCATGGCCAGCGGCGCGACGGATCCCGCACTGATCGCCCCGGCATTGCCGGAGGACGCGCCGCCGCCCGGCTCCCCGGCATCGAGCAGCGTGACCGCCATGCCGCGTCGCGCGCAATGCCAGCCAAGGCAGAGGCCGACGATGCCGGCACCGATGATGACCACCTGTTTCATGCCGCCAGACTGCCGCGCGCATGGCGTTGACGGAAGCCGTGCCCTGCCCGATTCTGTCGTGCCAGGGAGAACAGCCATGCACATCACCCCCAGCAATGCGGGGCTCGGTGCCCGGGTGACGGGGATCGACCTGTCGCGCCCCCTCGACGACGGCGCCCGGCGCGACGTGTTGCGGGCGCTCGGTGAATTCGGCGTGCTCTGCTTTCCAGACCAGGACCTGGATGCGCCCCAGGTCTCCGCCTTCGGATCCCGCTTCGGTGAGCTGGAGGTGAATGTCGCGAACCTGTTCCACGCGCCCGGCCACCCCGAGGTGATGCTGCTCTCCAACATGAAGGACGCGGCCGGCAAGCCGGTCGGGCTGCACGATGCCGGCCAGGGCTGGCATACCGACATGAGCTATTCGCATGAGATCGCGCTGGCCAATGTGCTGCATGCCAGGCGGGTGCCGCGGCGCGACGGCCGGGCGCTCGGCGCCACCCAGTTCCGCAACCAGCATGCCGCCTATGAGGCGCTGCCGGCGGAGGTGCGGGACCGCCTGGAAGGCCGCAGCGCCATCCATGACTTCGAGAAATTCTGGGACATGATGCGGGCGCGGCCGGGCAGCATCCGCAAGGCGCTGACGCCGGAACAGCGGGCGAAGAAGCCGCCGGTCAGCCAGCCGATCTTCCGCATTCATCCGGTCACCGGCCGCCGCGTGCTCTATTGCAACCCGGGCTATGCGACGGTGATCGAGGGGCTGGAGAAGGCGGAGAGCGACGCGCTGCTCGACTTCCTGTTCCGCCACCA
>DASYDR010000130.1:0-32970 GCA_036499545.1 Roseomonas sp. | reverse complement strand
GACCTGATGGCAGTGACGGACGAGCTTGCCGCGGCCGATGACCGCGTCATCCGCTTCCGGCTCAGCAGGCCCTTTCCGATGCTGCCGATCGCGCTCGGCAAGACGACGACGCCGATGTGCGCGATGATGCCGGAGCGCCTGGCCAGGACCGATCCGTTCCGCGAAGTGCCCGAGATGGTGGGAAGCGGGCCGTTCCGCTTCCTCACGGATGAGCGCGTGTCCGGCGCGCGCAGCGCCTATGCGCGGTTCGAGCGGTATCGTCCAAGGCCGGACGGTACCACCGACTGGACCGCGGGCCCGAAGCACGCGCATTTCGACCGCATCGAGTGGAATACCCTGCCTGATATCGGCACCGCGGCGGCCGCGCTGCGGGCCGGGGAGCAGGACTGGCTCGCCTACGTCTCGCCGGACCTGGCGCCGACCCTGCGCCGCGCGCGCAATCTGCGCGTCGCGCGGCTCGATCAGACGGGCATGATGAACATCCTGCAGCTCAATCATCTGCAGCCGCCCTTCGACAATCCCGCGATCCGCCGCGCGCTCCTGGGCGCGATCGACCAGGCCGCCTGCATGCAGGCGATCGTGGGCGACGACCCGGCTGCCTACCACACGCCGCTCGGCTTCTTCTGTCCGGGCACGCCGATGGCGAACGAACAGGGGTTGGAAGCCTTCACGGCACCGCGCGACATGGGCGCCGTCCAGTCCGCCCTTCGCGCCGCCGGCTATGGCGGGGAGCGGGTGGTGCTGATGATACCGGTCGACAATCCGCCTCTGCAGGCGCTGGGTGAGGTCGCCGCCGATACGCTCAAGCGCGCGGGCCTCAACCTCGACGTCCAGGCGATGGACTACGGCACCATGCTCGCGCGGCGCCAGCGCACGGAATCGGTGGTGGAAGGTGGTTGGAGCGCCTTCGTCACCGGCACCGCCGGGACCGACTGGCTCAATCCCGCCTGGCACGTCATGATCCGCGGCAGCGGGCGCTCGGGCTATCCGGGCTGGTCGAGCAGCGAGCGCCGCGAAGCCCTGCGCCGATCCTGGCTGGACGCGACCGAGGATGGCGAGCGGCGGCGGCTTTGCGCCGCGCTGCAGCGCCAATGTCTCGAGGAGGTGCCCTGCACACCGCTCGGCCAGTACTTCCAGGCCGTCGCCTACCGCACCAGCCTCACCGGCATGCTCAACGGCTTTCCCACCTTCTGGGGCGTGCGCCCGGCATGACGCCGCGCGATCGCCAGGCCGGATCCCGCAAGGAAAGGACCGCCATGCGAATGCTGTCGTTCGCGGCGTGCGGCATCGCCGCCGCCTGGATCGCCGCGCCGCCGGCGATGGCGCAGACGCTGACCATCGGGCAGAGCGCGCAGCCGAGTTCCGTCGATCCGCATTTCTTCAACGGAACCGCGAACAAGGCGCTTTCGGCTCATATCTTCGACCGGCTTGTCGAGCAGACGCCGGATACCAGGCTGGTGCCTGGCCTTGCCGTGTCATGGGCTGCCGTCAACGAGACGGTCTGGGAATTCCACCTTCGCCCGGATGTCCGCTTCAGCGACGGGCAGCCGCTCACGGCGGAGGATGTCGCCTTCACGGTGCAGCGCGCGCCGAACGTGCCCAACTCACCTGGCGGGTTCGGCGGTGTCGTGCGGGCCATTCGCCGTGTCGAGATCGTCGATCCGCTGACCATCCGCTTCCATACCGACCAACCCACTCCCAACCTGCCGGGCGAACTCTCCAACCTGGCCATCATCTCCCGCGCGGTCGGGGAAGGGGCGGCGACCGAGGATTACAACAGGGGACGCGCGGCCATCGGCACCGGTCCGTACCGGCTGGTGCAATTCGTCCCCGGCGAGCGCGCGGAGCTGGAACGCAATGACGGATGGTGGGGGCCGCGGCCGGACTGGCAGCGGGTCACCATCCGCTTCATCCCCAACGCAGGCACCCGTAGCGCGGCGATGCTGTCCGGTGCAGTCGACATGATCGATGCGCCGTCGCCGAACGACCTGCCCCGATTCCGCGGCGATGCACGGTTCAACGTCGTCTCCCGCGAGAGCACGCGGATGGTCTTCGTCGCCCTGGATCAGGGGCGGGACGGCGCTTCCCCCTTCGTCACGGATGCGAATGGCACGCCGCTGCCGCGCAACCCGTTGCGCGACCTGCGCGTGCGCCGGGCCCTGTCGATCGCCATCAACCGCCAGGCGCTGGCGGAGCGCATCATGCAAGGCACCGCGACGCCGACCGGGCAGTGGATGCAGCGCGGCGCCTATTCCTACAATCCGTCGGTGCCGGTCCCGATCTTCGATCCGGACGCCGCCCGCAGGATGCTGGGAGAAGCGGGATATGCCGCGGGCTTTCGCATCGTCCTGCATGCCCCGCTCGACACCAGGCCGACCGATCCCGCCACCGCGCAGGCGATCGGGCAGATGTGGACGCGGATCGGGGTGCAGACCAGCGTCGAGACCATGCCGGCGAGCGTCTACAACGCACGCGGCGCGCGGCAGGAACTCTCCGCCGGGATCTGGGCCTGGGGCAGCAATTCCGGCGAGGCGGGCTACGCGCTGATCAATGTCTTCGGGACGATCGATCGCGCACAGGGCACCGGTGCCTATAACCGCTCCAACTACGCGAACCGGGCGATCGATCAGGCCACCGCGCGGGCGCTCGCCACGCTGGATGACGCTGCGCGCGAGCGGCAGCTGATGGCGATCGTGGCGGACCTCACGGCGGATGTCCCCGTCATTCCGCTCTACCAGCTGACGAATGTCTGGGTGACGCGGCGCGGCATCGCCTATGAACCCAGCGCGCATGAGCGGAACAGCGCGATGCAGGCCAGGAACGAAAGATAGGGTCGGTCGCGGCGATCCCGGGCCGGGTCCGTCACCGTCGGCCGTCCTATCGCAGCTTTTCAGCAGGCAGCAACAGGTCGATCAGAAGCCTCGCCATGGCGCGCAAGCGTTTCCTGTCCCGATAGACCCGTTCGACGACCACCAGCCCGCGCGTCATCGTCACGGCCAGCCGCGCCGCCTCGCGCGGCGGCAACGCCAGCTGTTCCGCCGCCGGCGAGCGGGAGAACCTGTCGCACAGAGCCGCTTCGATCTCATCGAGCAGGTCCCTGATGGCGGAGCGGATGGTCTCATCCAGCGCCTCGACGCCCATCGCCGTCTTCGTGCTCAGGCAGCCTCGGCTTGGCGCTCCCATGGTCATCGAATTGATGGCCCAGTCGAAAAAGCCGTGCAGCGCTTCCCGCAGGTCCGCCTGATCGAGGATATCGCGCATCTGCGCGACATAGCGTGCCCGGTACACGCCGAAGACCTTGAGGAACAGCGCCTCCTTGTCGCGATAGGCATTGTACAGCGAGCCGCGTTGCACGCCTGTCGCCTCGGCCAGGTCCTGCATGGTCGTGCCCGAGAAGCCATTCTGCCAGAAGACCGTGAGCGCCTTGTCCAGCGCGTCGTCCTCGTCGAACTGGCGAACTCCCGCCATCTCCCGCTCCCGTAACGTGCAAGGCCGCGTGATCGATTAAAGCCATTCTTGACTCTCATGTCAATCTTGACTGTAATGTCAAAGATGGCGTGTCGCCACTGCCCGGATGCAGGCGACGCCCGCCCCTTCGATCGGAATTCCCATGACGCCCCAGATGGCCCCACTCACCCCCACGAGGCTCGACCGGCTGCTGCTATGGCGCTACGTCTTCGCGGGCCTCTGCGCGAGCCTCGACAGCATCGGCCTCGCGCGCTTCGCTTTCACGCCGTTGATCCCCGAGCTTATCCAGGCGCAGTGGTTCACCCCTTCCAGCACTGTCTATCTCGGTGCGGCCAACCTGGCCGGCTATGTCTGCGGGGCGCTCATCGGCCGCCCCATCGCTTCGCGCGTCGCGAATGAAAACGTGTTGCGGCTGATGATGCTGCTGATCACCGCGGCCTTCGCGGCATGCGCCTTCCCGCTGTCTTTCACGTGGTATTTCGGCTGGCGCTTCGTATCCGGCATCGCCGGCGGCGTGGTCATGGTCCTGGTCGCCGGGACGATCCTTCCGCATGTACCGCCCTCCCGCAAAGGCGCCGCTGGCGGCGCCATCTTCCTCGGGCTCGGCCTGGGCATTGCCGGGTCAGGTACGATCATCCCCTTGCTGCTCGGCTTCGGGCTGGCGGGGACCTGGATCGGCCTCGCCATCGTCTCGGCCGTGCTGACCGCCGCCAGCTGGTTCGCCTGGCCGTCGAGCAGGATCGCCGCGGCCGCCCCGCAGGTCCGGATGCAACCGGGGCAGGAGAAGCCGGCGATGCGCTTCGGCCTGGAACTTCGGCTTCTCTGCCTGCAATACGCGCTGATGGCGGCGGCGGCAGTTCCGCCGATGGTGTTCCTGGTGGATTTCGTCGCCCGCGGTCTGGGATACGGGGTGCATGTCGGCTCGGTCTTCTGGGCCATCTACGGCCTTGGTGCGATCGCGGGCCCGCCGCTCTATGGCTATCTGGCCGACCGTCTCGGCGCCGGCTTCACCATCAAAGCCGTATCGCTCGTCATGGCCTGCATTCTCGCGGCGATGTACGTCACCGCGAACCCGATCCTGCTCGCCGTACTGACGGCCATCATCGGCACCTTCGCGCCGGGCATGGTGCCCCTGGCCCTGGCGCGCGTGCACGAGGTGGTCCGGCACAACGCGAACCGGCAGAACATCGCATGGGCGCGCGCCAGCATCATCGCGGCCATCGGCATGGCCATCGCCGCCTATGCCTATTCGGCGCTGTTCAACGCCGCGGGCGGCAATCACCGCGTGCTGTTCATGGCCGCCGCGGGCCTGCTCGTCCTGGCGGTGCTGGCCGGCTTCGCCGCTTCCGCGAAATCCGGCGGCATCGACCCGGCGGGCGCCGCGACATGAGGGCGCATCAGACGGTCAGCAGTTTCCGCACCGCCGCTTCGTCCAGGTCCCTGGCCTGCCCGGCCAGCGCCATCTCGCCCCGCACCATGACGGCGATCCGATCGGCCAGGTCGCGGGCGAATTCGAAATACTGCTCGACCAGCACCACCGCCATGCCGCGATCCTTCGCGAGATAGGCGATGACCCGGGCGATATCCTTGATGACGTTGGGCTGGATGCCCTCGGTCGGCTCATCGAGGATCAGCAGACGCGGCCGCGCGGTCAGCGCGCGCGCGATCGCCAGCTGCTGCTGCTGCCCGCCGGACAGGTCGCCGCCGCGCCGGCGCAGGAATTGCCGCAGGATCGGGAACAGGTCGAAGATCTCGGCCGGCACGATGGCGCCGCGCGGGGCCGCGGCCAGCGCCGTCTGCAGGTTCTCCTGCACGGTGAGGAACGGGAAGATCTCCCGCCCCTGCGGCACATAGCCGATCCCGGCCCGCGCCCGCTCCGCCGGCGGCATCGCGATAATGTCGCGCCCTTCCCAGCTGATCCGACCCTTCTGCGCCCGCTCCAGCCCGACGATCGCCCGCATGAGGGAGGATTTGCCGACGCCGTTCCGCCCCAGCACGCAGGTGATGCTGCCGGGCTGCGCCATCAGGTCGACGCCGCGCAGGCAGAGGCTGGCGCCGTAGGAGAGTTCGAGGCTTTCGACCTGGAGCATGCTTCAGCGTCCCAGATAGACTTCGATGACGCGCGGGTCGTTCTGCACCTGGTCGATCGGGCCTTCGCTCAGCATGGTGCCCTCATGCAGCACCGTCACCTTGCGGCCGAGGGCGCGGACGAATTCCAGGTCATGCTCGACCACCACCACGCTGCGCTCCCCGGCGATGCGGCGCAGCAGGGCGGCGGTGTGCTCGGTCTCCTGGTCGGTCATGCCGGCGACCGGCTCATCCACCAGCAGCAGCTGCGGGTCCTGCATCAGCAGCATGCCGATCTCCAGCCATTGCCGCTGGCCATGGGACAGGATGGCGGCGCGGTCATGCGCGCGGGCGGCCAGGCCGGTCTCCTCCATCACCTGCCCGATGCGCGCCTTCGCTTCCCCGGTCAGGATCCAGCGCAGGCAGGCGAAGGGGCCGCGGGGCGCCTTCAAGGCCAGTTCCAGATTCTCGAAGACGGTCAGCGCGTCGAAGACCGTCGGCTTCTGGAATTTGCGGCCGATGCCGAGATTGGCGATAGCGGCTTCGTCCATGCGCGTCAGGTCATGATCGCCGAAGCGCACGGTGCCGGCGGTCGGGCGGGTCTTGCCGGTGATGACATCCATCATCGTCGTCTTGCCGGCGCCGTTCGGCCCGATCACCGCACGCATCTCACCGGGTTCGACCACCAGCGACAGGTTGTTGAGTGCCCGGAAGCCATCGAAGACCACCGACACGCCGTCGAGATAAAGCCGGCCCTTGGTCATGCTGGCACCGATCACGCCACCGATCGCGGTCATGGCCGGCGGCCCCGCAGCAATCCGAGCAACCCGTTCGGCAGCAGCAGCGTCACCGCGACGAAGAGGCCGCCGAGTGCGAACAGCCAGAGGTCGGGCGCGATCGTCGTCAGCCAGGTCTTCATCGCATTCACCGAAACAGCGCCGAGCGCCGCGCCGATCAACGTGCCGCGCCCGCCGACCGCGACCCAGATCACCGCTTCGATCGAGTTGCCCGGGCCGAATTCGCCGGGATTGATGATGCCGACCTGCGGCACGTAGAGAGCGCCGGCCAGGCCCGAGATCATGGCCGACAGCACGAAGACGAAGAGCTTGGCCTGCGTCACCGAATAGCCGAGGAAGCGGACGCGGCTTTCGGCGTCGCGCACCGCGATCAGCACGCGGCCGAGCTTGGAGCGGGTGATCCAGGCGCAGAGGAAGTACACCCCGACCAGCACCGCGAGCGAGGCGTAGAACAGCACCGCGCGCGTGCCGCTGGCGTTCAGCGGCATGCCCAGCAGCTCCTTGAAATCGGTGAAGCCGTTATTGCCGCCGAAGCCCATGTCGTTGCGGAAGAAGGCGAGCATCAGGGCGTAGGTCATCGCCTGGGTGATGATGGAGAAGTAGACGCCGGTGATGCGGCTGCGGAAGGCCAGGTAGCCGACCACGCCGGCCAGTACCCCCGGCACGAAGAGCGCCATGCACAGCGCATAGGGGAAGGATTGGAAACCCCACCAGAAGACCGGCAGGTCGGTGTAGCCCAGGAAGACCATGAAATCCGGCAGGATCGGATGGCCATAGACGCCGCGCGGCCCGATCAGCCGCATCAGGTGCATGCCGATCGCATAGCCGCCGAGCGCGAAGAAGGCGCCATGCCCGAGGCTCAGCAGCCCCGCATAACCCCAGGCAAGATCGATCGCGAGCGCCAGGATGGCGTAGCAGATCCATTTACCGGTGATGCTGACCACGAAGTCGGAGATGTGCAGCGCATTGTCGGGCGGCAGCCGGTTCAGCATCGGCAGCAGCGCCAGCAGCAGGATCACGGCGATGGTGACGGCGCGCAGTCCGAGCCGGAGGCGGGATGGCGCCGGGGTGGCGATGGTCGCGCTCATCCGGCGGCCCTTCCTTTCTGCGGGAACAAGCCGCGCGGCTTGCGCTGGATGAACAGCATCAGCCCGACCAGCACCGCGACCTTGGCCAGCACCGCGCCGGCATAGGGTTCCAGCAGCTTGTTGACGACGCCGAGCGACAGCGCGCCGACCAGGGTGCCGGCCAGCGATCCGACGCCGCCGAACACCACCACCATGAAGCTGTCGATGATGTAGCCGGTGCCGAGATTGGGGGAGACGTTGTCGATCTGGCTGAGCGCCACGCCCGCCATGCCGGCGATGCCGGACCCGAAGGCGAAGGTCAGCGCATCGACCCGTCCGGTGCGGATGCCCATGGTCGCGGCGATGCGGCGGTTCTGCGTCACCGCCCGCATCTCGAGCCCGAAACGGGTGAAGCGGATGGCGGCGATGGTCAGCCCCAGCACCGCCAGCGAGAAGACGATGACCCAGAGCCGGTTCTGCGTGACCATCAGCCCGCCCGGCAGCTCCAGCGTGCCCTGCATCCAGGCGGGGCTGATCACTTCCCGGTTCTGCGCGCCGAAGGCGAGCCGCACCGCCTGCTGGATGATCATGCCGACGCCGAAGGTCATCAGCAGCGTCTCCAGCGGCCGGCCATAGAGGTGCCGGATCAGCCCGCGCTCCAGCAGGGCGCCGGCCGCGCCCGCCACCAGGAAGGCGGCGGGAACGGCGAGCGGCAGCGACCAGGGTTCCAGCCAGGGAATACCGCGGCAGGCATCCTGCACCACGACGGTGGCATAGGCGCCGAGCATGACGAACTCGCCATGCGCCATGTTGATCACGCCCATGACGCCGAAGGTCACGGCAAGCCCGAGTGCCGCCAGCAGCAGCACCGAACCGAGCGAGAGTCCCTGGTAGAGCGTCTCCGCCGCACGCTTGATCGCGATGCTGCGGTCGAGGCCCGCGATGGCGGCATCGATCTCGGCGGCCAGCGCCGGCGATGCGCCGCGCGCTTCCAGCAGCAGTGCCCGGGCGCCCTCGGTGCCGGCGCCGGCCAGCGTCGCGATGCCGCGCCGCTGCACCATCGGGTCACTGGCGACCAGGCGTGACGCTGCCAGCGCCAGCGCCATCTGTTGGCGGATGCGCGGCACGCTTTCCCGCGTCAGCGCCGCTTCCAGCAGCGGGATGGTCTCGGCGCTGCGGCTGCGATAGACCGCCTCCGCCGCCGCGGCGCGCTCCGCCACATCCGGGGAGACCAGCGCGAGGCGGCCGATGGCGCCGCGCAGCGCCACGCGCACACGGTTGTTGATGCGCACCGGCTCCGCCCCCGCCGCATCGACGACCGCACCGGTCACGGCATCCATCGCACCGTCACCGGTGCGGATCAGCAAGGCGCTGTCCGGTCGTTTCAGCAGCCGCCCCTCGGAGAGTGCGCGCAGCACCGGCAGCGCGCGCGGATCGCCGCCGGCGCCCAGGCGCTCCGCGGCTTCCGCCTGCTGCGCGAAGCTGCCGCCCAGGCCGGCGAGGGCGTCGAGGAAAGCATCCTGCGCCCGCGCCGACAGCGGCGCGAGCAGCAGCAGGAGCATCAGGAAGAGTGCGCGCATCATGATGTCATCCCGTCCGCGGGGCGCTGCCGCCCCGCGGGTCCAGGCGTTGTCCTGTCAGCCGCGGCGGCGGTTGGCGTTTTCCGGGATGAAGGGCGACCAGTTCTCGGCCACGATGGTGGTGGGCGTGCGGGAGACGATGTTGAACTGCCCGTCCGCCTGGATCTCACCGATCATCACCGGCTTGGCCAGGTGGTGGTTGCGGTGCATCTCCAGCGTATAGCCGCTCGGCGCATCGACCTTCTGGCCATACATCGCCTCGCGCACCGCATCGACGCCGGGGTTGCCGGCCTGGGTGACCGCCTGCGCCCACATCTTGAAGCCGACCAGCGTCGCTTCCATCGGGTCGTTGGTCACGCGGCGCGGGTTCTTGATGTAGGCCTGCCAGGTGTTCTTGAACTCGGTGTTCGCGGGCGCCTGCACCGACATGAAGTAGTTCCAGGCCGCCAGATGGCCGACCAGCGGCCGCGCATCGATGCCGGCCAGCTCCTCCTCGCCCACAGAAAAGGCGACGCAGGGGATGTCCTCCGCCTTGATGCCCTGGTTGCCGAGCTCGCGGTAGAAGGGAACGTTGGCGTCGCCATTGATGGTGGAGACGATGGCGGTCTTCTTGCCCTGCGCGGCGAAGCTCTTCACCCGGCTGACGATGCCCTGCCAGTCGGAATGGCCGAAGGGCGTGTATTCCTCCATGATGTCGGCATCGGCGATGCCTTTCGAATTCAGGAAGCCGCGCAGGATGCGGTTGGTGGTGCGCGGATAGACATAATCGGTGCCGAGCAGCGCGATGCGCTTCGCTTCGCCACCATCGGCGCCCATCAGGTATTCGACCGCCGGGATCGCCTGCTGGTTCGGCGCGGCGCCGGTGTAGAAGATGTTCCGGCTCTGCTCCTCGCCCTCATACTGCACCGGGTAGAACAGCAGCCCGTTCAGCTCCTCGAATACCGGCAGCACGGATTTGCGGGAGACCGAGGTCCAGCAGCCGAAGGTCACGTCGACCTTCGCGACCTGCAGCAGCTCGCGCGCCTTTTCCGCGAAGAGCGGCCAGTTGGAAGCGGGGTCGACCACCACCGCCTCGACCCGGCGCCCGAGGATGCCGCCGCGGCCATTGATCCATTCGACCATCATCAGCACGGTGTCGCGCAGCGCCGTCTCGCTGATCGCCATGGTGCCGGACAGGGAATGCAACACGCCGACCTTGATCGGCGCGGCCTGGCCGAAGGCGGGACGGATGGCGGGCATCGCCAGCGCGCCGCCGAGGCCGGCCAGCACGGCACGACGTGAAAAGGGGGCAAGCGGCTTTGTCATGCGCGGTCTCCTTGGGCTTCCAATGGGCCGGCGCGCCTGATGGGTTGGCACGCGGCGTGGCTCGGTTGCTCGCGACGTTGCGAGATCCATGCCAGCCCAAAGCTGCGGCAAAATCGTCGTGAGACCGCAGTCCGTGATGCGAGTTGCACGCATCGGGGGCGGAAAGGTCAAAATGCGGGCGGCGTCCCACCAGGCCATGGCTCTTTTCTGTGCGGGGTGGCGGTGGATGCGGCAGGGCTCGACAGAGTCGGAACGGGATCGCACTCTCGCCCCATGTCCCAGACCTTCGCCCCGCTCGCCGAAATCCACCGCGGCCCCTGCCTCGAAAGCCTGCATCAGGGCGTCGTGGCCGTCGCAGACGCCTCAGGCGCCCTGCTGCTCACCCGCGGCGATCCGGATTTCATCACCTTCCCCCGCTCCTCCCTGAAGCCCTTCCAGGCCATCGCGCTGGTCGAAAGCGGCGCCATCGACGCGCTGGGGCTGACTGAGGCGCATATCGCGCTCGCCTGCGCCTCCCACCGGGCCGAGACCTTCCAGTCGACCATGGTGCGCGACTGGCTGGCCCGCCTCGACCTGCCGGAATCCGCCCTGGTCTGCGGTCCGGACCTGCCGCGCGGCGAGGTGGAACTCAAGGCGGCTTTCGCCGCCGGCGGCCGGTCCCGTATCTTCCACAACTGCTCCGGCAAGCATTGCGGCTTCCTGACCCTGTCGCGCCGCATCGGCGCGCCCACCGCCGGCTACGACGATCCCGTCCATCCCGCGCAGCGCCTGTTCCTGGAAGCCTTCTCCGAACTCCTCGGCCGCGACGCTGCCGCCCTGCCGCGCGGCACCGATGGCTGCGGCCTGCCCGCCCTGGCGCTCTCCGTCGCCGACATGGCCCGCGCCGCCGCCCGCTTCGCCGCGGCCGAGGTCGCCAGCGACAGCCGCCGCGCCGCCATCCGCCGCATCCAGGCCGCGATCCGCGCCAATCCGGACCACCTCTCCGGCCAGGACCAGCCCACCAGCCGCATCATCCGCGCCGCCGAAGGCCGCGTGCTGCTCAAGAGCGGCGCCGAGGGCTTCAACCTGGCCTTCGTGCCGGAGCGCGGGCTCGGCATCGCCATCAAGATGGCCGATGGCGGATCGCGGGCGAAAATGGCGGTGCTGGTGGCCGTGCTGGCGGAACTCGGCCTGATCGCGCGCGACGCGGCGCCGGTCCTGATGGACGCCGTCGAAGACCCGATCCGCGACAGCAACGGCCGCCAGGCCGGGGCGGTTCGGGTCACGCTGTAGGGGGCGCATCCGGAAGAGGGCTCTGCCCTCTCCGGACCTCACCCGCCAGGAGGGTAGACCCTCCTGGACCTGCTTCACTGGGTGACCTGATTGCCAAGGGGGCTGCAGCCTCCTGGCGGGGAGAAGGTCTGGGAGAGGGGCGGAACCCTTCTCCCGGGGACAGAGCCCTCTACAGCGCCACCCGATCCACCGGGTTGAACGGCGTCGGGAAGACGCCGCGTGGCTTGATCAGGTCGTAGGGGCCGCGGGCCAGGAATTGGCCATGGCCTGGCGGGGCGAGCAGGGTGCCGTCGCGGACCACGGCGGTGCCGCGGACGAAGGTGGCTTCCGGCCAGCCGGTGACCCGCAGGCCTTCATAGGGCGTGTGGTCGTTGTCGTGCAGCAGCAGGCTGTTGGTGATGGTGACCTGCTTGTCGGGATTCCAGATCGCGAGGTCGGCGTCGGCGCCGATCGCGATGGTGCCCTTGCGGGGATCGAGGCCGAAGAGGCGGGCGGGGTTCGTCGCGGTGATGGCAACGAAGGTCTGCAGATCGATGCGGCCTTTCGACACGCCTTCGCTGAACAGGATCGGCATGCGGGTGGCGAGGCCGGGGATGCCGTTCGGTACTTTCGTGAAGGGCGCGTCGGCCCCGAAGGCGAGCTTGCCGTCGGCCCCGGCATAGCGCGTGGGCGCGTGGTCGGAGCTGACGTTGAAGATCACGCCGCGGCGGATGGCATCCCAGAGCGCCTCCTGGTCGGCCAGGGTGCGGCCGGCAGGGGAGAAGATGAACTTGGCGCCTTCGAAGCCGGGCCGGTCGAGGTCGTCGGCGGTCAGCACCAGGTATTGCGGGCAGGTCTCGGCCCAGACCTTGAGGCCGCGCTTCTGGGCGCGCTCGACCTCCTCGGCGCTTTCGGCGCCGGAGACGTGGAAGACCTGGATCGGCACGTCCAGCGCTTCGGCCATGGCGCAGACGCGATGGGTGCATTCGCGTTCGACCACCATCGGCTTCGACCAGGCGTGGTGCTTCGGCAGGGTCAGCCCGGCGGCGAGCAGCGCCTCGGTGTAGAACTGGATCATCTCGTGATGCTCGGCATGGATGCAGACCAGGGCACCGAGCTGCCGGCCGGCGGCGAGCACGCGCAGCGCTTCGCCATCGCTGATGCGGGCGCCTTCGTAGGTCAGGAACATCTTCAGGCTGCGGTGGCCGGCCGCGACCAGGGCGGGCAGTTCCTCGGTGATCATCTGCGGCGTCGGGTCGGTGATGATCATGTGGAAGCTGTAGTCGATGCGGCTGCGCTTGCCGCGCTCGTGGTGGGCCGCGACCTGCTCGGCCAGGCTCTGGCCGCGGCCCTGGCGGGCGAAGCTGATCACGGTGGTGGTGCCGCCGGCGGCCGCCGATGCGCTGCCGCTTTCGAAGGTGTCGGCGTTCTTCGTCGGGCCGCCGCGCGGCTCCTCGATATGGGTATGGCTGTCGACGCCGCCGGGCAGGACGAGCCGGCCGCTGGCATCGACCTCCTCGCGGCCGGCGCCGAGGCCCTTCGCGAGGGCCGCGATGCGGCCATCGCGGATGCCGATGTCGCTGTCGAAGACGGCGCTGGCGGTGCCGATGGTGCCGTTCCGGATGACGAGGTCGAATTCGGCCATGGGGCGGATTCCTCTTGGGGCGATGTTCGCGCAAGGTGCAGGCAAGCCTGGGGCCAGCCCCTCGCACAGAAGGAGGCTTCGATGACGCGCCATGTTCTGTTCGTGCGCCTCGGTGCGCAACTCTACCGGATCGAGCGGCCCTGGGGCGACGTGCCGATGGGGGGCGGCGCGCCGAGCGATGTGGCCTGCGACGCGGAAGGGCGCGTCTATGTGCAGCTGCGCCAGGATCCCTATACAGGCAAGGACGGGCCGGCGGTGGTGGTGCTGGCGCCGGATGGCCGCCGCATCGATGCCTGGGGCGGGGACGCGGTGGCGGATGGCCACATGCTGTCCGTCCATCCGGATGGACGCGTCTTCGTGGTCGATCGCGACGCGCAGGAGATCATCGTCTTCGATCGCGCCGGCAAGCGGCTGGGCGGCATCGGCCGCCGGCATGCGCCGGGGGAGCCCTTCAATGCGCCCTGCGACGTGGCCTTCGGCGCGGATGGGACGATCTATGTGGCGGATGGCTATGCCGCGTCGTGCATCCACCGCTTCAGCGCGGACGGGACGCCGATGGGCGGCTGGGGCACGCCGGGCGAAGGGCGGGGCGAATTCAGCACGCCGCATTCGATCTGGGTGATGGCGGATGGCCGGGTCGCGGTCGCGGACCGGGAGAATAACCGGGTGCAGGTCTTCACGCCGGGCGGGGCCTGGCTGGCGGATTGGCGCAATCTGCACAAGCCGATGTCGGTGCATGGCGCGCCGGATGGCGGGCTCTATGTCACCGACCAGGTGCCGAGCCTGTTGCTGCTTGGCGCCGACGGGGCGCTGGCCGGCCGCGCGCGGCCGGTGCTGAACGGCGCGCACGGCATGTGGCGCGCGCCGGATGGCTGCATCTTCCTGAGCGAGCAGAACCCGCCGCGCATCACGCGGCTGGTTCCGGTCGACGGGTAAGGCTCAGACGACGGTAAGCTTGACGTCGACGTTGCCGCGGGTGGCGTTGGAATAGGGGCACACCTGGTGCGCCTGTTCCACCAGCGCCTCGGCTTCGGCGTGCGGCACGCCGGGGAGCGAGATCTCGAGCGCGGCGGTGATGCCGAAGCCGCCTTCGGAACGCGGGCCGATGCCGACGGTCGCGGTGACGGTGGTATTCGCCGGAACCTTGGTCGGGCCCTTGGCGGAAACGGCCTTCATGGCGCCGAGGAAGCAGGCGGAATAGCCGCTGGCGAACAGGATTTCAGGATTGGCGCCGGGGCCGCCCGGGCCGCCGAGCTCCTTCGGCACGGTCAGCTTCACCTCGAAGCTGCCATCCTCGGTGCGGGCGCTGCCGTCGCGGCCGCCGGTGGCGGTGGCGCGGGTGGTGTATTTCACGTCGACGGGCATCTGCGTTCTCCTCGGCCGTGGATCGGCGCGCCCGGAAGATAGGGTGGCCACCCGCAAGGGGAAGGTGGCTCATTCGACCCGCAGCGCGATGCGCTGCGCCAGCAACGCCTCCGGGTCCTCGAGCCCCGCCAGCCGGGTCGCGGCCAGCATGGCGTAGCGCTGCAGCAGCGCGCGGCGGCGCGCCGGCGCCAGCGGGTGCGCGGGCGCGTCGCGCAGCAGCGCGGTGTCGTCGGGCGCGGCGGCGACCAGCAGCCCGACATCCTCCGGCAGCAGCGCGAGCGGGAAATCGGGGTCGACGGCGAAGCTCAGCGCATCGCAGAAGTCACGATATTCCGGCCATTTGCGATCGGTCTGGAAATCCCGCGCGCAGGATTTCACCTCGATGATGTGAAAGCCGCCATCGGGCCGCAGCGCCAGGATGTCGGCGCGGCGGCCATTCGGCAGCGGCACTTCCGACAGCGGCGACCAGCCGCGTGCCAGGCAGAAGCGCGCCGCGGCGCGGCGCACGCGCCGGGTACGTTCCGGAATGTCGATGACCAGGACCATGCGCCCATGTTCGCGTTCCGTTCATGAGTGCGTCAAGGGTCACGCGGCGCGTGGCGCGATCGCCGCGAGAAGCTCGGCATCGGCGCCGAGATCGGCATTCGGCGTGGTCAGCAGGGTTTCGCCATAGAAGATCGAGTTCGCGCCGGCGAAGAGGCAGAGGAGCTGTGCTTCGCGGTTCAGCTTCGATCGCCCGGCCGAAAGCCGCACCGTCGAAGCCGGCATGGCAAGGCGCGCCGTCGCGACCATGCGCACCAGTTCCAGCGGGTCGACCGGGGGGCGATGGCCGAGCGGCGTGCCGGTCACCGGCACCAGCGCATTGATCGGCACGCTTTCCGGGTGTGGCGCGAAGCCCGCCAGGACCTGCAGCATGGCGGCGCGGTCGCGCGTGCTCTCCCCCATGCCGATGATGCCGCCGCAGCAGAGCTGGATGCCAGCCTCGCGCACCGTGGAGAGGGTCTCCAGGCGATCGCCGTAGCCCCGGGTGGTGACGATGCGGTCGTAGAAATCGGGGCCGGTATCGAGATTGTGGTTATAGGCGGTCAGCCCGGCATCGGCGAGCCGCTGGGCCTGATGCGGCCGCAGCATGCCGAGGGTGACGCAGGCTTCCATGCCGAGGCCGCGCACGCCTTCGACCATGGTGATGACCGCATCGAATTCGCGGCCGTCCCGCACCTGGCGCCAGGCGGCGCCCATGCAGAAGCGCTCCGCGCCGGCTGCCTGCGCGGTCGCCGCCATGGCGATGACGCTGGCCGGATCCATCAGCCGGTCGCGGGTCAGCGCGACCTCCTTGTGATGCGCGGATTGGGAGCAATAGCCGCAATCCTCCGGGCAGCCGCCGGTCTTGATGCTGAGCAGGCTGGCCTTCTGCACCGCGTTCGGATCGTGGTACCGGCGATGCACGGCATTGGCGCGGCCGACCAGTTCCAGCAGCGGCAATTCATGCAGCGCCAGGATCTCGTCCACCGTCCAGTCGTGGCGGATCGCGCCATCCTCGGCGGGCATCAGCGCAGGCCCGCGCGCGGCAGCAGGGCGGCACCGGCCGCGACCACGCCGATCTTGATCAGGTCGCCCAGCAGGAAGGGCGCGACGCCGAGTGGCAGCAGCCGGTCGGCCGGCAGGAAGACGGCGAGCCAGGCGAGGCCGACGCCATAGATCGGCAGCAGCCCGGCGAGCATCGCACCGATCCGTCCGGCCATCCGCCGCCCCTGTGCCAGGCTGCCCACCAGCCAGGCGGCAATCAGGTAGCCCAGCAGGTAGCCGCCGGTCGGGCCGGCCATATAGGCAAGGCCGATGCCGCGCTCGGGCGAGCCGGAGAAGACCGGCAGCCCGGCGGCGCCGGCCGCGAGATAGGTCAGCACGATCCCGGCAGCCAGGCGCGGCCCCAGCAGCACGGCGAAGCCCATCACCGCCAGGGTATGGAGCGTCATCGGCACCGGCCAGAAGGGCAGTTGCGTCTTGGCGGCGAGGGTCATGAGGGCGGCGCCCGCGAGCAGGGTCAGGCCGGTCTTCAGGCCGGCGGACAGGCGGCCGGCATCGGTGCGCGTGGTGGTATCGCTCATGAACTCTGTCGTCCTCAGTATTATAGATAATAGCGAATCTATATCTATGAAGACTCCAGCTCGTCGGAAACGCAAGCCTTACCCCACGATGGCGAAGCCTTCCCGCGTGCGGCCAGACGCGGTCTGCACCGGCTTGCGGCCGATCCATTGGACGTGGCGGGCGAGTGTCGCGGCCGCGGTTTCGATCTGGCCTTCCCGCAACGCGGCCAGGATCGCGCGGTGGTCGAGGTCGGTGCGGGCTTCCCAGTCCGACCGCCAGGTCGCGAACAGGAAGCGGGCGCTGGCGGCATGCAGGTCATCGATGGTCGCCAGCAGCCGCGCCATGCCGCAGGGCGTCAGGATCAGGCGGTGGAAGCGGCGGTTCGCGGCTTCCCAGGACCGCACGTCGCGGGATCCGTCGCCGGCCCGGGTCGCCTCCTCCGCCTGGTCCAGGATCGCGGTGGTCAGGTGCGGCGCGGCATGGCGCAGCGCCAACACCTCCAGCGCCGCCCGCATCTCCGCCACCTCCCGTACCTCGGCCAGGTCGAAGCCGGCAACCCGTACGCCGCGTCGCGGCTCACTGACCGCCAGCCCCTGCGCTTCCAGCCGGCGGAAGGCTTCCCGCACCGGGACGTGGCTGGCGCCGAATTCCGCCGCGACATGGTCCTGCCGCAGCCGCGCGCCCGGCTCGATCTCACCGGCGATGATGCGCTCGGCCAGGGCCTTGCTGATCCGGCCCGCGACCGTGTCGTCCGACTTGGTTGTCATGTTTTATAGATAATTTACCGACGGGCGGCCTGTCGAGGCCCGTCATGCGGTGGGGCTTGCATAACGCCCTGATTCTGTTGCCAATCACGGCATAAGCTTCGGGAGAGAAACGGCATGAATCTCGTCACCACGCGCCGCGCGGCGTTCATGGGCCTCGGCGCCGCGGCGCTGGCGCGCCCTGCCCTGGCGCAGAGCGGGTTTCCGAACCGCGCCATTCGCGTGATTGTGCCCTGGGTGGCCGGCGGCACCACCGATGTGCAGATGCGCGCGCTCTGCGATGCCGCCTCCCGCCACATGGGCCAGCCGGTGATTCCCGACAACCGGCCCGGCGCCGGCGGTACGCTTGGCCCCGCCGCGCTGCTGAACAGCCAGGCGGACGGCTATACCGTCGCGCAGATGCCGATCAGCGTCTTCCGCTATCCGCATATGGCGGCCAGGCCGCCCTTCGATCCCAATCAGGATTTTTCCTACATCATCCACCTGACCGGCTATCTGTTCGGCGTGGTGGTCAAGGCGGACGCGCCCTGGCAGACGATGGGCGAGTTCCTGGACTATGCGAAGGCCAATCCCGGACGCATCAACTACGGCTCCCCGGGCGTCGGCACCTCGCTGCACATCACCATGGAGCAGATCGCCGGTGAGCGCGGCATCGACTGGACGCATATTCCCTTCCGCGGCTTCGCCGAGAACCTGACCTCGTTGCTCGGCGGCCAGACCCAGGCCTTGGCCGACAGCTCCGGCTGGGGACCGATGGTGGAGGAAGGGCGTCTGCGCGCGCTCTCCACCTGGGGGCCGGACCGCGCCAAGCGCTTCCCCAATGTGCCGACGCTGAAGGAAAGCGGCATCGATATCGTCTCCACCTCGCCCTACGGCATCGCCGGGCCGAAAGGCATGGATCCCGGCGTGGTGCGCGCCCTGCATGACGGTTTCCGCGCCGCGCTGAACGATCCCCAGCATGTCGCGGTGCTCGACCGCTTCGACATGCCGGTCATCTACCTGAACTCCGCGGATTACGCGGCCTTCGCACGCCGCCAGTTCGAGGAGGAAGGCGTGATGATTCGCCGCATGGGGCTGCGCCTGTAGGGACGCGACGCGCCTGCGGCTGGGATATATATCTCCGATGCACTATATGGATATGGCATTGGAGATATCTCGATGGCGCTGTTCATTCGCGATGCCGAGGTGGATGCTCTCGCAGAGGAGGTCCGCCGGCTCACCAGGGCAAAAACCAAGACCGAGGCAGTGCGCCGCGCGCTCCAGGCGCAACTCGTCGAAGCGCGCCGCGCGCTGCCGGTCCGGGATCGCCTGGCGCGCTCCAAGGCGCTGGCCGACGCCATGGGGCAAAGTGCCCCCGATTTCGACATGAAGGCCTTCACCGACGAGATGTGGGGCGAGGCCTGATGTTCGTCGACGCCTCCGTCATCGTCGCGATCCTGGGGCGGGAGCCGGGTCACGAAGAAATCGAGAAGCGGCTGGCCGCGGCGGATGGTTCCTTCTTCGTTTCACCCTTGGTCAAGTTCGAAGCCTCGGTGGCCCTTGCACGGCAGAAGGCCATGGCGAGGGCCCCCAACGCCAGGTCATCGCCCGATCTGCTCCGGCAGGCGCGGGCGGCTGTCGATGCTTTCGTCGAGGACCTTGGTGCAGAAGAGGTGGCCATCTCGCCCGAGATCGGGCGGCGGGCGCTCGACGCGAGTGCCGCTTATGGCAAGGCCGTTGGCCATGCCGCGGACCTCAATTTCGGCGACTGCTTCGCCTACGCCTGCGCCAAGGCGCTCGGCCTGCCCTTGCTCTACAAAGGCAACGACTTCGCCCATACCGACCTCGCCTGACGGGCCTTGGCCCGTGCAACTCAGCGGTGCAGCCTGGCCAACCCATCCGCCTCGGCGGCAGCAGTGATCGCCGCCACATCCTCCGGCAGCAGCAGCCGTCCCGCCGCCAGGCGGCCGGCGGCGGCGCTCACCGCCGCGACATAGGCGCCCGGCGTCGGGTAGCGCTCCGCGATCGATGGGCGTGGATCACGCGCCGCCTCGCGTTCGGCGCGGGTCGCGGCGAAGGGGATGACGGCGCCGGTATTGTAGCAGAGCGCCCCCGGCGCGAAGCCCGCGGCGCGCGGATTCCAGCCGGTATAGGTGGCGCGCGGCACCTCGATCACCGGCGCGCGCAGCCCGCCGATCGCATTGCCGTCGGCGTCGACCCGCGGCAGCAGCACCGGGTATTCGCCGCGCACCACCGGCGGCACCACGCCGTTGTCGACCAGCTGCGCCGGGCCATAGGCACCGCGATAATCCAACACGGTCAGTCCGGCATAGAGCCCCTCCGCCGGCACCAGCGTGCCCTGGCTGCGCATCGGGTAGCGGCTGGCCGGCGGCTCGGTGCCGTCGCGCATCCAGGCTTCCATCGCGACCAGCAGGGCGCGCATCGGCGCGCCGGCCTGCAGCGGGTTCACCGGCAGCGCGCAGCGGTCGATGCCCGCCGCCACGGCGCTGGCCATCGCGAAATGCGGATGGCCGACATTGGCATAGGCGCGCACCTCCGGCGGCAGGTCGATGTGGTTGCCGTCGGTGTCGGTCACCAGCAGGGAGGCACGGGCGCCCCAGAATTCATATTCGCTGTCGCTCTGCATGATGCGCGGGCAGGTACCGCTGGTCCGGCAGCGCAGCAGCAGCCCGTCGCGGCGGCCGGTCAGATGGTCCTCGATCACCGCATAGGTGAAGGGGAACTGGTCGGCGGGATACAGGCGGTCGCCATGCGGCGTCGGGTTGCGGCTGGGCTGCGCGAAGCGGGCATTGGTGAAGGTGCGCCGCGTGCCGGCGATATGCGGCAGCATCCCATCATAGACCCGGCGGCCGCGCTCATCCTCGTTGAAGCCGAGATAGAGATAGTCGCGCACGAAGCGGCCGGACTGGGACACGCCATGCAGGATGGCGCGGTCGGTCGTCGGCCGTCCGGCCGCGGCCAGCGGGTTGGCGTCGCCGCCCTCGCGCCGCAGGAAGACCGCGACATCGCGCAGCGCCGCGAAGGCCATGCCCTGCACCACCGGATCGCGCGCCGTGTAGATGAATTCATAGAGCGCGCCGGCATCGAACCCGGCCGGACGCGTGATCTCGATCCGCCGCGGGTCGAGGAAGCGGAAGCCGAGGCCCACGGGCGTCTGGCGCTGGTCTTCCGCATAGGCCCGCACCGTCAGTGTCGCGCCGTCCGGCGTCGCCGCCGGATAGGTCAGCGACGCGGTGACCGGGCTGGTGCGATTGTCGAACAGGAATTCCTCGCGCGAGGTACCGGTGACGTCCGGCACCACCGGCGCTTCCAGCCTGAGCCCGGCGCCGCGGCCTTCGCCGGGCGGGATATCGGCCTGCCAGCCGACCCAGACCAGGGTATAGCCATGGCGCAGCAGGAAGCCGTTGCCTGGCGCACGGCCGAGCAGCAGGTCGTTCGCCGCGCCATCGTCATAGAGCTGCCCGGCCAGTTCCCGGCCGCGATTCGGCGCTTCCACGAACAGCGTGCGATTGCCGCGCTGCGGATCGGCGGGGCGCAGGATGACGACCTCCGTCACCGCTTCCACCCGGCCCTGCGCATTGCGCGGCGCCAGCGCGATGTCGGCGATGATGGCGTTCTGCGGCAGGGCGGGATCGAGGGCGATGGTCGCCCGCGCGGTCAGCCGCTCATAGCGGCCCGTGCCGGCGAATTCCTGGCCGCCGAAGGCCGGCTGCGCCGGCCCGGTGATGTCGAAGCGGATGACCTCGGCGCGGCCTGGTGCCGCGGCGGCGAACAGTCCGGCCAGGGCCATGGCGGCGGCACGGATGCGCATTGAACGGTTCCCCGGATTTTGCGGGGAGCATAAAGCAGCATCGGCCTGGCCGGAACGGGAAGGTTCCGGCCAGGCCGCGGGCACTCAGCCCGCCTTGCGGGCTTCCATCGCGGCGATGGCGCGGGCGCGGACCAGCAGCGCCTGGGCACGCTGCACGATCGGAATGTCGATCATCTTGCCGTCCAGCGACCAGGAACCGCGGCCGGACGCCGCGGCTTCCTTGTCCATGGTCACGATCTTCTCGGCATAGGCGACCGCTTCCGGGGCGGGGCTGAAGCCGGCATTCAGCACCGGCACCTGCGCCGGGTGAATGGCGGAGGAGCCGACGAAGCCGAAGGAGGCCGATTGCCGCACCACCCGCGCATACTCCTCGAGGTCGGAGTAGTCGGCGACCGTGCCGATGGTGCCCATCGGCATCAGCCCGTGCGCACGGGCCGCCTGCAGCACCTGCTGCTTCGGCATCAGCATGGTCTCGCCATTCGGCACGCCGCCGACCGCGGTCGCGTAATCCTCGGCGCCGAGCGTCAGCGCGATGTTGCGCGGCGTGGCACGCGCGATCTCATGCGCATGCGCCAGCGGGCCCGGCGCCTCGATCAGGACGATGAAGCGGATGGTGCGGTCGGGAATGCCGCGCTTCTCCTCAAGGCGCGACACCAACTCGTCCAGCAGGCGCAGATGGTCGGGGCCTTCGGCCTTGGTCACCATGATGCCCTGCACGCCGGGCAGCACCGCGGCTTCCAGGTCGCGCACCGCGAGTTCCAGCGGCTGGTTGATGCGCACCAGCAGGTCGGCCTTGCCTTCCTTGTGCAGGCGCTCGACGACGGCGGGCAGCTTCTTGCGCGCGTCATCCTTGTCGGCCGGCGCGATGCTGTCCTCGAGGTCGATCTGCAGCACGTCGGCGCCGCGGCTCGATGCCTTGGCGACGAAGCGCTCGACATTGACCGGTATGAACAGGCCGGAGCGCCAGACGGGATGGGTTGGGGCGGTCATTGTTCGGTCCTCGCTAGCCCGGCGGTGATGCTGTCCTCGATCTCGGCGGCGGAGAGGCCCGCCTCGGCGAGGATGTCGCGGGTATGTTGGCCGAGCCGCGGCGCGGGGGTGCGGATCGCGCCCGGCGTGCCCGACAGGCGGGTGGTGATGGCATGCATGGGGAAGCTGCCCATGTCCTCGTCCGGATAATCGGCGACCAGGGCCCGCGCATGCACATGCGGGTCTTCCATGAAGCCGGCGATGTCGTAGACCGGGCCGATCGTCACCTCGGCCTTCTCGAAGAAGGTCACGTTCTCGGCCTGGGTGCGCTGCGCCACGAAGTCGCCGATGATCGCGTCCAGCTCCAGACCATGCGCCACGCGCTGCTCATTGGTCTTGAAGCGCGGATCCTCGCAGAGCTCGCCGCGGCCGATCGATTGCAGCACGCGCATCGCCATGCCCTGGGTGGAGGCCGAAAGCGCGACCCAGCGGTCATCCTTGGTGCGATAGACATTGCGCGGTGAGGCGCTGGTGCTGCGGCTGCCGGTGCGCGGCTTGATCTTGCCGGTCAGCCGGTAATTCGCCGCCTGCGGCCCAAGCGAATTGTAGAGCGGATCCAGCAAAGGCAGGTCGACCACCTGGCCCTTGCCGCCGTTGATCTCCACCTCGCGCAGCGCCGCCATGGCGGCGAAGGCGCCGGTCAGCCCGGCCAGGCTGTCGGCCAGGTACATCGGCGGCAGCACCGGCTCACGGTCGGCGAAGCCGTTCATGCTGGCGAAGCCGGCGAAGCCTTCGACCAGGGTGCCGAAACCCGGGCGGCGGCGATACGGGCCATCCTGGCCCCAGCCGGAGATGCGCACGATGACCAGCTTCGGCTCGAGCTTCAGCAGCTCCTCCGGGCCGATGCCCATGGATTCCAGCGTGCCGGTGCGGAAGCTTTCCACGAACATCGCCGCACCCGGCACCAGCTTGCGGATCAGGTCGACCGCGCCCGGATGGCGGAATTCCATGCAGAGGCTGCGCTTGCCGCGGCTGTGGATCTTCCAGGTGGTCTCCACGCCCTTGATGCGCCAGGCGCGCAGCGTATCGCCCTCGCGCGGTTCCACCTTGATCACGTCGGCGCCGAAGTCGACCAGATGCTGGGTCAGCAGATTGCCGGCCACCAGGCGGGAGAGATCGACCACGCGAAGCCCGGTGAGCGGCCCGCGCACCCCGGGCGTGTAATCCGCGCGCGGCAGCGCCGGCGCGTCAGCTTGCGACATGACCACTCTCCTGGAACACGATGCCGCCGTTGCGCGGCAGCCAGAGCCGAACCGCGTCGCCGGCGGGCGCCGCCTCGGTCTCGATGCGCAGCGGACCGCCACCGAGATCGAGGCCCACCTGCCAGCGACCGCCGACATAGGAGCGCGTCAGGACGCGCGCGTCGACCACCGAACCTTCGGCATTCGTCGTTTCACCCGCCGCGGCGACGCGCATCTGTTCCGGCCGGAAGGCGAGCGTCACGCGGGCGCCGGCGGCCGGCGGGCGTTCCGCCACCACCTCGATGCGCTGGCCATCGCCGAGTTCCAGCACCGATGTCCCGGCGCCCGGGCCCGCGACCTTGGCCGGCAGGAAATTGGTGGTGCCGATGAAATCGGCGACGAAGGGGTCGGCCGGCCGTTCATAGATGTCCTGCGGCGAGCCGAGCTGGGCGATGCGGCCGCCATTCATCACCACGATGCGGTCGGACAGCGACAGCGCCTCGATCTGGTCATGGGTGACGTAGATGGTGGTTAGGCCAAGGCGGGTGCGCAGCTCCGCCAGCCAGACCCGCGCCCGGTCGCGCAGCTTGGCGTCCAGGTTGGACAGCGGCTCGTCCAGCAGCAGGATCGCCGGCTGGTAGACCAGGGTGCGGGCCAGGGCGACGCGCTGCTGCTGCCCGCCGGAGAGCATATGCGGGTAGCGGTCGGCGAAGCGCTCCATCTCCACCAGGGCCAGCACCTCTGCGACGCGGCGCTTGCGCTCGGCGCCGCTCACCTTACGGAGCGTCAGCGGGAAGACGACGTTGTCGAACACCGTCATATGCGGCCACAGCGCATAGGACTGGAAGACCAGGCCGCAGCCGCGCGCTTCCGGCGGCAGGTAGGTACCGCGCGCGCCATCGAAATAGGTCTTGCCGCCGACCAGGATGCGGCCTTCGTCCGGACGGTCGAGCCCGGCGACGGCGGCGAGCGTGGTCGACTTGCCGCAGCCCGAAGGTCCGAGCAGGGTCACGAATTCCCCGTCCGCGACATGGATGGAGACGTTGTCGACGGCACGGACGTCGCCGAAGCGCTTGACCAGCCCTTCGATCAGCAGATCAGCCATGGAGCTTCACCCCGAAGATGGCGCGGGCCGCGGTGACGCAGATCGCGATGACGACCACCTGGATGGCCGCGAGCCCCGCGACCACGCCGACCTCGCCCTGTACCCAGGTCTGCAGCAGCGCGGTGCCGATCACCTCGCTGCCCGGCGCGAAGAGGAAGATCGCGGTGGAGTATTCCTTGAAGAAGGAGATGAAGAGGATCGTGTAGCAGGCGACCAGCGCCGGCCGCATCAGCGGCATCATGATGCGGCGCGTGGCGGTCCACCAATCCGCCCCCTGCACCCGCGCGGCGCGGTCGAGATCGGGGCTCACCTGCAGCAGCATCGGCGCGACGGCGCCGAGCCCGGCCGGGATGAAGCGCATGGTGAAGGCGATCACCAGGATCCAGATCGAGTTGCGGATGCCACCGATCCCGGGGATCAGCGCGAAGGCGTAGAAGAAGCCGATGCCGGCGACGACGCCCGGCACCGCGCGCGGGAACAGCGCGACGTAGTGCAGCGGCCCGCGGAAGCGGAATTCCGATCGATGCACGATCAGCGCCACCATGCCGACCAGCGCGGTCGCGATCGCCGCCCCCACCAGGCTGACGAGGAAGGAATTCGTCACCGCCCGGGCATAGATCGGCTCGTTCACCAGGGCGCGGAAGTTGTCGAGCGTCAGCACATCCGCCAGCGGGATCATGGGCGAAAGGAAGGAGGTGAAGGCGCGCAGGATCAGCATGCCGATCGGCGCCACCCCGGTCATCACCACATAGACCAGGGTCGCGGCGAAGAGCGGCCAGCGCAGCCCGCCCAGGCGGAAGGGCCGCGGCCGCGTCGCCTTGCCGCCGAGCGTGATGAAGCGCCGGGTATTGCCCAGCAGCCTGCCCTGCAGCCAGACCAGGACGCAGATCACCACCAGCATCAGCGCCGCCGCCGTCGCCGCCAGCCCGTGATCCGGGCGCGGCGATGTGGCGCTGATGTTGAACAGGAAGGTGGTCAGCACGTTGATGCCGGCCGGTTCGCCGAAGATCAGCGGCACCGATAGCAGCTCCAGCCCGATGGTGAAGTTCAGCACCGCGCTATAGGCGATGGCCGGCAGCATCAGCGGCAGGGTCACCCGCCACAGGGTGCGGAAGGTGCCGGCGCCGGAAACCCGCGCCGCTTCCTCCAGCGTCGGGTCGGTCATGCCGGCGGAGGAGAGGCAGTAGAGATAGGCGAGCGGCGCCTGCGACACGCCGGCGATCGCCGCCATGCCGCCGAGGGAATAGAGGTTCCAGGGTGCGTCGCCGAACAGCGATTGCCAGAACAGCGTGAAATAGCCGGCCGGGCCATAGATCGTGTACCAGCCGAAGGAGAGCACCAGCGCCGAGAGGTAGAGCGGCCAGAGGAACAGCTCCCCCAGCACCCGCGCGCCGGGCATGTCGGTGCGGCCGAACAGGATCGCCGCCAGGGTGCCGAAGACCTGCGCCACCACGGTGGTGAGGCCGGCCAGCAGGAAGGTGTTCCACAGCACGCGCGGGAAGCTGTCGTTCTGCGCCAGGCGCACGAAGTTGCCGAGCGTCAGCCGTGCCGCATCGTCGTAGAGCGGGCCGTCCAGGAAGGACTGGTACAGCACCGGCAGCAGGGGCGCCGCGACCAGCACCACCACCAGCAACGCGGTCGCGTACTGGATCGGCACCTCGCGCCTCGATGGCGTGGGGGCCGCCGCGGTCCCCGGTTCGGTGGTGGTGGTGCTCATCGGCTCAGCGCACGCCGTAGACGGACTTCCAGCGGTCCGAGAAGGCCTGGTAATCCGTGATCATCTTCGGGTCGTAGTCGATGAAGCACATGTTCTGCTCGCCGCCGATCGCCTGGGTGATGGAGCTGAAGGTCTGGCGGATGCCCTCGGCGGGCGCCGGCGACACATCCGGGCGCGCCGGCGTCAGCCCGCCGCGCCCGAAGGCGCGCTGCCCCTCGGCGGAGGCGATGTAGTCGATCATCAGCTTGGCCGCGTTGACGTTGCGAGCCCCCTTCGGCACCGCGACGCCGCGCAGCACCACCGGCTGCCCGTCGCCGATGAAGTTCCAGCCCAGGATGCGGGCGCGGGCCGGATCGTTCAGGCGCGGCAGGAAGGTGATGGCGGAGACGAACCAGCCCATCACGTATTCGCCGGAGGTCACCTTCTCCGTCATCGGGCCGCCGGAGCGTTCCCAGCGCGGCTGCAGCTCCGCCAGCTGCTGGAACCATTGCCAGGCCTGGTCGCCATGCTTGCGCGCGAAGGCGTAGTTGCCGGAATAGCCGAGGCCGCTGTTGTGCACGCCATAGCTGGTGATCTTGCCGCGCCAGGCGCGCTGGTTGGCGGTCGCGCGCTGCACGAATTCCGCGAAGGTCTTGGGCGCCTGCGCCTCGGGCAGCAGCATCTTGTTGTAGATGAAGACCAGCGGGTCGGAAGAGCAGGTGTAGATGCCCGGGAAGGGCTTGGCCCAGGCCGGCCAGGCATCGTCCTCGGGGGATTTGTAGTCCAGCACCTCGCCGCGGCGCTGCAGCTCGATCCAGCCGGCGGGCTCGGCCGTCGCCAGCAGGTCGCCTGTGCGGCTGTTGGTGCTGCGTTCGGCCAGGTAGCGCTCGAAGACGTCGCGGGTGTTGGGCAGGTCCAGCGTTTCCACCCGGATGCCCGGGTAGCGCGCATTGAAGCCCTGGATGACCGGGCGCCAGTTCTCCGGCGACATGATCGAATAGATCAGCAGGGAGCCTTCGCGCTGCGCCGCGGTGACGATCTCGTTGTAGCCGGTGGGGTAGCCGGCCGGCGCGCCCTGGGCCGAAGGCTGCGCCCCCTGGGCGATCGCCGGGCGCGACAGGGCGGCGGGCAGGGCCGCGCCCAGGGCGCCGGCCAGTGGCAGGGTCAGCACCGAACGGCGGCGGATGATGGTCATGCTCGCATCCCTCTCCCTTTGCAGTGGGCGCTCGCGAAGGATCTTGCGCGGGCCCGCCGGATTGGCGCAATAATTGGCGCCAATTCCCGGATGCCGCAAGGCGTTTCCTCGACAAGATCGTCCATGCCCCATTCGCCGCACGCGAAGCGTTCCCTGGCTCTTGAGATCGCGGCCATCATCCGTGGCGGCGGCTATCGGGCCGGGGAATGGCTGCGCCAGATCGACCTGGAGCAGCGCCTGGGCGCCAATCGCTTCGAGGTGCGGACCGCGCTGGCCGAGCTCGCGCTGCGCGGCACCGTGGAACATGTGCCGAATCGCGGCTTCCGGGTGGCGGAGCATGACCGCAACCGGCTGCGGCAATGGCTGGCGGTCAGGGTGCTGCTGGAGGTGGAGGCGGCGGTGACCGCGCTGCCTTGCATCGATGCGGCGGCGCTGGCGGAGCTGGAGCGGCTGGCCGCCACCTTCGAGCAGTCGGTCACCGGCGGCACGCCGGCGGAACAGAGCGCCACCAACCTCGCTTTCCATGACACGCTCTATGCCCATGTCCCGAACCGGGCGCTGGCCGAGCTGGCGACCGAAACGCGGGAACGGGCGCGGCTCTGGCCGGTGGTGCTCTGGCCTTCCAATGCCGCGCTCCGCCGCAGCGCGGAAGGGCATCGCCGGATCCTGGACGCGATCCGGGCCCGGGACCCGGCGGCGCTGGCGGCGGAGGTCAGCGCCCACATCGTGCATTCGGCCGCGAACGACCCGGCCGTGGACGCGCCCTGAAGCGTCACTTGCCAAGCGGGCCTCGGGGGTGTTCAAGGCGCGCCCTCCTCCCCTCCGGCGGCCCTCCCCCATGCGCCCTGTCATCGGCATCGACTTCGGCACCACCAACAGCGTGGTGTCGGCACTTCGCGCCGACGGGTCGGTCACGACCCTGACCCACCCGACCGGGGAAGTGTTCCGTTCCGTGCTGTCCTTCTGGAGCGGCCATGGCGGCGTGCTGCGGCATGCCGCGGGCCCGGGCGCGATCGAGGCCTATCTGGAGGATCCGCTCGACAGCCGCCTCATCATGTCGATGAAGAGCTACCTGGCGCAGCGCAGCTTCTCGGAGACCCGGATCTTCGGGCGGAGCTACAGCCTGGAAGCGCTGATCGGGCTGTTCCTGCGCGAATTGCTGGCGCCGTTCGGGGACGGGCTGCGCGACGCGCGGGTCGTGGTCGGGCGGCCGGTGCGCTTCGTGGGTGACCTGGCCGATGACGCGCTCGGCGAGACCCGGCTGCGCGCCGCCTTCGCCGCGGCAGGGTTTTCGGATGTGGAGCCGGGGCTGGAACCGGCGGCGGCCGGCTATCGCTTCGCCGAAGGGCTGGATGCGCCGGCGACGGTGCTGGTCGGCGATTTCGGCGGCGGCACCAGCGATTTCTCGCTGCTGCGCTTCGATCCCGGGCCGCCGCGCCGCGTCACCGCGCTGGGTCATGCCGGCGTCGGTATCGCCGGCGACGCCTTCGACTACCGCATCATCGACAACACCGTGCTGCCGCAGCTGGGCAAGGGCGGCAGCTACACGGTGATGGGCAAGGACCTGCCGATCCCGGTCGGCTGGTTCATCAGCTTCGCGCGCTGGCACCTGCTGTCCCTGATGCGGGCACCGCGCACCTTGCGCGACATCGCGGAGGTCGCCCGCACCGCGGCGGAGCCGGAGCGGCTGCACCATCTGATCCGCCTGATCGAGGATGAGGCCGGCTATGCGATGTATCGCGCCGTGTCCGGCGTGAAGGCCGCGCTGTCGCGGGCCGAGACCGCGCGGCTGGAATTCCGGCATGCCGGCTTCACCATCGATGCCGAGGTGCGGCGGAGCGATTTCGAAGTCTGGATCGCGCCGGAACTGGCGCGCATCGGCGCCGCGGTGGATGCGGCGCTGGCGGATGCGGATATGCCGCCGGACAAGGTGGACCGCGTCTTCCTCACCGGCGGCACGTCCCTGGTCCCGGCGGTGCGGGCGCTGTTCGAGCGCCGCTTCGGCGCCGCCCGCATCGTCACGGGCGGCGAATTCGTCTCGGTGGCAGAAGGCCTCGCGCTGATGGGGCGCGAGTAGCGTCTGAGGCCCTCAGACGCCGGGCGGCCGGCATCCGCCGGCCTTGGCTTCGCCGGACTACCGGCGGCGCCCATTCGGGCGCTCGGCACGCGCAAAGTACGCGTGCCGCCGTTATCACCCGACCGGCATCGTCTTCGCGATCGGCGCGAGCGCCAGCACCTTGGTGTACCAGGCTTCCAGCTTCGGATGGCCCGGGCGCCAGGGCTCGTTCGGATAGCGGAAATCGAGGTAGCCGAGGGCGCAGGCGATGGTGATCTCGCCGATCGTCGCCAGCCCGTCGAGCTTGTCGGCTTCCGCTTCCAGTTCGGCCAGTGCGGCTTCGACCTTGCCGCGCTGCAGCGCGATATAGGCGACGCGGCCTTCGTCCTGCGGCAGCGCGATTTCGCGGCGGCGCGGCTGGCTGGCATCCATGATGCCATCGCCCAGCGCCTGGCGGCGAAGCGCGGTCCAGCGCGCGGCGCCGGGGGCCGGGAACAGCTTCGGGGCATCGCCGACGCTGTCGAGATATTCGCAGATCACCGGGCTGTCGAAGAGGGTGGTGCCATCTTCCAGGATCAGGGTCGGGATCTTGGACAGCGGGTTCAGCGGCAGCAGCGCCGGATCGGTGGTCGGCACCTTCCACAACTCGATCCTGGCATCGATGCCGCGGGCGATGGCGCAGGCGATCGCCTTGCGGACATAGGGGCTGGCGGGCGAATGGGCGAGCTTCATCGGCTTTCCGTTTCCTTGCGGCAGGCGGGCAGGACTTTCTCCCGCAGGGCCGGGAAGGGCAAGCCTCGACCATCGGACCGGTTGGCGTGCATAACGCCGATGCTGATCCAAGGAGAAAGACCGTGACCGACACCAAGCTGGGCACCGGCGAGGAAGCCACCGCCGGACGGCAGGTTTCCGTCCACTACACCGGCTGGCTGTTCGACGAATCCGCGCCGGACAACAAGGGCCGCAAGTTCGACAGCTCGCTCGACCGCGGCCAGCCCTTCAATTTCGAGCTCGGCGCCGGCTATGTGATCCAGGGCTGGGACCAGGGCGTCGCCGGCATGCGCGTCGGTGGCCAGCGCACCCTCATCATCCCGCCGGAGCTCGGCTATGGTGCGCGCGGCGCCGGCGGCGTCATCCCGCCGAATGCGACGCTGGTCTTCGAGGTGGAGCTGCTCGCGGTCGAATGACAACGCCAAGCCGCGCGGATGCGCGGCACGTCACGCCAAAGGCGTGCCTCCGGCACGTCACGCCAAAGGCGTGCCTCCGGCACGACGCGTTTGCTGGCGCTATGCGAGACTCTGCGTGAAGACGCGCAGGTAGTTCCCGGCCAGCAGCTTGCCGACTTCCGGCGGCTGGAAGCCGCGCGCCAGCAGCGCTGCCGACAAGGCCGGCAGCGCCCGGTAGCTGGCGAAGGCGGAGGGGCTGAGCAGCCCGTTCATGTCGCTGCCGAGTGCCACATGGTCGATGCCGATCGCATCGACCATGCGCGCGATGCCGGCGGCCATCGCGGTCAGGTCCGGATAGATCGTCACCGGCGGCCAGATGCCGATGACGCCGCCGGTGCCGGCGATGACCTGCGCATGCTCGCGTGAAATCTGCCGGCTGCGCGGCCCCGGCCGCCCGGTCAGGGAGGTGTGCGACAGCACCAGCGGCTTCGTCGTCACCCCGGCCGCCGCCTTCACCAGGTCATAGGTGCCGTGCGCGACATCGACGACGATGCCGAGCCGGTTGCAGGCGCGGATCACCTCCGCGCCGAAAGCGGTCAGCCCGCCATGCACCGGCGGCTCGGTCTGGATGTCGCCGAGTTCGTTGGGGCGGTAATGCGTCAGCTGCAGGTGCCGCAGCGTCCAGCGCGCATGCGCCTCCGCCACGCGCCCGATCTGGCCTTCCAGGAAGTCGCCGCCTTCGCTGCTGACGATGATCGAGGGCCCGTCGCTGCGCGCCGCCGCCAGCCCTGCGGCATCCGCGACGATGCGCAGCCCCTGTTCCCGCGCGAGATCGTGGACGCGCTGGAAGGACGCCTGGCCATACGCATACAGCTCGCCGGGATCGGGGTCGCGGAAGGGCCGGATGCGCTGGTCGGGCGTCACGTGATGCGTCGGCGTGTCGGCGACGATCGCGAGGCAGAGCACTGCCATGCCGCCTTCCCGCATCGGCGCCGCGACCGGCGCGAAGGGCGCATGGCTCGCGATGCGGCTGGCGCCGAGGATCCGGCCGGCATGGGAATGGATGTCGATGGTGGGCAGCCCGGCCAGCGCCGCCCGCGCCTCCGTCTCCGGCACCGTCTGCGCGCAGCCGCTGGTGGCGCCGAGCGCGATGCAGGCGAGGGGTGCCGCCATCAGCGCACGGCGGCTGGCGAAGAAGCCGGGCGCGGCTGGCGCGCCGACCAATCGGGCGTTGCGCAGCTGGTAGCGCCAGCCCGCCGGGTCCGCTTCCAGCAGGTGCAGTTCCCCGGCGAGGCGCAGCTTGCCGCTGCCGGCGGGAATGGGCGCGGCGGCGAAGACCTCGACGCGCCGCTCCGCCTCGCGCGGCAGGCAGCCCTGGCAACAGCCGGGCTCGTCGACCAGTGCCATGTAGCCCGGCGGCGCGTCGGGGAAGGGATACGGCCAGCCTTCGATCTCCACGCCGCGGCCTTGCGGCCAATCCGCGGGCAGGCGGCGCAGCTGGTCGAAGGTGAGCATGTCAGGCCGCCGCGTCGATCGCCCAGGCCATCATCACCTCGCAGGCGGCATCGAAATCCTCGAGGCGCATGGATTCGTCCGGGTTGTGGCTGCCGTTCTGGCTGCGCACGAACAGCATGCCGGTCGGGATGCCGACGCCGGCGAAGCTCTGCGCGTCATGGCCGCCGCCGCTCGGCATGCGGCGCGTCCGCACGGACGCCGCACCGGCCGCGCGTTCCAGCGCCGCGATCATGGCGGGCGTCATCGGCACCGGCTGGCGGCCCTGCTCCGGGCCGAAATCGATCTCGACGCCGCGGCGCGCACTGATCTCGGCGGCCAGCGCATGCATCTCCTCGAACAGCCGGTCGAGCGATGCCTGCTCGCCGCTGCGGACATCGAGCTTGAACTCGACCTCGCCCGGCACCTTGCCGAAGCCTGCGCGCGGGCCGGTGGTCAGCACGCAGAAGGTGCAGACCAGGGTATGGCCTTCCTCCTCCTCCAGCCGGATCCAGGCCTGTTCCAGCCGATAGGCCAGCTCGGCCGCGGCCAGCGCCGCATCGCGGCGGTTGCGCCGCGGCGTGGCGCCGGAATGGTTGTATTCGCCGGTGATGCGCGCGAAGCGGTGGCGGCGGTTGCCGGGGCAGCTGGTGACGATGCCGACCGGCATGTCGGCTTCCTCCAGCGCCGTCGCCTGCTCGATATGCAGTTCGAGATAGGCTTCGACATTGTCGGGGCCCAGCTCGCGCCCGCCGCTACGGCACCACTCCGGGTCGAAGCCGGATTCGCGGATCGCCTGCTCCAGCGTGCGCGACCCGTCCATGCGCGGGGTCGCCAGCGCGTCTG
>DASYDR010000129.1:0-10197 GCA_036499545.1 Roseomonas sp. | reverse complement strand
GCAACCCGCGCACCTTCCAGCTGAGCTATTCGCCCGATCCGACCCGCAAGCTGCCGGTGCGGCTGTTCACCCGCGGCTATACCTACAACCTGCTCGGCGTCTTCGAGACCGACATCCACCTGTTCGGCATCGAGGGCGGGCGCACCGGCGAAGGCATCTTCCTGCTCGGCACCGACCAGCTCGGCCGCGACCTCTATTCGCGGATGATGGTGGCGACCCGCGTCTCGCTCTCGATCGGGCTCGCCGGCGTGCTGCTCAGCCTGTTCCTCGGCGTGCTGCTCGGCGGCGTCTCCGGCCTTTATGGCGGCTGGGTCGACCTGGTGATCCAGCGCCTGATCGAATTGCTGCGATCGGTGCCGACCATCCCGCTCTGGATGGGGCTCGCCGCCGCCCTGCCCCGGGACTGGAGCGTCACCCAGGTCTATTTCGCCATCACCCTGATCATCTCCCTGATCGGCTGGACCGACCTGGCCCGCGTCGTGCGCGGCCGCTTCCTGGCACTGCGGGAGGAGGATTTCGTGGTGGCGGCGGAGCTCTGCGGCGCCAGCCAGGGGCGGATCATCTTCCGCCACATGCTGCCTTCCTTCGCCAGCCACATCATCGCGGCGACCAGCCTGGCGCTGCCGGCGATGATCATCAGCGAGACCTCTCTGAGCTTCCTCGGCCTCGGGCTCAGGCCGCCGGCGGTCAGCTGGGGGATCCTGCTGCAGGATGCGCAGAACATCCAGGTGCTGGCGGGCGCGCCCTGGCTGCTCACCGCCGCGGTGCCGGTGACGCTGGTGATCCTGGCCTTCAACTTCCTCGGAGACGGGCTGCGCGATGCGGCGGATCCCTATGGTTGAGGCGACACCCGGCCACGGCGTGGCGCTGGCCATCCGCGACCTCGCGGTGCAGTTCGAGAGCGAGCAGGGCGTGGTGCGGGCGCTGGACGGCGTCAGCTTCGACCTGCATGCGGGCCGCACCCTCGGCATCGTCGGCGAGAGCGGCTGCGGCAAATCGGTCACCGCGCGGTCGATCCTGCGCATCGTCGACCGGCCCGGCCGCATCACCGGCGGGCGCATGCTGCTCGACCCCGGCACCGCGCGGGAGGTCGACTTGGCGACGCTGGACCCGGATTCGGCGCGGATGCGGGCGGTGCGCGGCGGCCGCGTCGGGCTGATCTTCCAGGAACCGATGACGGCGCTGTCGGTGCACTACACCGTCGGCAACCAGATCATCGAAGCGGTGCGCCAGCACAGCGACTGCTCCAAGGCGGAAGCACGCGACCGCGCCATCGCGCTGCTGCGCGAAGTGGGCATTCCCCGGCCGGAAACGCGCATCGACACCTATCCCTTCCAGCTTTCGGGCGGGCTGCGCCAGCGCGTCGGCATCGCCATGGCGCTGGCCGGCGATCCGGAGATCCTGATCGCCGACGAGCCGACCACGGCACTCGACGTCACTACCCAGGCGCAGATCCTGGCGCTGCTGCAGCGGCTGCAGGCGGAGAAGAACATCGCGCTGATGCTGATCACCCACGACATGGGCGTGATCGCCGAAATGGCCGATGACGTGGCGGTGATGTATCTCGGCCGCGTCGTCGAATTCGCGCCGGTGCAGGAGGTCTTCGCGACGCCCCGCCACCCCTATACCCGCGCCCTGCTGCGCGCGGTGCCGACCATCCTGGCCACGCCGCGCCAACGCCTGTCCACCATCGGCGGCGCGGTGCCGCATCCGGGCTCCCGCCCTGCCGGCTGTGCCTATCACCCGCGCTGTTCGGAGCGGCTGGGCGCGGTCTGCATGGAACAGCGGCCCGCGCCGGTGCCGCCGGGCGAGACCGGCGCCAGCTGCTTCAAGGACGCGCCGCCGGCGGAGCGCGCCGCATGAACCTGCTCGAGGTCCAGGACCTGACGAAGCACTACCCGATCCGCGCCGGGCTGCTGCAGCGGGAAGTCGGGCGGGTGCGCGCGGTCGATGGCGTCAGCTTCCATATCGCCAAGGGCGAGACCCTCGCCCTGGTCGGCGAAAGCGGCTGCGGCAAGACGACCGTCTCCCGCTGCATCCTGCGCGCCCTGCCGGTGACCAGCGGCGCCATCCGCTTCGCGATCGGGCAGGACCAGCCGGTCGACCTCGCCACCCTGCCGAAGCGCCAGATGCGGCCGCTGCGCCGGCACCTGCAGATGATCTTCCAGGACCCGTATTCGTCGCTGAACCCGCGCATGATGGTGGGCGACATCATCGCGGAGCCGCTGAAGGTCAACGGCGTCCCCGCCGCCGAGCGCCGTGACCGGGTGCTGGAATTGCTGGAGCTGGTGCAGATGCCGCCGGGCGCCCGCACCCGCTTCCCGCACGCCTTCTCCGGCGGCCAGCGGCAGCGGGTCGGCATCGCGCGCGCGCTGGCGCTGAATCCACAGCTGGTGGTGGCGGATGAGCCGGTCTCGGCGCTCGACGTCTCGGTGCAGGCGCAGATCATCAACCTGCTGCTCGACCTGCAGGACCGGCTGGGCCTGTCCATGCTGTTCGTGGCGCATGACCTGAGCGTGGTGCGCCATGTCAGCGACCGCGTCGCGGTGATGTATGTCGGCCGCATCGTGGAAGTGGCGCCGACCGACGCGCTCTACCGCGCGCCGCTGCACCCCTATACCGAAGCGCTGCTGGCCGCGGTGCCGGCGCCGGACCCGACGCGGCGCGGCCATCGCCGGGTGGCGCAGGGCGAGGTCGCGGATCCGGCCAATCCGCCGCCCGGCTGCGCCTTCCACCCGCGCTGCCCCTATGCCGTCGATCGCTGCCGGGTGGAACGGCCGGCGCTGACGCCGGTCGCCGATGGGCGCGCGGTGAGCTGCCATCGCGCCACCGAGCTGACGCTGGCCGGCGTGCGCTGAACCAAGAAGCATAAGGGAGGGATCGCCATGCGGCGCAGGGAGCTCGGGATTTTGGCGCTGGCCGGATGGGCCGGCACGGCGGCGGCGCAGACATCGGGCGGCTTCCAGGATTCCGGCCTGGTCGGCCCGCTGGAAGGCCCGACCATCCTGGCCGATGCGCCGCGCCCGGCGCAGCTCAAGGAAGCGCCGATGCTGGCCGAGCAGGTACGCGCCGGGCGGCTGCCGCCGGTCGAGCAGCGCCTGCCGCAGGATGTCATGGTGGTCCGCCCGCTGCGCAGCGTCGGCAAGTATGGCGGCACCTGGCGGCGCGGCTTCATCGGCCCCGGCGACAGCGAGAACGGCAACCGCATCATGTCCGCCGACAAGCCGCTGTTCTTCGACGCCAGCGGCACCCAGCTGCAGCCCTGCCTGGTCAAGGCCTGGGACGTCAGCGAGGACGGCAAGCGCACCACCCTGCATCTGCGCCGCGGCCTGCGCTGGTCGGACGGGTCGCCGCATACCGCGGATGACTGGCTGTTCTGGTTCCAGGACCTCTACACCAACCGCGACCTGGTGCCGGCGCCGGCGCCGGAACTGGCGTCCAACGGCAAGCCCGGCCGCATGGTCAAGGTCGACGACCACACCGTCGCCTTCGAATTCGACGAACCCTATTTCCTGTTCCCGCAGCTGCTGGCCGGCGACACGCTGGTGGGCGGCGGCAACACGCGGCTGCAATCGGATGGCCGCTGCTATGCGCTGTATGCGCCGGCCAATTACCTGAAGCAGTTCCTGCCGAAGAACACGCCGGTCGAGACGCTGACGCAGCAGGCGCGCGCGGCGGGCTTCGGCAATTGGGCGGAATTCTTCAAGTTCAAGTCGGACTGGCGCCTGAACCGCGACCTGCCGACGCTCTGCGCCTGGAAGATGGTGCAGCCGATCAACACCCAGCTCTGGGTGCTGGAACGCAACCCCTATTACTACGCCGTCGACACCGAGGGGCAGCAGCTGCCCTATATCGACCGGGTGCAGCTGACGCTCGCCGAGAATCCGGAAGTGGTGAACCTGCGCGCCATCGCCGGCGAATACGACTACCAGGAGCGCTTCATCGACCTCGGCAAACTGCCGGTGATCATCGAGAACCAGCAGCGCAGCCGCTACAAGGTGCATCTGGATCCCGGCTTCAACGGCGCCGACAGCGTGCTGTTCCCGACCCTGACCTATACCGAGGACCGCGAGATCGGCGAGTTGCTGCGCATGGTCGATTTCCGCCGCGCGCTGGCGCTCGGCATCGATCGCGACCAGCTGAACGAGGCGTTCTGGCTCGGCCTCGGCACGCCGGGCTCGGTGATCCCGGATGACAGCCTGCCGGAGAGCCCGGGCGGCGAATGGCGGCGGAAATGGTCGACGCATGACCCGGCCCAGGCCAACCGGCTGCTGGACGGCATCGGCCTGACGCGCAAGGACCGCGAGGGCTTCCGGCTGCGGCGCGACAATGGCCAGCGGCTCAGGGTCGAGATCGCGGTCGGCCAGACCCTGTCGCCGACCTGGCCGCAGCAGGCGGAGATGATCGCGCAGCATTGGCGCCAGATCGGCATCGCGACCGATGTGAAGGTGATGGAGCGCAGCCTGTGGTACACGCGCGCCTATACCGACGGCCACCAGATCGCGCTCTGGACCAATAACGGCACGGAAAGCCTCTATCTCTATCCGCGCTATGTGCTGCCGGTGGATCCGATCGGCGGCGTGATCAGCAATGTCTATGCCGCCTGGTTCGCCTCCAACGGCGCGCGCGGCACGGCGCCGCCGGATCCGGAGATGCGGCGCGCCTTCGACCTGATCCGCGGCGCGACCAGCCAGCAGCAGGAGCAGCGGAACGAGACGGCGAAGGAGATCTGGAAGATCGCGGTCGACCAGCAATGGGGCATCGGCATGGTCGGCCTGTCGCCGGCCTTCATGGGCGTGCGGGTGGTGAGCGAGCGGCTGGAGAACGTGCCCGGCCGCACCGGCGTCTCCCAGCATTGCCGCACGCCCTGGGGCGCGCATCCGGAGCAGTGGTACTTCAAGAGCTGACCCCTCAGCCCGAGCGCCCGCAGCCAGGCATCGACTTGCCCGAGCGGGCACTTCGGACAGGCAGCCCTGCCGTCGCCTCTTGGCCTCAAGCCAGCCCCAGCTCCTCCAGCCGGATGCGCATCGCGGCTTCGGAGACGTCGAAGCGGCGCACCATCTGGGCGAGGTCGGGCACCTGCCGCCAGGCGTCGCGCACCAGCGGCGCCGGCATGACGAGGTCGGCCGCGAAGCGGTCGGCCTCGCGTTCCTTCCGGCGATGGTCGCGGCCCAGATAGGCTGCGTATTCGGCGTCGTCCTCGAACATCGACCGATGCAGCAGGGCATGCGCCAGCTCATGCGCCAGGGTGTAGCGGCGCGCCGCGCGCGGGCAGCGGGTGCTGATGGCGATGGTGTAGATCTCCCGCCCGCCGCGCAGTTCGCGGGTGATCAGCCCCCAGGTGCCCTTCGGCAGCCTGGCGTCCAGCTTCAGCCCGATGCCGAGCGCCGCCACCATGCCGGCCAGGTCGACGGGCGCCTGCCGCAGGAAGGGATGGATGATTGCCTTCGCCGGCATGTCAGGTCGCGGCGCGAAGAGGCTGCCGGTATAGGAGGTCATCGCCAACAAGAATGGTGGCGCCACGCGAACGAAGCAAGAACCTCATACGGCAGATTGAACAAAGTCCGACGGCTGGTCGCAGACGCGATCGATGCTCACCTCATCCCTGGCGTCGCAGCCAGTCGATATCCCGCGTCTGCTCGACTTTCCATCCGAGTAGCAGGGACCAGTGCCGCGCCGCGACATCGAAGCGTGCATAGGCACGGCCGCTGTCGTCCTGGCCGGTGGAGACATGGCGTTCCCACCAACGATCGGCCCCGCGCAACAGCTTCCACCCCTGCGGTCGGCCGCCGTCGATCGGTAATTCCTGCAGCGCCCGGTAGAACACCGTACGGGAGCGGAATTCGCCGATCGCGACCAGCAAGCTGTCGCGCAGGAAGGCAATATCCGGCCGGAACGCCCCCAGCAGTGTGGTAACCTCCGCTTCGAGGCCGGTGACCACGCGCGACGGCGCTGGCGTGACGGTGGCATCCAGCCGGGCCTGCACATCGTGCAATTGCTCAAGCGCCTCCAGCAATGCCGCCTCGGCCGCCGCGGCGCGGATCGCGTCCACGGTGGTGGCGGTATCATCGGCTGGCGGCGGAGGCGCAGTTGCGGCCCTGCGCAAGCTGTCCTGCATCCGCGCCAGCTCGGCGCGCAGATCGGCCAGCCTTTGTTCAAGCGCGATCACCCGCGCCGCTTGATCCTCTGCGGCCGGCGTCATGCGCAACAGCTGCATCAGTCCCGCCTGATCCGGAATCCCCTCACAGCAGAGGAACCAGTCATAGGCTCGGCCATCGACCGGATCGCCGAGCCAACGCCCGCTACGCCGGATCGCGATGCCGGCGGCATGGAGCACAGCCCGCACCCGGTCCCGCTCAGCCGGCAGCCCCTGGACCAGGACCCAGTTCAGATCGCCCCCCGGTAGCAGCATGATGCCTGCCGATACACCGTCCAGCCCAACCGCGACATTCGGCGCGGGTGCAGCGACATCGATCGAATTGTCCGGCCGCAGCGCGTAGGGCAGCCCGCGCCACAATGCTCCCGCTCCATCACCCGGCAGGGAGACCGACGTGCAGATCTGCCGCTGGATCAGCCGCGGCCCCTCGAAAACCGCGATTTCGATCTCGTCCGATGGCATGGCAAAATGGTATCTGACATTTCCGTGATGTCAAGTCTCACCAAGGGCACAAAGGCGTCATGACAGAGTTGCTACGCGAATTGGCGCCTCTGCTCGCCAAATCACTGGTTCTGTATACAATAATTGGCAGCCTCACCCTTTGGGCGCTCCTGAGCGGCCTCCGCCTATGGCGCGCGACATCCATCATCACCGGCGAATTCAGGGCCGCGGCCAGAAGCCTCGGCAGCGATGCCGATCCCATCGTCTTTGCCGCCCACTATGAAGCCACATCGGTCGAGATCGGGCGACGTAGCCACCTCGGCGCCGCCTGGCATCGATTCAGCCAGAGCCTGATCATCCCTGCCGGCGCCGGCCGTCCCATCGTGTCGACCGTGGAGCCACAGCGCTACTTCGACTTGACCGGGCTGGTCCGCGCCGCCGGCTCGGATCTGCGCTACCATGCCGCCTTGCCGGGGTTGCTGGTCGGTGCCGGCCTGCTGGTCACCTTCCTTGGCCTCGCCGCCGCCCTCTCCTCTGCGGGCGAAGTCGTCGCGGAAGGCGTCGATCAGGTGCAGCGCAACGCCGCGCTCCGTAACCTGCTCAACGCCGCTTCGGTCAAGTTCGTTACCTCGGTGGCGGGCCTGCTGCTGTCGATCCTCTACGCCCTCTATCGTAAGAAATGCCTGCACCGGGCAGAAGCCGCGATGGCGGGCTTCTTCATGGCGCTGCAGGCGCGGCTGCCGTTGCAAACGCCCGCCGCACTGCAGGCCGCTGGCAATGCGATCCTCGAGAAACAGTACGCGGATGTGCAGCGCATCGGCGGGGAGTTCTTCGTCAATCTCGGCGCAACGTTGGAACGCGAGTTCGGCGCCGGCCTGGAACAGCATCTCGGCCCGCTGGCGACTGCCATCGACCGCCTCTCGGCCGGTCTTGCGAACCAGAATGAAGATGCGATGCAGTCCATGCTGCGCACCTTCCTGGAACGCCTCGAAGGTGCGGTCGGCGACAGCATGCGTGGCACTGCCGCGACGATCGACATGCTGGGCACGCGGTTGGATGGGCTACAGGGCGCGTTGGATGCCGCAGCGCAGCGTATGGGTCGTGCGGCCGAGGAAATGGCCGCCGGCATGGGGCGCGGCACGCAGGCGGCGCTCGGCGGCATCACGGAGCAGATGGGGGCCCTGGTCCGCACCCTGCGCGAGGCGGCCGAGGAGAGCGGGCGCAACAACCGCGCCGCGGGGGACGACATGACGCGCCGCATGGGCGAGACCGCCACGGCACTTACCGAGGCCGTGGCCGCCTTCCAGCGGCGAATGGAGGATGGGGCGGTAGAGGGGATCGGCCGCCTCGCCGCTCCGATCGAAGCCCTGCTCGCACAACTCCGTGACCTGACCGAGAGCCAGCGCCGGGCTGGTGACGCGTCGGCCGATGCATTGGCGGCCACGATCGGCCGCGCCGCGGCGGCGCTGGAAATGACGGCCGCGAAGGTCGCCGATGTGCTGGGCGGCGGCGCCACCGATGCCAGCGCCCGGCTGGTAGCGGCGACGGAGGCGATGCGCGAGGATCTGCGCGGCGTACTCGAACGCTTCGGCGCCACCTTGGACGACAGCGGCGCGGCCCTTACCCGCAGCGCCGCCGCCGGCGGCGAAGCGCTCCGCGACGCCGCCACCGCCTTCGGCTCGGATCTCGACAGCAGCGCGATCCGCCTGCGTGAAGCCGGCCAAGCCGCCGGCGACGCACTGCGCGAGGGCGGACAGGAAGCCCGTACCGGCATGGCGGAAGCCGCACGCACCCTCGCCCAGGGCAGCGGCATGCTGGCCGAACGCCTGGCAGCCCTGGGCACGGAATCGACCAATCTGGCGGAGCGCAGCCAGGCGCTCGACCGGACGCTGCGCGATGCGACCCTCCCGCTGGCCACCGCGGCGACCGATCTTCGTGCGACCGCGGACGCCGCACGCCAGGCGCTTACCCCCTGGCGCGAGACCGCCGAGGTGCTGCGCGGCTCGGCCGACAGCCTGCTCGGCGCCACGGCCGCCCTGGAGGCGACGCAGCGCGGTGCCGCCGAACTCGCGGAACGCTTCGGCCAGGCGGCCGATCGCTTCGCGGGACTGGATGACGGCCTGGCGCGCACCTTCATCGCGCTGCGCGATGGCCTGTCGGGCTATCGCCAGCAGGTGGAGCAATTTGTCACTGGCCTCGACCAGGGCTTCGCGAAGAGTGTCCATGGCCTGCAGGCAATCGCGCAGAGTTTGGAGGACACGGCTGAGGAGTTGGCCGGCGAACGGCCGCGGCGGCCGGCACGCATGTCATGAGTGGCGACGGACTCGCTGAGGAAGAAGGCGAAGGCTATTTCGCGTCGATCAGCGATCTGATGGTCGGCGTACTCTTCGTCTTTCTCCTGATGCTGACCGTCTTCGCGCTGAATTTCCGCGATGACAGCGCCCGGCTGGACGAGTTGATCACCCGCCTGGAGCGGGCCGAGCACGCCGCGGATGCGGCGCGCCTTGAAGCCGAGCGGCAGCGCATCGAGGCGGAGCGGCAGCAGGTGATCGCCCACGAAGCACAGGTCATCGCAGAACGCGAAGCGGAGCGGGCCAGGCTGCGCGAAGAGGAGGCCGCCCGTCTTCGCGCGCAGAACGAGGCCCTGCGCGCCAGGCTGCAGGAGGCGGCCGAGGCTTTGACGCGCGAACTGGCTGGACGCGAGGCCGCGCGTGACGGGCTGCTGCGGCGCTTGGCGCGTGGCCTGGAGGCGCGCGAGATCCGCTTCATCCTCGATGAGCGCTCCGGCGTGCTGCGCCTCTCCGATGCGGTGCCCTTCGCCCCAGGCCGCAGCGATCTGACGGATCCGCGTGCCCGGCGCACGGTGACCGCGCTGGCGGAAGTGCTGGCGGAGGCCCTGCCCTGCTTTGCCCAAGGTGCCGCCGCGCAGAGCTGCGGTGCCGACGATGCGGCGATTCTGGAGGCGGTGCTGGTCGAAGGGCACACCGATCGGCAGGGCTATCCGAACATGAGCCCCACTCAGTCGCAGCAGCAGAATGACCTTCTGTCTACCTCGCGCGCTCTGACAGTCTTCGCCGAATTGCGGCGTCAGCAACCGGCGCTGGAGGCGCTGCGCAATCCTTCGGACCAACCCTTGCTCGGTGTCTCGGGCTATGGTGAGCGCCGGCCGCTGCCGGATGCGCTGACCATGTCGGGAGACGATCTGGCGCAGAACCGGCGCATCGACCTGCGCTTCGTGCTCTCAGCCCGGACCTCGGACGAGTTGCGCCGGCTGCTTGGTGAGATCGCGGCGCTGCAGCAGGAGGGGCAGCGGTGAGCCAGGCCGTCCGCGCCGCGCTGGACGCCCTGCGCGATCTCTCCGCCATGTCGGAGATGCTGCGGCGCCGTCCCTCGTTGCCGGGGACTTCCGCCTGCGAGCAACTGGCCACCCGCATTGGTACAACCACTGCGGTGGCGCTTCCCGACCCACGAACCCTGGAAGCCCTGCGGGCAGAGTTGCGCGATGCCTGCACCGCCGGTGCCGTGGCCAATCTTCCCATGCGCAGCCTACGCCGCGCCCCGATGGTGTTCTGGGACCGGGAGCCACAGGCTGCTGGCTT
>DASYDR010000128.1:0-5441 GCA_036499545.1 Roseomonas sp. | reverse complement strand
AGATAAAGTGCCTTTTGGATCAATACATGGTAGATTCCAGCCTTTTCATAACGCGCATCTTGCCTACGCGCAGGCAGCGTTGAGAATAGCGAAGCGACTGTATGTAGGTTTAACAAAGATCCTTACTGAACATCAGATTGGGGCCGACGTGGCCCCCCATCGATATGAGGAAATGTCGAATCCGTTAACATACTTCCAGAGGGTGGAGATAATAACTCAGGCCCTGACAAGCGAGGGCATTCCACGTGAGCGATTTGAAATCGGACCATTTCCAGTAGAGGTCCCCAACCGACTTTCCGAATTTTGGCCGAAGAAGAATTTATGCTTTACGACTATTGTTGATGATTGGAATATAGAAAAAATACGGACCCTAAAAGAGGAGGGGTACGAAGTCGTTGTTCTTGACGATCTAAATTTGAAGCATTTGAATATAGCAACAGGAACAGAGATCAGGCGTTTGTTCCGAGATAAAGATCAAAGCTGGCGGCTATTTGTTCCTTCTGGAGTCTCTTCCTGCCTCGCCACTCACGGTTGGACTCTATAGATAATTCTGGCGCAGTTTCTAATCATGAAGTCCCAGCCTTCATTGGAAGCAGCCCCGCCGCAAACTCCGAAAACGCCTGCACCTTCGCCGTCCTTCGGCTGCTCGCGGCATAGACCAGCGAAATCGGCCGCTCGGGGCCGGCCCACTCTTCCAGCACCGGCAGCAGCAGGCCCTGCCGGATCGGGCCGGTCACCACGAAGTCCAGCACCTGGATGATGCCCACGCCCTGCAGCGCCGCCTCCGCCAGGCCTTCCGTGCTGTCCAGCGCCAGGCTGCCGGTGGGCTGGGTGGACCAGGGCGCGCCGTCGCGGGCGAAGCGCCAGCTGCGCGGGCGCGTGGCGTGGGACGGCACGTAGCCCAGGCAGTTGTGCTGCAGCAGCTCCTCCGGCGTGCGCGGCACGCCGGCGCGGGTGAGGTAGGCGGGGGCGGCGCAGGTCACGAAGCGCGTCGCGCCTAAGCGTCGCGCCACCAGCGTCGAAGGCTGCAGGGCGCCGGTGCGGATCGCCGCGTCGATGCCTTCTTCCGCCAGGTCCACCAGCCGGTCGCGCAGAAACAGCTGCAGCTCGATCCCCGGATAGGCCAGCAGGAAGCGCGGCAGCGCCGGCATCACCACCAGCCGGCCGAAGGCGGGCGGCGCCTCCACGCGTAGCCGTCCGCGCAGCTCGTCCTTGGCCTGGGTCAGCCCGGCCTCCAGCTCCTCCAGCTGGCGCAGCAGCCGCCGCGCTTCCGGAAAGAACTCGGCACCCATGCCGGTCAGATGCAGGCTGCGCGTGGTGCGGTTCAGCAGCACGCTGCCCAGCCGCTGCTCCAGCCGCGCCACCGCCTTGCTGATGCCGGAGGTGGTGAGGCCCAGCCGCTGGCCGGCGCCGCGAAAGCTGCCGGTCTCCACCGCCGCCACGAACTCCGCGATGCCGCTGAAGCGGTCCATGCTCGCCGTCCCGATGCCGGTCCGCCCTGAGCAGAGTGGGATTGTGGACAGGCTGTCAACACAGCGGTTCCGCCCGGCTGGCTTATCGCGCCCGGCCCGCGCCCTATCCTCCACCGCAAGCGCGGCCGCCCGAGCCGCCCTGGAGGATGTCCATGGATCTGCGTCTCGGCACCCGCACCGCCCTCGTCACCGGTGCCAGCCAGGGCATCGGCCGCGCCGTCGCGCGGGCGCTCGCCATGGAAGGCGTGCGCGTCGCCGCCGCGGCGCGGCGCGTCGAACTGGTGGCGGAACTCGCGGAACAGGTCCGCCAAGCCGGCGGCGCCACCATCGAACCCATCGCCTGCGACCTCTACGACCCCGCCGCGCCGGAAGCCCTGGCGGCGGAAGCGACGCGGCGCCTCGGCCCCATCGGCATCCTGATGAACGCCGCCGGCGGCAGCCGCCCGCTCACCTTCGATGCCCCGCGGGAGCTGTGGGAAGAAGGTATGACGCTCAACTTCTACCGCATCCGCGAACTGACCCATGCGCTGATCCCCGGCATGCGCGCGCAGCGCTGGGGCCGCGTCGTCAACTTCACCGGCACCTCCGAACCGCGCATCATCAACGCCGCCTTCTCCGCCAAGGCCGCCACGCATGTCTGGGCCAAGGGCCTGTCGCGCGACGTCGCCGGCGATGGCATCACCATCAACTCGCTGCAGCCCGGCCGCATCCACAGCGAACAGATGGCCAAGCGCTACCCGACCCCGGAATCGGAACGTGAATTCGCCGAAGCCGAAATCCCCGCCCGCCGCTTCGGCGAAGCGGAGGAGATCGCCGCCGTCGCGGTCTTCCTTGCTTCCGAACCCGCCGCCTATGTCACCGGCACGGTGATCCCCGTCGATGGCGGCATGAGCCGCTTCGCCTTTTGACCCCCGCCGCAGCCGAACGCCTGGCGGTGCTGGTCCATGGCGTGCAGCCGGCAGCGCTGCCGCCGGCGGTGGTGGCGCATGCCAAGGCGCTGATCCTGGATTCGATCGGCTGCATGCTGGGTGGGCTGGGCGCCGGGGTCGCGGCCGGCGTGCGCGGCGCTGCCGCGCGGCTCGGCGGCACGCCGGAAGCCACGGTGATCGGCACCGGCCTCCGCACCTCCTGCACGCTGGCCGCCTTCGCCAATGGCACGGCGCTCCGCTACCTCGACAGCAATGATTATTATTTCGGCCGCGACCCCGCGCATCCCTCCGGCGCGCTGCCGGTGGCGCTCGCCCTCGCCGAACGGGACGGGCGCAGCGGCGCGGAGCTGATCGCGGCCCTGGTCGCGGGGTATGAGGTGCATCTGCGCCTGGCGGATGGCGCCGGCGCGCCCAGCCTCTGGGCGCGGGGCTGGCACCATTCCACCAACCTCGCCATCGCTGTCGCCGCGCTGGCCGGGCGCCTGCTGCAGGATGACGCGGAGGTCACGGCGCATGCCATCGCCATCGCCGCCACCCATTGCAACACGCTGGCGCAGCTGCAGAGCGGCGGCATCGCCACCATCAAGGCGACGGCGGAAGCCTTCACCGCGAAGACGGCGCTGGTCGCGGCACTGCTGGCGCAGCACGGCGTCACCGGCCCGCTCGCGGTGCTGGAAGGCGAAGCCGGCTGGGTGCGCGCGGTGGCGGGGCAGGCGGATCTCGAAGCCCTCTGCGCCCCCTTCGGCGGCGACTGGAAGCTGCCCCGCACCTGCATCAAGCCCTATGCCGCGGTGGCGACGGCGATGGCGCCGGTGCAGGCGGCGCTCGACCTGTTCCACCAGGATGGGGTGCGCGCGGATCGCATCGCCGCGGTCACGGTGAAGCTGCCGCGCTTCCCGCTGGGCACGCCATCCGCCCATCCCGGCCGGCGCTTTCCGCAGACGCGCGAATCCGCCGACCACAGCTTCTATTTCTGCGTCGCCATCGCCCTGCTGGACGGCGCCTGCGGCGAAGCCCAGTTCGGGCTGGACCGGCTGCAGGACCCGGCGCTGCGCGCGCTGCTGGAGAAGCTGGAACTGGCGGAGGATGCCGCGCTCACCGCCGGCTGGCCGGCCGCCGGCGGCGCGGTCGCGGTGACGCTCGATGATGGGCGGGTGCTGGAGCGCCGCCACGCCTTTCCGCCCGGCCATCCCGACAATCCGCTGCCGCCGGCGGCGCTGCACGCGAAGTTCCTGGACCACGCGCTGCCGGTCATCGGGCCGGCCCGCGCCAAGGCGGTGATCGCCGCCGTCGCCGATCTCGATCGCTGCCCGGATATCGGATCCCTGATGTCCCTGCTGTCCGCGCCGGAGGGCATGCCATGATCCCGCGTCGCCTGCTGCTGGCCGCCCCTGTCGCGGCACTGCCGATCGCGGCCCGCGCCGCCTGGCCGGAGCGGCCGTTGCGCCTGGTGGTGCCGTTCCCGCCCGGCGGCGTCGCCGATGCGCTGGCGCGGCCGCTGGCGCAATTGCTGGGCCCGCGTCTCGGCCAGTCGCTGGTGATCGACAACCGCGGCGGTGCCGCCGGCGCGATCGGCGCCGCCTTCGTCGCCAAGGCGGCGCCGGATGGGCTGACCCTGCTGTTCGGCACCAGCAATGAGCTGACGATGACGCCGCCGCTGCAGGCCGGCCTGCCGTATGACCCCGCAGGCGGCTTCGCGCCGGTCACGCCGGTCGCGGCCTTCCCCAATGTGCTGGTGGTGCGGCCGGGCCTGGCCGCCAATAGCCTGGCGGAGCTGGTGGCCCTGGCGCGGCGCCAGCCGCAGCCGTTGAGCTATGCCTCCTCCGGCATCGGCAGCACCAACCACCTGACCGGCGTGATCTTCAGCCAGCTCGCGGATCTGCGGCTGACGCATGTGCCCTATCCCGGCGGCGGGCCGGCCCTGAACGACGTCGTCGCCGGCCATGTCGACATGCTGTTCGCGACCCTGCCTTCGGCGATGGGCCTGATCCAGGGCGGCCAGCTCCGCGCCCTGGCCGTCACCGGCGATGCGCGCAGCCCGGCCCTGCCGGCGGTGCCGAGCGCGCCGGAAGCCGGCATGCCCGGGCTGATCGTCTCCACCTGGAACGGCGTGCTGGCGCCGGCCGGCACGCCGGATGTGGTCATCGCCCGCCTGCATGCGGAGATCCTGGCGGTGCTGGCGATGCCGGAACTGCGCGACCGCTACGCCGCCGCCGGCGCGGAGGTGACCACCAGCGCCCCCGCCGCGTTCGCGCAGCGCATCCGGGACGATCTGGGGCGCTGGGGGGACCTGGTGCGCCGCGCCGGCATCCGGCCGGAATAGGGCGATGGCATCGCTCACCGGCACCGGCGCCCTGATGCTCTGGCTGGACGTGGCGCCGGCGCTGCGCGCCGAGACCGATACCTGGTACGCGCGGGAACATCTGCCGGACCGCACCGGCGCGGGCGGCTATCGCTGCGCCCGCCGCTACCGCGCCATCGCCGGCGCGCCGGAATACCTCACCTTCTTCGTGGCCCCTGCGCCGGAGGATCTGGCCAGCCCCGGCTATCTCGGCCTGGTGCGCCAGGTCAGCCCGCAATCGCGGCGCATCCGCGCCGGCTTCCAGCGCGTGGTGCGCAACACCTTCCGCTGCGAAGCCAGCCACAGCCTCGGCACCGGCGGCATCGCCGCGACGCTGCGCCTGACGCCGCGGGAGATGTCGGCCGCGCAGCGCGACTGGCTGGCGCGGGATCTGCTGCCGCGCCTGGCGGCGGCGCAGGGCATCGTCGCCGTGCACCTGCTGCTGCCGGCGCCGGAGATCCGCCGGCGCATGGATGCGGTGCGCGTCACCGGGCTGGACGATGCCTGGACCGGCGCCGTGCTGATGCTCGAAGCGCTGCAGGACACCGACCTGATAGCCCTCCGCGAAGGGCCGCTGGCGCTGGATCGGCTGGAGGCTCATGGCATCGGGGAGGAAGCCTATGGCGTCTACCGCTTGCAGCATGAGGTCACGGCCTGACCTGCGGCGCCGCGGCCTCGGCGTGCTGGCCGCCGCGCTGG
>DASYDR010000127.1:0-13456 GCA_036499545.1 Roseomonas sp. | reverse complement strand
GGGCTGCTGGTGCCGCTGTCCGATGATTGCGTCTTCGCCGATATCTTCGCCCGCTGGCAGATCCCGGTCATCCTCTGCGCCAGGACATCCCTCGGCACGATCAACCATACATTGCTGTCGCTCGAGGCGATGCGGCACCGCCGCATTCCGATATTCGGCATCGCATTCATCGGCGATGCGAATGTCGAGACGCAGCGTGTCATCGGGCGGATAAGTGGCGTTCGTTCGCTTGGCCGGTTGCCGCACCTCCCCATCCTCGATGCCGCCACGCTGCGCCAGGCATTCCGCGACCACGTCGACATGGCGGCGTTGTCGGACATCCCAGCGTGAACCGGTCGACGGTCTGGCACCCCTTCACGCAGCACGCGCTCGAACCGCGCATGAAGCGCATCGCATCGACGGATGGCGCCTATCTCATCGATGAGGAAGGCGGCCGCATTCTCGACGCCATCTCGTCCTGGTGGGTCATCACGCATGGCCATCGGCACCCCAGGATCATGGAGGCCATCCGAACCGCGACCGAGACCTGCGACCAGATCATCTTCGCCGAGTTCTCGCACGAGCCGGCCGAACGCCTCGCCGAAGGCCTGATCGGGATCGCTCCACCCGGATTGCGGCATGTCTTCTATTCCGACAGCGGCTCGACCTCGGTCGAGGTCGCGATCAAGATGGCGCTCGGCTATTTCCACAATCAGGGAGAACCGCGCGATCGCATCGTCGTCCTGGAGAACAGCTACCACGGCGACACGATCGGCACGATGTCCACCGGGGAGCGGGGCGTGTTCAACGCCGCCTATGAGCCGCTGCTGTTCGGTGTCGACCGGCTTCCCTTTCCGGCGGCAGAGCGCGAACAGCATACGCTCGACCGGTTCGAGACCTTTTGCCGTACGGGGCGCGTCGCGGCCCTGTTGATAGAGCCCCTGGTTCTCGGGGCTGGCGGGATGAAGATCTTCGGCGCGAGCGTGCTGTCCGCGCTCAAGGATATTGCCGAGCGATACGGGTGCCTGTTCATCGCCGACGAGGTGATGACGGGCTGGGGGCGGACGGGAACGCTGTTTGCCTGTGAACAGGCCAGGCTCACGCCCGACATCCTGTGCACGTCGAAAGGACTGACCGGCGGTGCGCTGCCGCTCGCGGCCACGCTCTGCACCAGGGACATCTTCGACGCGCATCTGTCGACCGACAGGCGCAAGACGTTCTTCCATTCGAGTTCCTACACCGCCAATCCGATCGCCTGCGCGGCGGCGGTCGCCAATCTCGACATCTGGCGGTCCGAGCCTGTTCTTTCCCGGATCCAGACTATTCAGGATGCGCATCGGCGGCACATGGCCCGATACCATGGCGATGCACGCTTCACCGATATCCGATGCGCCGGGACGATTGCCGCGCTGGATCTCGTCGTGCCCGCCGCCGGCTACCTCGCCGAGGCCGGCCCTCGCATGCGCAGGCTGTTCCGCGAACGCGGCTTGCTCATCCGGCCGCTCGGCAATGTCCTCTACCTGATGCCGCCCTATTGCGTGACGGCCAGCGAGCTTGGGCGTGCCTATGACGCCATCGACGACGTGGCATCGATCATCCTGGACCGCGGGCGATGATCCCCTGCAACGCATCCCGCATGGCCGGCTTTGGGCATGCGGTGCCGGCGCGGCGTGTCGAGAATGCGGAAATCGAGGCCCGGCTCGGGCTGGAAGCAGGCTGGATCGAGCGTCGCACAGGCATCCGGGCCCGTCATTGGGCCGCGGAAGGCGAGACGCTGAGCGGCCTGGCCGCCGAGGCCGGTCGAATGGCCATCGAGGATGCTGCGATCGGCCGCGCCGACATCGCCCTCACGCTGCTCGCTACCTCCACGCCCGATCATCTGCTGCCGCCTTCAGCGCCCCTGCTCGCGCACAAGTTGGGTCTCGGACACTCCGGCGCCATCGACCTTGCCGGCGCCTGCGCCGGGTTTCTCTATGCGCTCACGCTCGCGGATGGCTTCGTCAGGACGCATGGTCGCGCCGTGCTGGTGGTGGCCGCGAATATCCTCAGCCGCCGCATCAATCCCGCGGAAAGGGCAAGCGCCGTGCTCTTCGCCGATGCGGCCGGCGCTGTCGTGCTGATGCCGGATCAGGATCGCTCGCGCGGCCTTCTCTCCTCTGACCTCGCATCGGATGGCAGCGGCTATGATCTGATCCAGATCCCGGCCGGCGGTGGCGATCGGCCGTTTTCAATGGAGATCGGGGCGGCGGAGTTCCTGATGACCATGCGGAACGGCCGCGAGGTCTTCTCGCGCGCGGTGGACCTGATGACGACGACATCGCGGCGCGCGCTGAAGCAGGCGGGGATCGCCGCGCGGGATATCGACCGGTTCATTCCGCACCAGGCCAATGCGCGGATGTTCGGCGCGGTTTGCGAGAACCTCGGCATCGATCAGGCGAGGATGGTCCGGACGATCGAAACCCATGGCAATTCATCCGCCGCCACCATCCCGCTCTCGCTTTCCATCGCCAATGGCCAGAAGAGGTTCGCTGCAGGGGAAACCCTGCTTCTGACCGCCGCCGGCGCGGGCCTGGCGGGAGGAGCGGCTGTTGTCCGAGCCTGAATCGTGATGGCCGCGGGATCCTGCTCCAGCCACGTGATGCACGGCTTTCGGTGATCCCACCGCGATCGCGCGCAGGGCCCGTCTGGAAACAGCGGCGGCGGAGGACTAAGCTGATTGCCGCCGGATCAGGCTGCGGGGAATGACGGACAGGGCCGGCACCTTCCGCCCTTCCTCCGCGCTGCGGATGATCTCCCTGACCTTGTCCGCGATCAGCTCGGGATGTTCGCTGAGCGTGGTCAGGGCCGGGCGCGTGTGGCTGGCGAATTCCATGTTGCCCAGCCCGACCACCGCGACATCCTCCGGCACGCGGAGGCCACGATCCTGGATCGCGGCGATGGCGCCGAGCGCCAATTCGTCGCTGCCGGCCTGCACGCCGCGGACGGCGGTGCCGGCATCGATCATGCGCGACAGCGCCTCGTAGCCGGCGCCATAGCGATAGGCCACGTCCCAGACCAGCGCCGGGTCCACGGCCAGCCCGGCCTGGCCGAGCGCCAGCCGATAGCCCGCGAAACGGTCGCTGCCGGGGACCGAGCCGGCGATGCGGCCGACATAGGCGACCGGCGCCCGCCCCTGATCGATCAGGTAGCGCACCGCGCCGGCGACCGCCGCGCGATCGCCCTGGACGACGGAGGTGACGCCATGGCGCTGCCATTTCTGCCCGACCGAGAGCAGGAGGCCGCCGCGCCCCAGGAGCGCCGCCTTGATGGCCGCGATTGGCATCACGTCGGAGGAGGCGATGATGACGCCGCGCAGCCTGAGCGATGGCGCGCGTTCCAGGAAACGCAGCAGCCGTTCCTCCCGGTGGCCGAGGTTGAACAGCATCAGGTCCAGCCCGAGTTCCACCAGCGCGTTCTGGATGTGCTTGGTGAGCGCTGCATAGACGCCCTGCTCGATATCGCCGACCAGCAGGGCGACGGAGGTGCCGCGGCCGAGGCGCAGGCCCTGCGCCATGGAGTTCGGCTGGAAGTCGAGCGCCTTCACGGCGGTCAGCACCTTGGCCTGCGCATCCGCCGACACCGCGGTCCGGCCGCTGAGGACGCGCGAGACGGTCGCGGGGGAAACACCAGCCAGCAGCGCGACATCCCGGACGGTCGCCATGCATCCCCTTCCGAACCGCGCCGGCCAGGCCCTGCGCCCGAGTCCCGCTCGCCGCCGTTCCATACCGCAGCTCGGCCCGGCCAGGATACCGTGGCCGCGGAAGGGCGGTTCCTGCAAACGATTTCATGGCGGCTTGAAAAGCATTTCAGCCGATGCCAATCTGCCGCGCATCAAGGGCCGCGACGATGCCCGATCAGGATCACATCCTGGAAGCGGAGGACGACACATGGATCTGACCATTCGCCCGATCATGCCGGGCTTCGCGGCGGAGGTGGCGGGCGTCGACCTGGCCCAGCCGGTCGGCGACAACCTGTTCCAGCAGATCCGCCAGGCCTGGCTCGATGCCGATGGCCTGCTCCTGCTGCGCAACCAGGCGATCACGCCGGAACAGCATATCGCCTTCAGCCGGCAGTTCGGCGACCTGCACATGTCGGGCGGCAATCCCGTCCTCGCGCAGTACTACCTGCCGGGCCATCCGGAGATCTACCGCGTCTCCAACAAGAAGATCGACGGCAAGCCCCAGGGCCGCGAGGATGCCGGGACCTACTGGCATTCGGACGGGTCGTGGCAGCCGAGCCCGCCGATGGCGTCGCTGCTGCACGCGCTCGAGATTCCGCCGATCGGCGGCGACACCATCTTCGCCAACATGTACCGCGCCTATGAGACGCTGTCGGCGCCGATGAAGCGGATGCTCGACGGGCTGGAAGTCGTGCACAGCCTGGCGGCCGCGGTGATGAAGACCAGCTACGGCAAGGAATATGTCGGCAAGCTCGACGAGGCGGCCGCGAAGCACGCGACGCATCCGCTGGTCCGCACCCATCCCGAGAGCAAGCGCAAGGCGCTGTTCGTGAACAAGGGCTTCACCTCCCATATCGTGGGGCTGCCGCAGGCGGAAAGCGACGCCATCCTCAACTTCCTGTTCGAGCATTCGACGGCGCCGGAGAACCTGTACCGCCACCGCTGGCAGAAGCATGACGTGGTGATCTGGGACAATCGCTGCGCGATGCATTACGCGGTCGCGGACTACAAGGCGCATGGCGACCGCTACATGCACCGCACCACCGTCAAGGGCGATACGCCGCACTGATATTTCGCCCTCAAATGCCGGGCGCCGCGCATCCGCGCGGCTTGGCTTCGCCGCACGAGCGGCGAGCCGCATTCGCGGCCTCGGGCCGGTCAAGCGACCGGCCCGCCAGGATGCGGTCTTGAGCAGCACCTCCGGCGACGACACAGTAGCCGGGCGCAGCATGGGTAACGGAGGAAACTGGTGGAAAGCGGCAAGCAGATCCGGATCGGCCTCGTCGGCTTCGGCGAGATCGGCAGCACGCTGGGGCTCGGCCTGCGCGCCGCGGGCGTCGACAGCGTCGTCTCCTACGACAAATATGCCTTCGACGGCCCCTTCGGCGCCCTGATCCAGGACCGCGCCGGCCAGGGCGGCGTCACCCTGCTGGCCTCGCCGGCCGAGCTGGCGGCGCGCGCGGATTGCATCATCGGCGCGACCCCCGGTTCGTCGTCGATCGCCAGCGCCGAAGCGCTCGCCCCGCATCTCGGGTCGCGCCACCTGGTCGTCGACATCGCTTCCGCGACGCCGGAGGTGAAGCAGCAGGTCGCCGCGCGCCTGGCGGCCACGCCGGCCGCCTTCGTGGACGGCTCCATCGTCGGCACGCCGCGTGATGGCGTCGCCATGCCGATCCTGGTGGCCGGCCAGGGCGCCGCGGCGCTGCGGGATGCGCTGGCGCCCTGGGGCATGCGCATGGAGGTGGTGAGCGAACGGGTCGGCGACGCGTCGGCGATCAAGATCCTGCGCTCCGTCGTCATGAAGGGGCTCGAGGCGCTGCTGCTGGAATGCATGCTGGGCGCCCGGCGCTATGGGCTGGACGCGGCGGTGCTCGCGTCGCTCGAGAAGACGCTGTCCAAGCCCTTCTCCCAGGTGGTGAACGGAACACTGACGACCAATGCGATCCACGCCGCGCGACGGTCGGACGAAGCGGCGATGTCGGCGGAGACGCTGGCGAATGTCGGGCTGGATCCGCTGGTCACCCGCGCCGTCGCGGAACGCCTGCGCTGGGTCGCCGATCTCGGCATGAAGGCGCATTTCGGCGGCGTCGTGCCCAAGGACTACACCGAAGCCCTGGCGGCGATCGAGGGGAAGCTCGCCGCGGCCGCGCCACCGCGCGAATAGGGCAGGCTGCGGAAGGGGGAAACGAACAATGATCAAGACGTCAGGCGATAGGAAGGGCGCGCCGCTGCGCCGCAGGTCGCTGGTCGCCGGCCTGGCCGGCGGCCTCGCCGCGCCCTTCGTGGTGCCCGGGCTGGCCCATGCACAGAGGCACTTTCCCACGCGGCCGGTCCGCGTCATCTGCGCCTATGGCGCTGGCGGCACCGCCGATATCGTGGCGCGCATCGTCTTCGCCGCGATGTCGGCGCGGCTCGGGCAGCAATTCGTGGTGGAGAACCGCGCCGGCGGCGCCGGCCAGATCGCCGCCAACGCCGTCGTGCACGCGGCGGCGGACGGCTACACGCTGCTCTACGACGCGACGGCGCATTCGGTGAACCCGGCCCTGTTCGGCGACCGGCTGCCCTACAACACCGAAACCGACCTGCTGCCGATCTTCCTGTCCATGGTCGCGCCGAACACCATCAACATCGGCAAGAGCTTCGCCGCCCATACGGTGCAGCAGCTGATCGATCTGGCCAAGGCATCCCCGCGCGGGCTGGACGCCGCCAGCACCGGGGTCGGCTCGGCGCAGCACATCTCGATCGAGCTGTTCAACATGATGGCCGGCGTGCATCTCAACCATGTCGTCTACCGGGCGGCGCCGGATGCCCGGAACGACATGATCGCCGGCCGCGTCGCGATGCAGTTCGGCAACGTCCCCGGCTCCGTCTCCCTGCTGCAATCCGATGAGGTGCGCGTGCTCGCCCATGCGGGCCTCGTCCCCATCGACGTGCTGCCCGGGGTACCGCCCATCGCCGATACGCTGCCGGGTTACGAAACCTATGAGTGGAACGGCATCTTCGCGCCCAAGGGCACCTCGGCCGAGATCATCGGCTTTCTCAACACCGAACTGAACCAGACGATCCGGGATCCGGAGGTGGCGGGGCGGCTGCGGACGCTCGGCGCCATCACCCGGGCGAATACGCCCGAGGAATGCGCGGCCTTCCGGCGGCAGCAATTCGAGCTGCATGCCCGCGTGGTGCGAGAGGCGCACATCACCCTCGAGTGAGCGCGACGGCCGCGGCACTGGCGCGTGGCCGGATCATTCTGTAGGCGTCTGCCAGGCGGCGAGCGGAGCCAGCGATGACCAGGATTGCCTGCGCCTGCGGGGCGGTGCGGCTCGAAGCGACCGGCGCGCCGATGGTGAGCCTCTTCTGCCATTGCACGAGCTGCCGCACCGCCGGGCAGGGTTTCGATGCGCGGTCCGGCGGGCCGCCGATCGTCGACGCCGCGGGTGGAACGGCGATGACGCTCTGGCGGAAGGACCGGGTGCGCTGCGTGGCGGGCTGCGACCGGCTGGAAGTGCATCGGCTGACGCCGGGCTCGCCCACGCGCCGCATGGTGGCGTCCTGCTGCCGGACGCCGATGTTCGCCGATTTCACCAAGGGCTTCTGGCTGACGGTGTTTCGCGACCGGGTCGCGGATGCGCCGGCGCCGTCGCTGCGCGTGATGACGGGTGACGTGCCGGATGGCACGGCCCTGCCGCGGGACGGATTGCCGCACCGGCGCGGTCATTCCGGCGGCCTCATGCTCAAGCTGCTGACGACCTGGGCGATGATGGGATTCCGCAGGCCCAGGGTGGCCGGCCTGGCGGACTGATGCGGGCGGACCGGTCGGTTGACCGATGAGCGGTCTCCGCTCGCCACCGTCGATATGATGTCGCTCGCGCTGTTCACGCCAGCGCGCGCCTGAAACCGAAGCTCCCCTTCCGCAGTTCCAGCCAGAGCAGCTCGGGTGTCATCCCGGGCGGCGCTTTCTTTGGCCGGGCGGGCGACCCCCGGATGGAATCCGGGAGCCCATGACGACACGCCCTTCCCGCCTCATCGAGCTCGATTCCCTGCGCGGCATCGCCGCCCTGATCGTGGTGCTGCACCACGCCTTCATATCGCAGCCGCAGGTGCCGGACTGGCTGAGCTGGACGCTCTATTCCACGCCGCTCCGCCCCATCGGCATCGGCCGGCCGGCGGTCATCTTCTTCTTCGTGCTCAGCGGCTATGTGCTGACCCGCGCCTTGCGGGCGCAGGATGCCGCGCATCCGGGCCGCGTGCTGAGCGGCGCGGGCTGGCTCGGCTATGCCGGCCAGCGCGCGGTGCGGCTCGGCCTGCCGGTGCTGGCCTCCCTGCTGCTCTCCGCGCTGCTGCAGGGCCTCTTCTGGCGCGGCCCGATGCCGGAGGCGACGCCCTACCTCACCGGCGAGGCCGGCTGGCGCGAGGTCTGGACCTGGCCGGCCCTGCTGCAGCAGGCGACGCTGCTGAGCCATGGCGAGGGCTTCCAGCTCAACCCCGTGCTCTGGACGCTGGTGCATGAATGGCGGATCAACCTGCTGCTGCCCTTCGCGCTGCTGTTCCTGCGGCGGCGCGCGCTGCTGCTGGCCGTCGCGCTGATCGGCGCCGGCCTGGCCCAACTCGCCGGCATGCCGGAAGGCGGCATCGGCCTCGGCGACACGCTGCCGGAGACCATCATCGCCAGCCTCGGCTTCCTGCCGCCCTTCGCGGCCGGCGCGGCGCTGGCGCTCGGCCCGCTGCCGCGCCTCGAGGGCGCGCAGCCGCTGGCGGCGGGCATCGCCATCGCGATCATGGCCATGTCGGCGCATGACTATGGCGTTATCATCGCGGCCGTGCTGCTGATCCTGCTGGCGCAGCGGCAGGGGCGCTTCGCGGAAGGGCTGCGGCATCCGGGCCTGGTCTGGCTCGGCCGCGTCTCCTTCAGCCTCTACCTCGTGCATCTGCCGCTGATGCTGGCGATGACGCATCTGCTGCGCGACAGCCCGTCGCCACTGCCGGGCACCGCCATCGCCGTGGCGCTCGCCTTCCCGGCCGCGGCGCTGATGCATCGCTGGGTGGAACAGCCGGCGCACCGCCTGGCGCGGCGGATCCGCCCGCCTGCCCGGCTCACGCCCGCCGGGCTGCCGCAGGCGCGCTGAGAGCGTGATCGTCTGAGGTGGACTCACCGAAAGCCGTGAATCACGCGATCGAATAAAACCCTGGAGCATCGTCACCGCCTCGGATTGACAGGCGCGCCGCTTTGGAAACTGATGCTCGCCGACCCATTCGCGGGCCTTACACGTTCTATCACCAGGGGGGATGACGATGCGACCGAACCGAATCAAGCAGATGTGGCGTGACGGCCAGTATGCGACGCTGGGCTGGCTTTCCGCCTCGCACGGCTTCACCGCCGAGGTGATGGCGCGCCAGGGCTTCGACGCCCTCTGCGTCGACCTGCAGCACGGCACGTCGGAAATGAAAGACGTCCTGCCGATGCTGCAGGCGATCTCGCAGACCGACACGGTGCCGGTCGTGCGCGTGGCCTGGAACGAGCCGGCGACGATCATGAAGGCGCTCGACCTCGGCGCCTACTGCATCATCGTGCCGCTGGTGAACAATGCCGAGGAAGCCGCGGCGGCGGTCGCCGCCTGCCGCTATCCGCCGGTCGGCATGCGCTCCTCCGGCCCGGTGCGCGCCGTGCATTACGGCGGCGCCGATTACGCGGCGAAGGCGAATGACGAGATCGTCGTGATGGCGATGATCGAGACCAAGGAAGGCATCGCCAATGTCGATGCCATCTGCGCCACGCCCGGCCTCGACGCCGTCTATATCGGCCCGGCCGACCTGTCCTTCGCGCTGGGCCTCGCGCCGCGCGGCGACAATCCCGACCCGCTGCACATGGAGACCTGCGACAAGATCCTGGCCTCGGCGCACAAGCACGGCATCAAGTGCGTCATGCATTGCGCGAGTGCGGCCTTCGCGGCCGGCGCGGTGAAGCGCGGCTTCGACATGGTGATGCTGACCTCCGACGTCTCCTGCATGATCGCCGGCGCCCGGATGCAGCTCGACGAGCTGAAGGCCAAGACGGCCTGAAGCCGATCGGCGGCGCCGCGGACTCCCCGCGGCGCCGCAGCCTACCCCGTCACGCTGGCCGCCAGCACGCGCAGGTCGCGGATGATGGCGTCGCGGCGGGCTTCCGCCTCCGCCCGCGGCACGCCCAGCGTCAGCGACAGGGCGGCCTGGCCGGCCGGCACCGGCAGCATCACCGAGGTCAGGCTGGTGCCCGGCGTGGCGCCGCCCGGGCTTTCCGCCCAGCCTTCGGCCCTGATGCGGGCGATCTCCGCCATCACATCGGCCAGCCGCAGGCGGCGCGCCGGATCCTCCTCCGCATTGGCGCGGCGCAGCAGGCGGCCGATGAAGGCATCGGGTTCCTGCGCCAGCAGGATCTTGCCCGGCGCGACGCGGAACACCGGCCGCAGCGCGCCCAGCACGTAATGCTCGCTCTTGGTGTTGTCGCCGCGCAGGGCCACGATGTAGCGGACCAGCACGCCCTGCCGCATGCCCAGCATCACGCTGCCCCGGGTGCGCACCCGCATCTCCTCCATGCCCGTCACCAGGCCGCTGACGATGGAGACCTCGCCGGCGGCGAGCCGGCCGAGCAACGGCACCCGGAGCGTCGCCTGGTAGCGGCGCGATGCCGCATCCCGCCGCAGATAGCCGAGCGAGACCAGGCTGCCGAGCAGCATCGAGGCGCTGGATTGCGGCATGCCGAGGCGGCGCGCCACCTCGCCCACCGTCGCGCTGCGATCGGCCTCGGCGAAGAATTCCAGGATGGCGATGCAGCGCGCCGCCGATTTGATGGGATCGCCCGTCGTCATGGAGTCACTGCCTGGCCGCCACGGCGGCGGATCATGCCAGCGCCGCGCCGGCCAGGCCCATCACATATGTGATGAAGCGCTTGCTGCGGCGCACCCTGGCTTCCGCCGCCGGCGGCGGGCCGCGCATAGTCCGGCCGCCGCATGGGAAGGAGACAGCTGCATGGCTGACAGGCGCTTGGGCGAGATCGCGTCGGCGACGCCGGAAAGTCGCGTGGCCGCGATCGAACAGGTCCTCGAGAACCGCGACCTGAACCCCGCCCCCTTCGTCGATGACTATACCCACCACGCCGCAGAGAACTGGGTGCCGGAGAATGGCGCCCGCGTGGTCGCCAGGGCCTGGGCCGACCCGGCCTTCCGGCAGCGCCTGCTGGCCGATGGCAAGGCGGCGGTGGCGGAGCTCGGCCTGTCCATGCCACCGCACCATCGTCACCTGGTGGTGCTGGAGAACACGCCGGCGCTGCACAACGTGATCGTCTGCACGCTCTGCTCCTGCACCGCCTTCACGATCATCGGGCTGCAGCCGGACTGGTACAAGGATCTGGAATACCGCTCCCGGGTGGTGCGGGAATCGCGGACGGTGCTGCGCGAGATGGGCCTCGACCTGCCGCCATCGATCGAGATCCGGGTCTGGGACACGACCGCCGACACCCGCTACATGGTGCTGCCGGTGCAGCCGCCGGCGACCCAGGGCTGGCCGGAGGCGGAGCTCGCCGCGCTGGTGACCAAGGACGCCATGATCGGCGTCGCCCGGCTTGATTGAAAGGCAGGACGCATGAACGGGATGCATGATCTCGGCGGCCGGCAGGGCTTCGGGCAGGTCCGCCACACGCCCTTCGCGCCGACCTATCACGCCGATTGGGAGAAGCGCATCGACGGGCTGAAGGCCCTGCTGCTCAAGCACGGCTACTTCAACATGGACGAGTATCGCCACGCCATCGAACGCATGGAACCGCGGCACTACCTCGCCGCCGGCTATTACGAGCGGGTGCTGACCGCCGTCGCCACGCTCTGCGTCGAGAAGGGCGTGGCCACGCGGCAGGAGCTGGACGTGCTGTCCGGCGGCGCCTGCCCGCTCTCCGGTCCCAGCGCCGCCGGGCGGCCGAACGCGGCGGACCGCGCGCCGCTGCGGCCCGGCGACCGGGTGCGGGTGAAGGACGACCACTTCGCCGGCCATATCCGGATGCCCGGCTATATCCGCGGCAAGCCCGGCGTGGTGGTCGCCGAATCCCCCGCCTATCCCTTCCCCGACGCGCATGCGCATGGCATCGAGGCGCCGTGGGAGCCGACCTATGACGTCCGCTTCCGGACCCAGGACCTGTGGCCCGACGGGTCCGACGACGCCAGCGTGCATGTCGGCGTGTTCCAGAGCTACCTGGTGAAGCTCACCTAGGCATTGGCTGCCGGCCTGATGCCGGGGCCCTGCGCCGGAGAACCCTTCCAGGCGGTCCATCGCAGTCCCGGCGAAGCCTGGGATTCGCGTGGGCCGCCTGCCCTCCGGGTTGGCTGGTCCTCGACAGACCCTGGCCCCGGGAAACCTCCGCCTTCAGACGCGGTATCTTTCAGGATACTTTCTTCTTTCCCCAGACCGAAGTTTCCCATAGGATACCCGCTGTGGCTGAAACCCGATGAGGTCCGGCCGCAGATACCGAAGATCGAAGTTCGTCGCACCGCCGACTTCGACAGATGGCTGTCCAAGCTCCGCAACCAGAGAGCGGTCGCCCGCATAGCCGCCCGCATCGAACGTCTCGAGGAGGGCAATGCCGGCGACGCCGCCCCGGTAGGCCAGGGCGTGTCAGAGATGCGCATCCACTACGGCCCCGGTTATCGGGTCTACTTCGTGCAAAGAGGCGCGGTGCTCTTCGTCCTGTTGTGCGGCGGAGACAAGTCGACGCAGCAGCAGGATATCAAACAGGCCATCGAGATGGCCGCCCGAGTGGAGGGTTGATCATGGCTCTCAAAACCGAAATCTTCGACGCCGCCGACTACCTGAAGACGCCGGAGGCGCAGGCGGAATACCTCTCCATCGCGCTTGAAGACGGCGACCTCGACCGCATCAAGCGCGCCCTCGGCACCCTCGCGCGCGCGCAGGGGATGACGGAGGTGGCGCGTGCCGCCGATGTCGGCGCCAAAAGCCTCTACAAATCCTTGGGCGAAGACGGGAACCCCGCTTTCGGCACCGTCCTTCGGGTGATGCATGCGCTCGGCCTCGCGCTCCGCGCGGCGCCGGCACGCGCGCAGGACCATGAAGCGGAGCCGGCCTGAGATGAACACCCGGGAAGGCGTGCCCGCTTCGACCTGAAGCGGCCACGCTTTGCCGCCGATCCCGTGCCGGCGGCGGTCACGCCGTCGCGGCTGCCTTCCGCACGCCCAGGATATGGGCGATGGCATAGGTCAGGTCCGGCCGGTTCAGCGTGTAGAAGTGGAATTCGTCCACGCCGTTGGCCTGCAGGATGCGCACCTGCTCGGCGGCGACGGTCGCCGCCACCAGCCGGCGCGTATCGGCATCCTGGTCCAGCCCGTCGAACAGCTTCGCCAGCCAGCCCGGCACCGAGGCGCCGCACATGGCGGAGAAACGCTGCACGCTGGCAAAGTTGGTCACCGGCATGATGCCGGGGACGATCGGCACGGTGATGCCGGCGGCGTGGCAGCGGTCGAGGAAGCGCAGATAGACGTCGGTGTCGAAGAAGTACTGGGTGATCGCGCGGTTGGCGCCGGCATCGATCTTGCGCTTCAGGAAGTCGAGGTCGGCCGTGGCGGAGTGCGCCGCCGGATGCACTTCCGGATAGGCGCCGACGCTGATGTCGAAATCGCCGATGCGGCGCAGCCCGCGCACCATGTCCTCGGCCTGGGCATAGCCGCCCGGATGCGGCTCGTAGATGGTGGCGCCGGCCGGCGGATCGCCGCGCAGGGCGACGAT
>DASYDR010000126.1:0-5496 GCA_036499545.1 Roseomonas sp. | reverse complement strand
GCGCCTTCGACCATCGCGATCATGCGGTCGAGGAAGGCCTCGCCGGGATTGGCGGTGACGCGGACGATGACCCAGTCGGACAGAACCCGGGTGCCGCCGGTGACCGAGCAGAAATCGCCGCCGGATTCCCGGATCACCGGCGCCGATTCACCGGTGATGGCGGATTCATCGACCGAGGCGACGCCTTCGATCACCTCGCCATCGGCCGGGATGATGTCGCCCGCTTCCACCAGCAGGATGGTGCCGATGGTGAGCTGCTCGCTCGGCGTCGGCGTGACCGCGCTGCCGGGCCGCGGCTCCTTCAGCACCTTCGCCGTGACCCGCTGCCGGGTCGCGCGCAGCGCTTCGGCCTGCGCCTTGCCGCGCCCTTCGGCCAGGGCCTCCGCCGCATTGGCGAACAGCACCGTGAACCAGAGCCAGGCGGCCACCCAGAAGATGAAGCCGGTCGAGGCCTCCCCCTGGCCGGTGAGCGCCTGCACCCAGAGCAGCGTCGCGACGATGCTGCCGAGATAGACCACGAACATCACCGGGTTCTTCCACTGAACCCGCGGCGACAGCTTGCGAAGGGCCTCGATGGCGATGGCGCCCCAGGCGACCGGCTTGATCGCCGGCCCGGCGCCAGGGGATGCGGATGCGTTCGAATAGGACATGGGTTCTGCTTTCCGCCTTCCCTTATCGTGCCGGCGCCCGGCCCGCCGTGGCCGCGTCCAGCGCGAGATTGAGCTGGAGCACGTTCACGCGCGGATCACCGAGCAGGCCGAGCTGACGCGGGGACGTCTGTTGTTCGAGAAGGGCCGCGACCTGTGCGGCGGCGATGCCGCGGGCCCGCGCGACGCGCTGGACCTGCTGCCGCGCATTGGCGACCGAGATGTCGGGGTCGAGGCCGGATCCGGATGCGGTGACCGCATCGACCGGCACCGGTGCATTGGCGGCCAGGCCGTTCTCCGCACGGTAGGCCCGCGCCCTGGCGGCGATCTGCTCCAGCAGCTTCTGGCTGACCGCCGCCTGGTTGCTCGCGCCGCTCGCCGCCGCGTTATAGGGCTGGTCGACCGTCGCGCTGGGATCGTTCGGATCCGTGCCCACGGTGGCGCTCGGGCGTGGATGGAAATACTCGGCCCGGGTGAAGTCCTGCCCGATGACGGCGGAGCCGACCGGCTGGCCGCCGCGTTCGACCAGGCTGCCTTGCGCCTGGTGCGGGAACAGCACCTGCGCCGCCCCCGTCGTCAGCAGCGGATAGGCGAGGCCCGTCACCGCCATGAAGAAGATGGAGGAGACCAGGACCGGCCGCGCCAGCCCATGCAGAACGGAGCCGCCGCGACCACGGGTATTCTGTGCGTTCGACATCATCATATCCCTAGGAGTGGCGCATCCGATTCAGACCTCCGGGCCATTCGGCCCTTCGGCCATCGGATGCTCAGAAGGTCTGTCCGGCGAGCATGAACAGGTGCTCGACGATCGGACCGAGTGCCAGCGCCGGCAGGAAGGTCAGCCCGCCCACCACCAGGATCACGAAGACCAGCAGGCCGGTGAACAGCGTGGTCGAGGTCGACAGCGTCCCCGGCCCTTCCGGCAATGCCTTCTTCGCCGCCAGGCAGCCGGCGACCGCCAGCATCGGCAGCAGCGTGAGATAGCGCCCGATCAGCATCGCCAGGCCGATCGTCGTATTGAAGAAGGGCGTGTTCGCGTTGAGCCCGGCGAAGGCGGAGCCGTTGTTCGCGGTGCCGGAGGTATAGGCGTAGAGGATCTCGCTGAAGCCATGCGGCCCCTGGTTGGCCAGGCTCGCGAGCGCCGGGGGCACGACGGCCGCGAGTGCCGTGAAGCCCAGGATGGCGAACGGATGCGCGAGCACGGCGAGCATGACGAACTTCATCTCCCGCGCCTCGATCTTCTTGCCGAGGAATTCCGGCGTGCGGCCGATCATCATGCCGACCAGGAAGACGGTGAGGATGGCGTAGGTCACGAGGTTGATCAGGCCGACGCCGTCGCCGCCGAACACGTTGTTCAGCATCATCTGCGCGATCGGCACCAGGCCGCCGAGCGGCGTGAGGGAGGAATGCATCGCATCCACCGACCCGGTCGTCGCGGCGGTGGTCACCGTCACGAAGAGGCTGGTCTGGGCGATGCCGAAGCGCAGCTCCTTGCCTTCCATGTTGCCGCCGGCCTGCAGCGCGGTCTGCGCCTGGTCGATGCCGAGCGGCGCCAGCATCGGGTTGCCGCCCTGTTCGCTGCCATAGACCAGCGCCAGGAAGCCCAGGAACATCACCAGGAACGCCGCGAAGAAGGCCCAGCCCTGGCGCCGGCGCAGGATCATCGATCCGAAGGCGTAGGTCAGCGCGGAAGGGATCAGCAGCATGCCGAGCATGTGCAGCGTGTTGGTCAGCGGGGTCGGGTTCTCGTAGGGGTGCGCGGCGTTCATGCCGAAGAAGCCGCCGCCATTGGTACCGATATGCTTGATCGATTCCAGGCTGGCGACCGGCCCCATGATGAGCTGCTGGCGCACGCCTTCCAGCGTGTTGACGATCGCGTCGCTGGCCAGCGTCTGCGGCATGCCCTGCCACACATAGACCAGCGCCAGGGCGAAGCTGAGCGGCAGCAGCAGGCGATAGGTGACGCGGGTGAAGTCCACCCAGTAATTGCCGATATCGCCGGCGTCGCGGCGGCTGAGGCCGCGGATGAAGCCGCCGGCGGCAGCGATGCCGGTCGCGGCGCTCACCATCATCAGGAAGGTGATGACGGCCATCTGCGAGAAGTTGGAGAGGCTCGACTCACCCGAATAGGATTGCCAGTTGGTGTTGGTGATGAAGGACGCGGCGGTGTTGAAGGCGAGGTCCGGCGTCTGCGCCGCCCGCTCCAGCCGGTCGAACGGCAGCAGGTCCTGCAGGCGCAGGACCAGGTAGCCGAGCAGCATCATCGCCGCATTGCTCAGCAGCAGTACCATGCCGTAGCGCTTCCAGGACATGCCCTCGGACGGATCGACGCCGAGCACGGCGTAGGTCCCCCTCTCGAGCAGGCCGTGCGCGGTACCGGTGAACAGGCGCGCCAGCCACCGCCCCATGACCACGACCAGCGCGGTCATGATGACGAGGACGAGGCCGAATTGGATCAGGTCATTCAGCATGTGAGCGCCCCTTCACAGCCGGTCCAGGGCGATGACGAACCCTGCCGTACCCACGAAGAAGACAAGCGCCAGCGCGACGAAGATGAGATCGCCCATGATATGCACCCAGCCATGAGAATTGGATTGCGCGGAACCGCGCTCAGAACCGTTCCGGCCTGATCAGCGCGTAGAACAGGTAGGCGAACAGCCCCGTGGCGAAGAGGCCGGCGAGCCAGCCTGTGATGCCGATGCTCATCGCCAGGTCCGGGCCGGCAGCGCGGCCGGACCGGGCCGATGGTCGAACGGGAGGCGGCGGGACGTCATGGCCAATTCCTTCACAGGAACAGGGAGCCGGCGCGGGACCGGCGCGACGCCAGCCCCGGACGGACCCCCAGGTTGATGACGCCAGGATAGGAAGGCGGATATCAGGGCGGCGCCGGATTCCGGGGGCGCCGCGTAAAGGCGGCGTAAGGATGGGCCGGCCTCGCCGGCACGGGTTGATGTTCGCGGCGCGGTGGCCGAGCGTGGCGGCCTCGATTCCCGCCCGTCCCGAAGGAACCGCCATGAGCCGCAGCGCCGCCATCGCCGCCAGCCAGAGCCTGTTGGAGGATGGCAGCCTGCTCGACCTGCTGGCGCGCCGCGTCGCCTGGCCGACGGAAAGCCAGGACCCCGCCCGCGCGCCGCTGCTGCAGCGCTTCCTGGCGGAGGAGATGCTGCCGGCCCTGGCGCCGATGGGCTTCGTGGGGGAGGTGCTGCCGGGCAACCCGTCGCCCTTCCTGGTCGCCACCCGCCCCGAAGGTGCAGGGCTGCCGACCGCCCTGCTCTATGGCCATGGCGACGTGGTGCGCGGCATGGAGGGACGCTGGCGCGACGGGCTGGAGCCCTGGCGGGTCACGGTGGAAGGCGAGCGCTGGTACGGCCGCGGCACCGCCGACAACAAGGGCCAGTTCACGCTCAACCTGGCCGCGCTGGAACAGGTCTGGCGGGCGCGCGGCGGGCGCCTCGGCTGCAACATCACCCTGCTGCTGGAGATGGGGGAGGAGATCGGCTCCCCGGGGCTGGCCGAATTCTGCGCCGCCGAGCGGCAACGGCTGGCGGCCGATGTGCTGATCGCCTCGGACGGGCCGCGGCTGGCGGCCGGGCTGCCGACGATCTTCCTCGGCTCCCGCGGCGCCTTCAACGTCACCCTGGCGCTCAGGCCGCGGGAGAAGGCCTATCATTCCGGCAACTGGGGCGGCGTGATCCGCAACCCCGCCACCATCATCGCCAATGCCGTCGCCAGCCTGGTCGACGGGCGCGGCCGGCTGAAGGTGCCGGGGCTGCTGCCGCCGCCGATGTCCAACGCGGTGCGCGCCGCGCTGGCCGGGCTGCCGGTCGGCGGCGGCGAGACCGACCCCGCCATCGACGCCGATTGGGGCGCGGCCGGGCTGACCCCGGCCGAGCGGCTGTTCGGCTGGAACACGCTGGAGGTGCTGGCACTCGGCGCCGGCGACCCGGCCGCGCCGGTGAACGCCGTGCCGCCTTCGGCCACCGCAACCGTGCAGCTGCGCTACGTGGCCGGCACCGACGCGGCCGGGATCCTGCCCGCCATCCGCGCGCACCTGGACGCCGAGGGCTTCCAGGATGTGGTGCTGGAAACCCGCAAGGCGGAAGGCGCGCCGGCCACGCGGCTGGATCCGGACAGTCCCTGGGTGCGCTGGGCGGTGGGCTCGATCGGGCAGAGCCTGGGCCGGCCGCCGGCGGTGCTGCCGAATATCGGCGGCACCCTGCCCAACCATGTCTTCGCCGATATCCTCGGCCTGCCGACCCTGTGGCTGCCGCATTCCTACGCCGCCTGCGGCCAGCATGCGCCGGACGAGCACCTGCTGGTGCCGATCGCGCGCGAGGCGCTGGCGATGATGGCCGGGCTGTTCTGGGACCTGGGCGAGCCCGGGGCGACGCCGGCCCGCGGCTGAACCGCGTTGCGACCAGTGCCGGAAGGCACGGACGGGAGCCGCGGCCGGGGCGGTAGCCTGCCCTCCCCGCACGGAAGGACCCGGCCATGGCCGCCAGCACAGACTGCCAGCCCCGCAGCCCGGAGGCGGGCCAGGCCAGCTGGATCTACCTCGTCATGGCGGAAGCGCGGCGGTCGGGGCTGCTGCACGGGCCGCGGACCGAGCATCTCGGCTTCCGCGCGCCCAAGGCGCTGATCGAAGCGGCCAGCCGCGCCAGCGGCATGACCAGCCCGACCGAACTCTGCCTGCTGGGGCTGACCTTGCTGGCGCAGCTGGGCGCGGATCCGGGCGTCGAGGATTGACCCCGGCCGAGTGCAGCGATGCCAACGCTAACCCGCGTTGGGATGGTCAAGGTCGCCATGGGCTGGTTCCATGGCGACCAGCCGGTTGCTGAGACAGCTATTT
>DASYDR010000125.1:0-32598 GCA_036499545.1 Roseomonas sp. | reverse complement strand
CACCGGCGTCGAAGGGCCCTCCGCGCTGCGCAGCACCGCCTATGTCCAGGACCGCGCGACCTGGCGGGAGAGCGCGCCGGGCCCGATCCAGCAGACCGGCAATCCGCTCGACGTCGCGATCACCGGCGATGGGTTCTTCGCCGTCGAGACGCCGGGCGGTGAGCGCTATACCCGCGCCGGCCGCTTCACCCTCGGCGGCGACGGCCGGATCCTGGACATGGACGGCAATGCGCTGCTCTCCGACCAGGGGCAGCCGATGTCGGTGAACACCGGCGACAGCCGCATCGAGATCCTGGGCGATGGCACTGTCCGGTCCGAGAATGGCCCGATCGGCAAGCTGCGCGTCGTGCGCTTCGAGGATCCGCAGCGGCTGCGCGCCGAGGGCGACCGGCATTTCGACGCCGCCGGGGAAACGCCGCTGCCGATCGAACGGCCGGCCCTGATCCAGGGCGCGATCGAGGGCAGCAATGTCCAGCCGATCATGGAAATGACCCGGCTGACCGCCGAGCTGCGCGAATTCCAGTTCGCGACCCAATTCGCCGAAAGCGAGGGCGCGCGCATGCAGAGCGTGATCGACCGCGTGCTCCGCCGCCGCTGACCTCGCCGATAACGCGCCTTCCAGAAGGATACGCCGATGCGTTCGCTCAATATCGCCTCGACCGGCATGATGGCCCAGCAGACCAATGTCGAGGTCATTTCCAACAACATCGCGAACCTCTCGACCACCGGCTACAAGCGCCGGCGCGCCGAGTTCCAGGACCTGATCTACCAGAACCTGCGCCGCACCGGCTCGCAGAGCGCCGAGACCGGCACCGTGCTGCCCTCCGGCGCGCAGATCGGCCTCGGCGTCCGCACCGCCGCCATCTACCGCATCAGCGAACAGGGCAACCTGCAGCAGACCGAGAACCGCTTCGATCTGGCGATCCGCGGCAACGGCTATTTCCAGATCACGCTTCCTTCCGGCGAGACCGCCTATACCCGCGACGGCACCTTCGGCCTGTCGCCGGAAGGCCAGATCGTGACCGCGGAAGGCTATGTGGTGCAGCCGGGCGTCACCGTGCCGCCCAATGCGGTCGACGTCACGATCAACGCCTCGGGCGAGGTGCTGGTGAAGCTCGACGGGCAGGTGAACCTGCAGAATGTCGGGCAGATCCAGCTCGCGATCTTCCCGAACGAGGTCGGGCTGGACGCGATCGGCGGCAATAACTTCCTGGCAACCCCGGCCTCCGGCCAGGCGCAGCAGGCGGCCCCCGGCCAGCCCGGCTACGGCCAGGTGATGCAGGGCTTCATCGAGACGTCGAACGTCAATGTGGTGCAGGAGATCACCTCCCTGATCACCGCCCAGCGCGCCTATGAGATGAACTCCAAGGTCATCACCGCCAGCGACGAGATGCTGCGGACGGTGTCCGCGATGCGGAGCTGACCATGCGGCGCCGCGCCCTTCTCGCCCTCCTCCCCGCCCTTGCGGCCGGCCGTCCGGCCGCGGCGCAGGAGATGGTCGCCGCCCGGCCGCTGGCGGTGGTCGATACCGACGTCATCCGCCTCTCCGACCTGTTCGAGAATGCCGGGCCGCGCGGCGACACCGCGCTCGGCTCGGCACCCGCGCCCGGCCGGCGGATGGTGGTGGAGGCGCCGCAGCTCGCGGCCATCGCGCGGCTCTACGGCCTGGCCTGGCGCCCGATCGGCCCCAATGAGCGCGTGGTGGTGGAGCGTCCCGGCCGCCCGGTCGGGCGCGAGGAAATCCAGGAGGCGGTGCGGAGCGAGCTGCAGCAGCTCGGCATGGACGCGGATTCCGAGATCGAGCTGCCCGGGCTGATCCCGCCCATGGTGCCGGTCGCCGCCCAGGTGCAGATCACCTGCGAAGGCAGCTATTTCGACGCCGCGAGCCAGCGCTTCGCCACCACGCTGGTGATCATGGCCGACGGCATGCCGGCGCTGCGCGCCCGGATCGCCGGCCGGGCCTTGCCGACGATGCCGGTGGCGGTAGCGACGCGCCGCCTGCTGCTCGGCGATGTGGTCGGGCCTGGCGATGTGCAGGTGGTGCAGATGCGGGCGGAGCGGGTGCGCCCCGGCACCGCGCAGCGGCTGCAGGACGTGGTGGGGCGGCAGCTCCGCCGCCCGATCGGCTCCAATACCCCCTTCGCCACTGCCGATCTCGGCGCCCCCAACCTCGTCGCCCGGTTCGAACCGGTGACACTGCAGCTGGAAGCGCCGGGCCTGTCCCTGGCCGCCGTCGGCCGCGCGCTGGATTCCGGCGCCCTCGGGGAGGTGGTGGCGGTGATGAATCTCGGCTCCCGCCTCGTGGTCGAAGGCGTCGTCACCGGCCCCGGCCGGGTGCGCGTGGCGCCGGGGGCGCCGCCGATCCAGCGTGCCCTGCCCGCCCATCTCGCCGCCCTCGCTCCCCGCTGATCCGGACGATCCCCATCATGCGCCGTTTCCTGCTGTTGCTGCCCCTCCTGGCCGTCTCCGCCTGCGGCTCGCTCGAGCGCCTCTCCCGCGTCGGGCGCGACCCGGAGATGGATCCGATCACCAGCCCGACCGCGGATCCGCACTGGCGGCCGGTCACCATGCCGATGCCGGCGCCGGGCGACCCGCTGCCCATCTCCAACAGCCTGTGGCGCCCGGGCAGCCGCACCTTCCTGCGCGACCAGCGCGCGGCCCAGGTCGGCGACATCGTCACCATCCTGGTCTCGATCCAGGACCAGGCGGAACTGCAGAACCGCACCCAGCGCTCCCGCAACAACAGCGAAGGCATGGGGCTGCCGCGCATCGCGGGGCTGGAGAGTTCGATCGCCCGCATCCTGCCGAACACCGTCGATCCGTCCCGCCTGATCGAAGCGAGCAGCACCAGCGGCGTCGACGGCAATGGCAGCGTGCGCCGCAACGAGACGGTGACGCTGCGGGTCGCGGCGACCGTCGCCCAGCTGCTGCCGAACGGCAACCTGGTGGTCGCCGGGCGGCAGCAGGTGCGGGTGAACAGCGAACTGCGCGAACTGCAGGTCAGCGGCGTGATCCGCCCGGCCGACATCGGCTCCGACAATACCGTGCAGCACGACCGGCTGGCGGAGGCGCGCATCGCCTATGGCGGGCGGGGCACGATCAGCGACGTGCAGCGGCCGCGCTACGGGCAGGAAGTGATGGATATCCTGATGCCGTTCTGAGCCGGCATCCTCCAGGGCGATTGGAGCATGGCGAGGCGGCGTGAAACCGCTCTACCCTGCGCCGCATGATCCAGGGAACAGCCGGCATGGGATTGATGCGCAGCGGGTTCGGCGTGGCGATGGCAGCACTTCTGGCCGCGGGCTGCACGCCGGCGGCCAATGACGCGCCGGTGGCTGCGGCACCGCAGGCTGCCGCGGCGCCTGTGGCCGCGCCGCCGGCATCCCGCCGTGCCGCCACGGCGCGCCGCCCCGCCCCGCCGGCCGCCACCGCGCTCGCCGCCCCCGGCGCCGCCGGCTGGGTGGTGGATGCCGCGACCGGCTGCTGGCTCTGGATCCATCTCGCGCCGCCCGGCGTCGCCGGCAGTTGGACCGGCGCCTGCCCGCGCGGCCCCGTCGAAGGCCCCGGCGAGGCCCGCTTCGCCTGGACGCAGGATGGCGCGCCGCGCACCGCGAGCGTCACCGGCCATTTCCGCCACGGCCGCATCGAAGGCGAAGGCACCGCGGTCGCGCCGGATGGCCGGCGCTATGCCGGGACCTTCCGCGACGGGCGCGGCAATGGCCGCGGGCGCGTCACCTTCCCCAACGGCAATACCTATGAGGGGGACATCGTGGATGATCGCTTCCAGGGCCGCGGCGTCCTCGGCTTCCCGAACGGCGACCGCTACGAGGGCGACCTGGTGAACAACCTGGCGACCGGGCGTGGCATCTATACCTGGGGCAATGGCGACCGCTACGAAGGCGGCATCCGCGACAACCGCCCGGACGGCCAGGGCAGCTACCGGACCGCTGCCCGCCGCTACGAGGGCACCTGGAACTACGGCTGCTTCCGCGACCCGCTGGACGGCGCCCGGGTGGCGATGTGGCGCCCGTTGTCGGAATGCCCGTGAGGGGGCCGGCCTGATGTGCGGCCGCTATTTCCTGCACCGCCCGCCGGCCGCGCTGGCGGCATATGCCGAAGCGGTGGCCGGGTCGAACCACCCGCCATCCTGGAACATCGCACCCACGCAGGAGAGCCTGGTGCTACGCCGGCACCCGCAGACCGGCGACCGGCATCTGGACGCGCTGCGCTGGGGCCTGGTGCCGCATTGGGCGAAGGACGCGACCGGTGCTGCCCGGCTGATGAATGCCCGGGCCGACGGGATCGCGGAGAAGCCCTCCTTCCGGGAGGCCTTCGCGAAGCGCCGCTGCCTGGTGCCGATGGATGGCTTCTACGAATGGCGGAAGGACGGCGACAGCAAGCAGGCCTATGCGGCCGCGCTGGCCAGCGGCGAGCCGATGCTGGTCGCCGGGCTCTGGGAGGGGTGGAAGCAGCCGGACGGGTCCTGGCTTCGCAGCTACACCATCATCACCACCGGCTCCAACCCGAAGCAGGCGCTGGTGCATGAGCGCATGCCGGCGATCCTGCCGCCGGAACTCTGGGATGCCTGGCTGGGCGCCGAGGAAGCGACGCCGGAGGACCTGCTGGCCCTGCTGGAGCCCTGCCCGGCGGAGGAGATGGCGATCTGGCCGGTCGACAATCGGGTGGGGAAATTCAGCGAGAATGACGCGAGGCTGCTCTTGCGCGACCCGCTGGCGATGCCGCCCGCCGAGCTGGACGACCCGCCGCCGGTCATGCCCGGCTAGCGGGCCGGACCGGCTTTCCGGCCGGCGGCCGCGACCTCAGTCGTCGCGGTGAACCTTCTCCATCTTCTCGTGCCGCTCCTGGGCCTCGATCGACATGGTGGCGATCGGACGGGCTTCCAGCCGGCGCAGGCCGATCGGCTCCCCGGTTTCTTCGCAATAGCCGTAGGTGCCGTTCTCGATGCGCTCGATCGCTTGGTCGATCTTGCTGATCAGCTTGCGGGCGCGGTCCCGGGTGCGGAGTTCCAGGGCGCGGTCGGTCTCGACGCTGGCCCGGTCGGTGAGATCCGCTTCGGTGATGCCCCCTTCGGACAGGGAGGACAGGGTTTCCCCGGCTTCGCGCAGCAGGTCCTGGCGCCAGCGCAGCAGCTTCTGCCGGAAGTATTCCTGCTGCAGGGAATTCATGAACTCCTCGGTATCCGAGGGCTTGTAGTCCGGCGGCAGCGTCACGAGCATCGCGGTCTTCCCCCGCCCAGGGCCCGGCCGCCGCTTCGCGGTCGATCCGCGAGGGCCCCCCTTGGGCGCGCGTTCTATACGCGCGACGTGGCGCCGAAGCCAAGGGGGGGAATCTCGGCAAATCCCTGAACAGGCGCGGTTTTCACTCCCGTGCCACAAGGCTCGCGGTTTCCAGCCGCGCCAATTCGACCCTCGCCCGCAGCGCGATGCCCGCCATCGCCTCCGCCAGGACGGGGTCCGCGGGCTGTTCGCCCACCGACAGACCGGCCAGTCTTTCCAGCCCCGCCGGATCCATCCGCCCGTCCAGCATCGCCAGCTGGAGGCGGCCCAGCTCCTGCAGGATCGCGAAGCCGCGGCGCCGGGCCCGCGCGTCGCGCTCCTCCGCCGTATTGCCTTCCTGAAGGGCGAGCAGGTTGAAGCCGACCGCTTCCGCTGCCGATGCCATCCCGGTTCGCGCCGCCGCCGGCGCCTCCGCCGCGCCGCCCAGCCGGAAGCCACCGGCGCCCGCGCGTCCTGCGCGTCCCGCCGCGGCCGGGCCACTGCCCGCCCCAACCCCTCGGATGCCGGTCATCGGCCCCTAACTCCTCATCGGCACGCGTCGAGCATGCATGCCGTTCCTATCACAGTCCCTCTCTGCCGCCCCCCCGGCAGTCGGCGCCGGGCCCCGGCAAGCCTTGCCGGGCGGGGCCCCGGAAATCCGGCCCCAGGGCTGGCACGGCGGTTGCCCTACCCCTTCCGGACGGATGCGCGGCCTGTCGCCGCCACCGCCCGGATGGAGAGCGGAGAGTGACGGCTATTCCTTTCCTGAAGGCGAAGACCGCCCTGGTGCTGCTGCTGACGCTGCTGATGGTGCCGGCGGCCTTCGCCCAGGTGCGCATCAAGGACATCGCCGATGTCGAGGGCGTGCGCGACAACCAGCTGGTCGGCTACGGCCTTGTCGTCGGCCTGAACGGCACTGGCGACCGGCTGCGCAACGCGATCTTCACCCGCCAGTCCCTGGTGGGCATGCTGGAACGGCTCGGCGTCAACACCCGCGACAACGAGACCCGACTCGATACCCGCAACGTCGCCGCGGTCATGGTGACAGCCAATCTTCCCGCCTTCTCCCGGCCCGGCAGCCGGATCGACATCGCGGTCTCCGCCCTCGGCGATGCGACCGACCTGCAGGGTGGCACCCTGCTGGTCACCCCCCTGCTGGCCGCGGATGGGGAGGTCTACGCCGTCGCCCAGGGTGCGATCGCGACCGGGGCCATCGCCGCCCGCGGCGCCGCCGGCAGCGTGACGCGCGGCGTGCCGACCAGCGGCCGCATCACCTCCGGCGCCATCGTGGAGCGGGAGGTCCCCTTCCAGTTCGCCGGCCGCGACCGCCTCCGCCTCGCGCTGCGCAACCCGGATTTCACCACCGCCCGCCGTATCGCCACCGCCATCAACCGCGCGACGCGCGGCAGCGACGTCGCGGTCGCGACCGATCCGCGCACGGTCACCGTGGCGCTCGGCGGCCGCGACCCGGTCGGCTTCGTCACCGATATCGAGCAGCTCCGCGTGGAGCCCGACCAGCCGGCCCGGGTGGTGATCGAGGAAGCCTCCGGCACCATCGTCATGGGGGCCGATGTGCGGGTCTCCACCGTCGCCATCGCCCAGGGCAACCTGACGATCCGCGTCACCGAGACGCCGCAGGTCAGCCAGCCGGCCCCGCTGTCGAATGGCCAGACCACGGTGGTGCCGCGCACCCAGATCGAGGTCGACGACCAGCGCGATCGCCGGATGGGCGTGCTGCAAGGCTCCGTCACCCTGCAGGAGCTGGTGCGCGGCCTGAACAGCCTGGGCGTCGGCCCGCGCGACCTGATCACCATCCTGCGCACCATCAAGGCCGCCGGCGCGCTGCAGGCCGAGCTGGAGTTGCGCTGATGAGCGGCTCCGTCCCCAGCCTGGCCGCCGCGGCCACGCCGCCCGCCCAGCGCGCCGTCCAGGCGCCGCGCGCCTCCGGCAACGAGGCCCGCATGCGGGAAGCCGCCCGCAAGTTCGAAGCGCAGATGCTCGGCCAGATGCTGCAGCCGATCTTCGCGACCACCGACCTGTCGCGCAGCACCCTCGGCGGCGGCATCGGCGAGGCCCAGTGGCAGCCGATGCTGGTCGACGCCTACGCGCAGGCGGCGTCCCGCCGCGGCGGCTTCGGCATCGCCGATGCCGTCTATCGCGAAATGCTCCGCGTGCAGTCCGCGCGCACAACCCCAGGGAACCCCGCCCCATGATGGACGTCCTGCTCCGTGCCGGTCAGCGGCTCGCCGAGGCGCTGCTGGCCGAGAACGCCGCGTTGGCCAAGCTCGACCTGGCGCAGGCCGGCCAGCTCGCCGGCGACAAGATCCGCGCGACCGACGCCTTCGCCGCCGCGGCGCAGAGCTGCCAGAAGCTCGGCACCCGCGCCGAAGGGCCGGAACGGTCGGTGGCGCAGGCCCTCACTGCCCAGATCGCCGATCTCGGCGCCGAGAATCGCCGCCTGCTGCAACGCGCGATCGCGCTGCAGTCGCGGGTGATCGAGACCATCGCGCAGGCGGCGCTGCCGGCCGCGAACCCGCTGCCGGGCTACGCGGCGCTGGCGCGGCGGCCGATCCAGCAGCCGGCCTCGGCACTCGCCCTCTCCGCCCGGATCTGAGCGTCAGATGAAAGGCTCGAAGGTCTGAATCGGACGCTCCGCCTCAAAGGGAGGCGCCGCCCATCTTGCGGTGCGGCAATGGCGGGCGCAGCCTGGGGTGGTGCCCGCCTTCCTCCGCCAGAACCTCGCCCTGCTCGTCGTCTGCGCCATCGGCATCGCCGCCGCGATCGGCACCTATGGGCTGCGCGGGCCCGATGCCTTCCGCCATGCCCTGGAGTCGGCGATGGGCATGCTGCTCTTCATCCTGCCGGCGATCATCGGCGGGCTGCTGCTGGCCGGCGCGCTCAAGCAGTTGGTGCCGCCCGGCGCACTGGCGCGCTGGATGGGGGCGGAGGCGGGCTTCCGCGGCCTCGCCATCGCGACGCTCGCGGGCATGGCGACACCGGGCGGCCCGATGGCCGCCTTCCCGCTGGTGCTGGTGCTGGCCCAGGCCGGGGCGGATCGCGGCGCCCTCATCGCCTTCATCTTCGCCTGGTCGCTGAACGGCTTCCAGCGCGTGCTGGTCTATGAAGTGCCGCTGCTCGGTGCCGATTTCACCGTCATGCGGCTGTTGATCACCCTGCCGATGCCGCTGCTGGCCGGCTGGATCGGCCGCATGATCCCGATCCGCTGGACGCCGCCGGCATGAGCCCGACCCAGGGCCTGCTCTGGCTGATGGCGCTGATCGCCTTCGGCTTCTGCTTCCGGCGTGGCGGCGGCATGGCGATCCGCGCAGCCCGGGATGGCGGGCACAGCCTGCTGCGCGTGCTGCCGCTCTTCGCCGCCGCCCTGCCGATGTCGGCCTTCCTGGCGGAGCTGATCCCGGCCGATATCGCGGAAGGCTGGCTCGGCCATGAATCCGGGCTCAGGGGCATCCTGATCGCCTCGATCGCCGGCGGCTTCATTCCGGGCGGCCCCTTCGTCTCCTTCCCGCTGGTGCTGACCTTCGCCAAGGCCGGCGCCGGCGTGCCGCAGATGGCGGCACTGGTCACCGGCTGGGCGATCTACGGCTTCCACCGGATCATCGCCTGGGAATTGCCGGTGCTGGGCCCGCGCTTCGTCGCGCTGCGCATGCTGGCGGGGCTGGCTTTGCCGGTGCTGACCGGGCTCGGCGTGGAACTGTTGCTGCCCTGGTTCCCCGGCGCCCTGCAGCACCGGTGACAGGCCGCCCGGCCTCGGGCATATCGCGACGCCATGGGTGATCAGGCCGAGGATGCCGACTGGCAGGCTTTGCTGCGCGCACGCGATGGCGGCGCGCCGCCGACCGGCGCGCTCGGCGATGTCTTCGCGCCGGTGCTGGCGCCGCCCGCCGCCGCCGATGGCTGCCGGGTGATCGGCCGGCTCTGCCAGACGCTGGACGGGCGGATCGCGACCGCCAGCGGTTCCTCGCAATGGATCGGCGGGCCCGGCGATATCCGGCACACGCACCGGCTGCGCGCGCTCTGCCATGGCGTCATCGTCGGCGCCGGCACCGTCGCCGCCGATGATCCACGCCTGACCACGCGTGAGGTCGCGGGTCCCGATCCTGTCCGCATCGTGCTCGATCCCCGTGCTCGGCTGCCGGCCAGCCACCGCGTCTTCAACGGCGGGCCGCCGACCCTGCTGGCGGTCGCGGCGGATGCGCCGGCCGGGGCCCGCCATGGTGATGCCCGTGTGCTGCGCCTGCCGGGCGCCGGCGCGATCGATATCCCGGCCCTGCTGCGCGCACTGGCCGCCGAGGGTCTGACGCGGCTGTTCGTGGAAGGCGGCGGCGTCACCGTTTCCCGCTTCCTGGCGGAGGGCTGCCTGGACCGGCTGCATGTGACGGTGGCGCCGGTGCTGCTCGGCTCCGGCATTCCCGCCTTCACTTTGCCGCAGGCCGGGCGGATAGACGACGGGCTGCGCACGAGCTTCCGCGTCTTCCCGATGGATCCCGACATCCTGCTCGACATTCCACTCGACCGCGCCCGCCCGAAGGTGTGCCGGTGATCGCCCGCGCCCTCTGGACCATCGCCCCCGGCGCCTGCGCGATCCGGGAGGAAGCGCTGCCGCCGCGCGCGCCCGACCAGGCGCTGGTCCGCACCCTGGTCACCGGCATCAGCCGCGGCACCGAGCGCCTGGTGCTCGCCGGCCGGGTGCCGGAAAGCCAGTGGCCGGTGATGCGCGCGCCCCTGATGGGCGGCGATTTCCCCTTCCCGGTGAAGTACGGCTACAGCGCCGTCGGCATCGTCGAGGACGGGCCGGATGCGCTGGCCGGCCGCCGCGTCTTCTGCCTGCATCCGCACCAGGACCGCTTCCTGGCGCCGGCGGCGATGTGCGTGCCCATCCCCGATGCGGTGCCGGATACGCGCGCGGCGCTCGGCGCCAATATGGAAACCGCGCTCAACATCGTCTGGGATGCCCGCCCGCTTCCCGGCGAACGCATGCTGGTGATCGGCGCCGGCGTGGTCGGGCTGCTCACCGCCTTCCTGCTGGCACGGATCCCGGGCGCGGAGGTGGTGGTGACCGACATCGATCCCGCCCGGCGCACTGTGGCGGAAGCGCTCGGCGCCCGCTTCGCCGCGCCGGCCGAAGCCCCGGGCGAACGCGAGCTGATCATCCACGCCTCCGCCGCGCCGGCCGGGCTGCGCGGCGCGCTGGCGCTCTGCGCTTTCGAAGCGCGGATCCTGGAAGCGAGCTGGTTCGGCGACCAGGATTGCCCGCTGCCGCTCGGCGAGGCCTTCCACGCGAAGCGTCTGCAGCTTCTCTCGACCCAGGTCGGCGCCGTCGCGGCACCGATGCGCGGCCGCCGCAGCCATGCCGAACGCCTGGCGCTCGCGCTCACGCTGCTCGCCGACCCGCGGCTCGACGCACTGATCGGTCCGGCCACGCCCTTCATGACGCTGCCGGAGGCCCTGCCCGCCCTGCTGTCGCCGCCGCCCGGCGCGCCGGCACCGCTCTGCCCGATCGTCACCTATGCCGGCGGCCCTGATCGTTGATACGATCAAGGCCCCTCGAACGCCGGGCGGGCGGCATCCGCCGCCCTTGGCTTTCGCGCGACTTCGCGCGGGCCGCATCCGCGGCCTCGGCCCGGCGAAGCAGCCGGTCCGCCGTCTTCCTATAGAAAGAGAGTCCGCTGCATGTTCAGCCTGACCGTCGTGGACCACATCATGGTCGCCCATTCCTTCCGGGGCGCGGAGTTCGGCCCGGCGCAGCGGCTGCACGGCGCCACCTTCGTGGTGGAGGCGGAGTTCCGCGCGCCGAAGCTCGACGACCTGCACCTGCTGATCGATATCGGCCTGGCCAAGGATGAGCTGCGCAAGGTGCTGGCCGCGCTCGACTACCGAAACCTGGACGCCGAGCCGGCCTTCGCCGGCAAGAACACCACCACCGAATTCCTCTGCCTGCATATCCACGGGCTGCTGTCCAAGGCCCTGGCCGACGGTGCCATGGGCGAAGGCGGCAAGGCGGTCACCGGGCTCAAGGTGCTGCTGCGCGAAAGCCACATCGCCTGGGCCGCCTTCGAGGGGCCGGTCGCGCCGTGAAGCTCGCGCTGCTCGTCCCGGCGCCTTTCGACGCCATCTCCGGCGGCTATATCTACGACCGGCGCATGGTCGAGGGGCTGCGCGCCCTGGACCACGAGGTGCAGGTCATCGAACTCGCCGGCCGGCATCCGTTGCCGGATGCCGAAGCCGAGGCCGCGGCGCGCGCCGCGCTGGACGCGGTGCCGGCCGATACCCTGATCATCGTCGACGGGCTCGGCCTGCCCGCTTTCCTGCCGGTCGAGGATGCGCTGGCGGCGCGGCGCGCGGTCGGCCTCATCCATCACCCGACCGCGCTCGAGACCGGCTTCCCGGAAACCGGGCGGGCCGCGCTGCGGCAGCGGGAACAGGCGCTGTTCCCGAAGCTCGCGCGGCTGATCGCCACCTCCCCGCTCACCGCGCGGCAATTGCCGGACGGCTTCGGCGTCGATCCCGCCCGTGTCGCGGTGGTGGAGCCCGGCACCGATCCGGTGCCGCGCGCCGCCGGCAGCGGCGGGCCGGGCTGCGCGATCCTCAGCGTCGGCACGCTGGTGCCGCGCAAGGGTCACGACGTGCTGCTGCGCGCCCTCGGCCGGCTCACCGATCTCGACTGGCACCTGACCATCGCCGGTGGCGCCGGCGACCCCGTGCATGCCCGCGGCCTGACCGCGCTCGCCGAGGAACTGGCGATCGGCCAGCGCGTCACCTTCGCCGGCGCGGTCGATGCCCCGGCGCTGCGCGCGCTCTATCATCGCAGCGACCTCTTCGCCCTCGCCACCCATTGGGAAGGCTATGGCATGGTCGTGGCCGAGGCGATGGCGCACGGCCTGCCGCTGGCGCTCACCGGCGGCGGCGCGGTCGCCGAGCTGGCGCCGACCGGCAGCGCCATCATCGCCGCGCCGGGCGATCACAATTCCCTGTCGCGCGGCATGCGCCGCCCGATCTTCGACCTCGCGATCCGGAGCATGATGGCGGAAGCCGCCTGGCAGGGCGGCCAGGCGCTGCCGCGCTGGACCGATCGCGCCCAGGCCTTCGCCACCGCGCTGGCATCGGATCCGAGCTGATGGCCGAAAGCTTCGACGGCGACTGGCTCGACCTGCGCGAGCCCTTCGATGCCCGCGCCCGCGACGGCGGGCTCGCGACCATGCTCGCCGCCGCGCTGCCGGCGCGGCCGCGCATCCTCGATCTCGGCGCCGGCACCGGCGCCCTGCTGCGCTGGCTCGGCCACTGGATCGGCCGGGCCCAGGCGTGGACGTTGGTCGACGCCGATGGCGCGCTGCTCGCCCGCGCCTTCGAAACCATCCGCTACCGCGCCGAAGCGGTCGGCTGGGCGGTCACCGCGCCCGACCGCCGCACCCTGCTGGTGCATGCCCCGGGCGGCGCCTGGCGCGTGGAAGGCCTGGTCGCCGATCTCAACGACGCGCCGGACAACCTGCCGCTCGATCGCTTCGACGCCGTCGTCAACACCGCGCTCTGCGACCTGGTGTCCGAGGATTGGCTGGCCGACATGGCCGAAGCCATCGTCGAGCATGGGCTCCCCTTCTACAGCGCGCTGAACGTCGACGGGCGCGAGCGCTTCTCCCCGCCGCATCCCGCCGATGCACTGGTGGCGCGCGGCTTCGCCCGCGACCAGCTGCGCGACAAGGGCTTCGGCGGCATCGCGCTCGGCGCCAGGGCGCCCGTGGCCATGGCGCGGCTCTTCGCCGGGCAGGGCTATGCGGTGCACCGCGCCGCCAGCCCCTGGCGGATCGGCCGCCGGGACGGCGCGATGGCGGCATCCCTGGCCGAGGGCCACGCGCTGGCCGCCTCCGCCTGGGAACGGCGCGGCGAAGCGAAGATCGAGCGCTGGATCCGCGCCCGCCATGCCCAGGCCGCGGCGGGGCGCCTCACGGCCCGCATCGGCCATGCGGACATCCTGGCACTTCCGGGCTAGATTGGCAGGATGCCGCCGCGCAGCCCGGATGGCGCTGCGCGGCGCATGGCTTCACGGCCGCGAAGACGGCATTTCTCGCTGAAGGACTGGTTGCATGGCACTGCTGCTCGGTTGCATCGCGGACGACTTCACCGGCGCGACCGACCTCGCCAATACGCTGGTGAAGAACGGCATGTCGGCCGTGCAGGTGATCGGCGTGCCGCAAGGCCCGCTGCCGGACGCGGACGCCGTCATCATCGCGCTGAAGTCGCGCACCGCCCCGCTGCGCCAGGCGGTCGGCGACAGCCTGGCGGCGCTGGAGGCGCTGCTGGCCGCCGGCGCGCGGCAGATCTTCTTCAAATACTGCTCCACCTTCGACAGCACGGATGAAGGCAATATCGGCCCGGTCGCGGATGCGCTGGCCGTGCGCCTCGGCACCGGCTTCGCCATCGCCTGCCCGGCCTTCCCGACCGCCGGGCGGACCATCTTCCAGGGCCACCTCTTCGTCGGCGCCGCGCTGCTGAACGAGAGCGGGATGGAGAACCATCCGCTGACGCCGATGCGGGATTCCAACCTGGTCCGGGTACTCGCCCGGCAGACGGAAGCCAGCGTCGGGCTGGTGCCCTTCGGCGTGGTCGACCAGGGCGCCTTCGCCATCCGCCAGGCGATGACGCGGCTGGCCGAGTCCGGCCGCCGCTACGGTGTCGTGGACGCGATCACCGACGAGCACCTGATCGCGATCGGCGAAGCGGTGGCGGCGCATGCGCTGGTCACCGGCGGCTCCGGCGTCGCCATGGGCCTGCCGGGCAATTTCCGCCGCGCCGGCCTGCTGCCGGACCGCCCTGACGCCGCCACGCTGCCACCCGCCAGGGGGGCGCTCGCGGTGCTCGCCGGATCCTGTTCCCGGGCGACGCTCGGGCAGATCGGCCTGGCGCGCGATCACGCGCCGGTGCTGGAACTCGATGCGCTGGAGACGCCGGACGAAACCGCCCTGACCGCCCAGGCCCTGGCCTGGGCCGAGGGCAAGCTGTCGGAGGAGCGGCCGATCATCATCGCCGCCTCCGCGCCGCCGGACCGCGTCGCGGCGCTGCAGGCCAGGCTTGGCCGCGACGCCGCCGGCGCCCTGGTCGAACATGTGCTGGCCAATGTCGCGGAGGCACTGGTGGTGCGGGGCGTCGGCCGGCTGATGGTCGCCGGCGGCGAGACCTCCGGCGCCGTCGTCACCCGCCTCGGCGTCACGTCGCTGCGCATCGGGCCGGAGATCGATCCGGGCGTTCCCTGGACCTATGCCGAGCCGAACGGCATCCACTTGGCGCTGAAGTCCGGCAATTTCGGTGCCCGCGACTTCTTCCTGAAGGCCTTCGCCCATGCATGAGGAAGGCGCGGCGCGCCAGCAGCTCGCAGCCCTCGGCCGTTCCCTGTTCGACCGTGGCTATTCGGTCGGCACCGCCGGCAATATCTGCGTCCGGCTCAACGACGGCTACCTGATGACGCCGACCAATTCCTGCCTCGGCCGGCTCGACCCCGAGCGGATCAGCCGGCTGGCGCCGGACTGGTCGCATACCGGCGGCGACAAGCCGTCCAAGGAGGTCTTCCTGCACCGCGCGGTACTGACCGCGCGGCCGGAGGCAGGCGCGGTCGTGCATCTGCATTCCACGCATGCGACCGCCATCGGCTGCCTGGCGGTGCCGGGCGACGATGCGCCGATCCCGCCGCTGACGCCTTATTTCGTCATGCGCGTCGGCCGGCGGCTGCCGGTGATTCCCTATTATCGTCCCGGCGACGCGGCGATGGAGCCTGCCGTGCACGCCGCCGCCAGGGATGCGCGGGCGATGCTGCTGGCCAATCACGGCCCGGTCGTCTCCGGCCGCACGCTGGAAGATGCCGTCCATGCGGCGGAAGAGCTGGAGGAAGCGGCCAAGCTCGCGCTGATGCTGCGCGGCATGCCGGGGCTGCGGCGCCTGACGCCGGCCCAGGTCGAGGACCTGCTCTCCACCTTCGGGTGACGCGGCACGCCGCTCAGAGAGACGTGTCGGCCTCCAGGCGCAGGATATAGGCGCGCCAGTCGGTGCGCGCCGCGATACGCTCATAGAGCGCGATCGCGGCCGTATCGCCCTCCGGCACGAACCAGCGGATATGCGACCAGGCACGGGCGCGCCCTTCCGCTTCCGCCGCCGCGACCAGGCTGCGCGCGGCGCCGCGGCCGCGATGGGCGGGCAGGACGAAAAGGTCCTCGATCTGCCCGCATCGCCGCGCGAAGACGATCTCCGGCAGTTCCAGCAGCAGCAGGAAGCCGACCGGCACATCGCCCGCATAGGCGCCGAGCAGGGTCGCGGCCGGTGTCGCCGCGACCAGGGCGGCGGCATCCGCCGCACGCGCCGGCGCCTGCCCGTGCAACAAGGCACGCATCTCCGCCGCATAGGCGTCGAACAGCGGCACTGCTTCGGCGGACGGCAGGCGGCGCGTGGCGATTTCGGTCATCATTCCCCCCAAGCGAAAGGGGCGCCGTCCACTGCGTGGACGACGCCCCCTCGCCGGGATCTCAGCGAGGTCAGGTGTTCGGGGTCTCGGTGGCCGGCGGCTCCACCGCGGCCGGAGCCTCGACAACCGGCGCCGGGGTCTTCTTCACGCGCGGCTTGCGCGGGGCGGCGGGCTTCTTCGGCGCGGCAGCAGCCTTCGGCGCCGCGGCCTTGCGCGGCGCGGCGGCCTTGCGCGGTGCAGCAGCCTTCTTCGCAGCCGGCTTCTTCGCGGCGGTGGCGCGCTTGGCCGGGGCCTTCTTCGCCGCGGCTGCGGTCTTGCGCACCGCCGGCTTCCTGGCGGCGGCCTTCTTCGGCGCGGCAGCCTTCCGGGTGGTGGTCTTCTTGGCAGCGGCCTTCTTCGCGACCGGCTTCCTGGCTGCGGCCTTCTTCGGCGCGGCCTTGCGCGCGGCGGGCTTCTTCGCCGCCGTCTTGCGGGCGGCAGGCTTCTTGGCGGCCGTCTTCTTGGCTGCGGTCTTCTTCGCGGCCGGCTTCTTCGCCGCGGTCTTCTTGGCAGCCGGCTTCTTGGCCGCGGCCTTCTTCGCAGCCGGCTTCTTCGCGGCAGCCTTCTTGGCAGCGGGCTTTTTCGCCGCGGCCTTCTTCGCAGCCGGCTTCTTCGCGGTCTTCTTGGCCGCGGCCATCGCCATGGCCTGGGCGCGCGGCTCGACCGCCTCGCCCTCTGTGGTTTCGATGATATCGGTCATATGGTCAGGATCTCCGAAATGCGTTCCGGTGTGATGCAGCGCCGCGGGGGTCAGCCGCGCTTCGCCGCCTGGGCTGAACAGCAGGGCCAGCCGTGCTGGAACGATGGTGCGCGGATCCCGTTGCGCGCCTGCCCGTTCCCTGCGCTGTCCTGGCTCCGCAGTCGCCGACGCGGTCGCGCGTTGCGGCATGGCGCCGCGCGACGCGTTCATCGGCCTCTCTCCCGCCGGGGCGTCGCGCATGGGGCGCGGCATCCGGCGGTGCGGGTCGCGCTGGTCATTCGAAGCGCTTCCCACGAGCCTGCGGTCCATGGACCGTCCTTCCCTGCTGCGGCGCCTCACGTCCTGCTCGTCCTCGCTCTGCTCGCTTCGTCGCGGCGTGACGTTCTTGCCGGCCTCGACGATTCGACGTGCGAATCGCATTGACATGGTGCGCGCGCGAATCACGCTATCTGCACGCACAACATGCGTGTCAACAAAATCCGCATCGCGCGCACAAAAAACGCAAGCGCGATGCGTGATCCCTGTCGTGCTGTGGCATGCGCGACGCGTTCGCGCGTCGGAGAAGACGTCGGCGCATGCGCGGATCGCGCATGCGCCGACAGGCGCGTCAGCCGCGCGCGCCGATCCGCGGTACCGGCCGCTGCTCGACACCGGTGTACCAGGAGAGCGGGCGGATCAGCCGGTTGTCGGCACCCTGCTCGAACACATGCGCCGCCCAGCCGGTGATGCGGGAGCACACGAAGATCGGCGTGAAGAGCGGGATGTCGAAGCCCATCAGGTAGTAGGCGGGGCCGGCCGGGAAATCGAGGTTGGGGTGGATCTTCTTCTTCTCGAGCATCACCCGGGCGAGCACGCGGGACGTCTCCATCCAGCGCCGGTCGCCCACCACCTCCGCCATCTTCTCGGCGTATTTGGTCATCGTGGGCACGCGGCTGTCGCCGCTCTTGTAGACGCGGTGGCCGAAGCCCATCACCAGCGCCTTGTGGTCGAACTTGCCCTCCAGCCACTCGGCCGCTTCGTTCGGCCCCGGGATCTCCTTCAGCATGTGCATCACCGCCTCATTGGCACCGCCATGCAGCGGGCCTTTCAACGCGGCGATGCCGGCGGCGATGGCGCCATGCAGGTCGGCCCCGGTCGAGGTCACCGTCCGTGACGTGAAGGTCGAGGCGTTGAAGGTGTGCTCGGCGTAGAGGATCATCGAGACGTCGAAAGCCCTGATCACCTCCGGCTGCGGCACCTTCCCGAACACGACGTGGAAGAAGTTCTCGCAATAGGGCAGCGCCGGGTCGGGGGCGACCGGCTCCAGCCCCTTCGACAGCCGGTTGGCCGCCGCGACCGCGGTCGGGATCTTCGCCAGCAGCCGCATCGCCTTGCGCCGCTGCGCCGCGTCGGAGACATCGGCCGTCTCCGGATCCTCCATCCCCATGAAGGAGACGGCGGTGCGGATCGCATCCATCGGATGCGCATCCTTGGGCATCTCCCGGATGACGCGCAGCAGCGCCGGCGACAGCGCGCGGTTAGCGCGTTCCTCGGCCTGGAACGCCTTGAGCTGCGCCGCGTCCGGCAGTTCGCCATGCCACAGCAGGTAGGCCACTTCCTCGAAGCTCGCCTCTTCGCAGAGGTCCTGCACGGCATAGCCGCCATAGGTCAGGCTATTGGTCTCCGGCATCACCTTCGAGATGGTGGAGACGTCGGCATAGACGCCGACCAGACCCTTCTTGATGTCGGGAATTGCTTCGCTCATGCGTGTTCTCCGATGCGCTGTTGGTCGTACGGCGGGCCGGCATCCCTGACGTAGAGGACGTCCGGCTCCCTTTCCTCCGTCTCCGCGCCGTCGGAGCCGCCGGCGACGCGGAAGCCATGATGCTCGTAGAAGCGGCGCGCGGCCGTGTTCCGCGCGATGCAGAAAAGCGCGAGGCGGCCGCCATGGACGGCGAGCGCCTCCTCCAGCAGGCGGGTGCCGAGGCCCCGCCGGCGCCAGGCCGGGTCCAGATAGAGGTGGAAGACCATCGGCCCGTGCCGCGGATCCAGGCCATGGCCAATATAGCCCACCGGGCCCGCCGCAGTTGCCGCCACGCGCACCGCGTGGCGCGCCATGAGCGTGGCCGCGAGCCAATGCGCGACCTCCGCTTCCGTCCAGGGCTGCCGCAGCCCCGGCAGCACGGCCGCGCGCGCGGCGAGGTAGAGATGCGCCAGGCGGCGCATCCCCCACCTGCGCATCGCGCAGCGCGACCGGCGGCATCAGAAGATGCCGGGCTTGGCGTCGAGCAGTTCGCCGGCCGGCAGCGCGACGTTCAGCGCCGAAAGCTCGCCCGCCTTCAGCCGCGGCAGGTCCTGCACCGCCTCCAGGAAGCGGTTCGCCTCCCGCGTCGAGACGATGCCATCCGTCAGGGTGCGGAACTTGTGGATGTACCCGTCCCGCCCGAAGGGGCGCGCGCCATTCGGATGCGCGTTGGCGACGCCGAGTTCGTCCACGATCACGCTGCCGTCATCCATGGTGATCTCGACGCGGCCGCCGAAGGACAGCTCGTTCGGATCGCGCGAGTGGTATTTCCGCGTCCATTCCGGATCCTCCCGCGTCTCGATCCTGTGCCAGAGGCTGACGGTGTCGGCGCGGCCGGCGCGCTTCGGCGCGTAGCTATCGACGTGGTGCCAGGTGCCGTCCTGCAGGGCGACGGCGAAGATGTACATGATCGAATGGTCGAGCGTTTCGCGGCTCGCCTTCGGATCCATCTTCTGCGGGTCGTTCGCCCCGGTCCCGATCACGTAGTGCGTGTGGTGGGAGGTGTGGATGGTGATCTTGCGGATCGCCTCCAGGTTCCCGATCGTCTCGCGCATGCGAAAAGCCAGGTCGATCAGCGCCTGCGACTGGTACTCGGCCGAATGCTCCTTCGTGTAGCTGTCGAGGATGGCGCGCTTCGGCTCACCGGCACCGGGCAGCGGCACCTCGTAGTAGACGGGTTCGAAGACGGTGCCGCGGCCCTTGCTGTCGGCCTGCGTACGGCCGGAGAGCACCCAGGCGATGACGCTGTCCTCACCCTCGTAGATCGGGCTGGGCGCGCCTTCGCCGCGCATGCAGCGATCGACCGCCTCGACCGCCAGCTTGCCGGCATGGGCCGGCGCATAGGCCTTCCAGGAGGAAATCTCGCCCTTGCGCGACTGGCGGAAGGTGACCGAGGTGTGCAGCGCCTGCTGGATCGCCTGGAAGATCACTTCCTGCTTCAGGCCAAGCAGCGTGCCGATGCCGGCCGCCTGGGCGGGGCAGAGATGGGCGATGTGGTCGACGCGATGCTCGTGCAGGCAGATCGCGCGCACCAGGTCGATATGCAGCTCGTAGCCGGTGGCGAGGCCCTTGATCAGGTCGCGGCCCGACCGCCCCATGGTCTGCGCCACCGCCAGGATCGGCGGGATGTTGTCGCCGGGGTGGGAGTAGTCGGCGGCCAGGAAGGTGTCGTGCATGTCGAGCTCACGCACCGCGGTGCCGTTCGCCCAGGCCGCCCATTCGGGGGAGACGGTGGCACCCGCCTTCATGCCGAACACCGTGGCGCCGCCCTTCTTCGCATGGCCGAGCGCCATGCCGCGGGCCGAGACCACCGGGCGCCGGTTGATGGCGGCGATCGCGACCGAGGCGTTGTCGATGATGCGGTTGATGATCATCTCCTGGACCGGCTTCTCGACCGCGACCTTGTCGGTCGCGACGGCCGCCATCTTCCAGGCAAGCTGGTCTTCGCGCTGCAGCAGCGCCTTGGACGGGTGGACCTTCACGGGGTGCTTGATCAACGCCTGTTCTCCTCCTGCACGGATGCGGTGTGGCTTTGTCGCCCCGCGCGGTCCTTGCGTCCATTCCGATTGACGGGCCTGCACGATAGGGTTTCGGTATGGACCCCGGGGGAATGAATTCCCCCGGGGTCCAACCTCGAAGGGCACGCATGGACTTCCGCCTCGTCCGCCGCCTCGGCCATTTCCTCGCGGTCGCCGAGGAGGGGCATTTCGGTCGCGCCGCGCGGCGCCTCGGCGTCTCGCAGCCGCCGCTCACCGTGCAGATCCAGGCGCTCGAGGCGGAGCTCGGCGTGCGGCTGATCGAGCGCAGCCGCAAGGGCGCGCGCCCGACACGGGAGGGTGAGGCGCTGCTGCCGCTGGCCCGCCGCCTGGCCGAGGACGCGACGCGGCTTGAATCCCTCGCCCGCGAATTGCGCGCCGGGCGGTCGGCGCCGCTGGCGCTGGCCTGCGTCACCTCGGCGCTGTTCGACTTCCTGCCGCCCCTGGTGCGCGGCCTGCGCGCCGCGCGGCCGGAACTCGCCGTCGCAGTGCGGGAACTGGACACCGCGGATGCGCTGGAGGCGCTGCGGCGGGGCGAGGTCGACATCGCGCTGGTGCGGCTCGACCGCGACCGCCCGCCGGTCCGCGTGCTGCCGCTCGGCGATGATGCGCTGGTGGTGGCGCTGCCGGAGGCGCATGCGCTGGCGGAGGGCGCCGGCCCGCTGCCGCTGGCGGCGCTGGCCGGCGAATCGATGGTCACGCTGCCGCGCGCGATCAGCCCGACCTATTTCGACCGTATCCTGGCCGCCTGCCGCGAAGCGGGATTCGAGCCGATGGCGCTGCGCGAAGTGGGCTCGGCGATGGCGCAGCTCGGGCTCTGCGCCTCCGGCCTTGGCATCGCGCTGGTCAGTTCGGGCATGGCGGCGCTGCGGCCGCCGGGCGTCGCCTTCCGCACCCTGGCGGGGCCGGTCGCGACCACCGGCGTGGCGCTGGCCTGGAACGAGGAGGCGGGCGATGCGGCGGCGGAAGCGATCGTCGTCGCCCGCCGTCTGTTCCCGGCGCCGATCCGGGCATAGCCTGGATATCACCGCGGGCATCCGATGATCGTGCAGGGATTGGTGGCGGCTGGTGTTTCGCGGCGCGGAGCCAAGACTGGTTGTCTTGGCGAGCACCGCGGAATGCCAGCCGGCATCGAGACCAGACGAGCGCGGATGCCCCACGGAGATATCCAGGCTAGGCTGCGTGCGACCAAGGAGACCCATGATGCAGACCACTCCCTTCGACCGCGTGATCCTCGGCGACCTAGTGCTGCCGGAGGGCGTCCTGCCCGGCGGCTATGTCGCGGTGCGGGGGGAAACGATCGCGGCGATTGGCCAGGGTGCGCCGCCGCCGGCGGCGGCCGTCGCGGACCATCGCGGCAAGCTGCTGCTGCCGGGCCTCGTCGACGGCCACATGCACACCAGCAGCGCGCTCGGCTGGCCGGGAATAGAAGGCGCCACGATGTCGGCCGCCGCCGGCGGCGTCACCACCTGCGTCGACATGCCCTATGACGTGCCGCGCCCGGTGACCGATGCGGCGATCCTGGCCGAGAAGATCGCGGTCGTGGAACGGACCGCGCATGTCGATGTCGCGCTCTACGGCACCATCACCAAGACCGGCGGCGTCGATGCGATCGCCGGTATGGCGGAAGCCGGCGTCTGCTCCTTCAAGCTCTCCACCTATGAATATGACGCGGTGCGCTTCCCGCGCATCGATCACCCGACCATGGTCGCCGCCTTCCGCGAGATCGCGAAGACCGGGCTGATGGTCGGCGTCCACAACGAGGACCAGGAGATCGTCGAGCGGCTGTCGGCCGAAGCGAAGGCCGCCGGCAATACCAGCCCGATCTGGCATGCCCGCACCCGCCCGCCGCTCTGCGAGACCATGGCCGATCTCGAGATCTTCGAGATCGGGCTGGAGACCGGCGCGCATGTGCATATCGCGCATTCCTCGCTGGCCCGCGGCTTCGAGATCGCCGAGGTGTTCCGCCGCATGGGGGCCAAGGCCTCCGGCGAGGCCTGCATCCAGTACCTCTGCATGACGGAGGACGACCTCGTCCGCCTGCAGGGTTTCGGCAAGTGCAACCCGCCCTTCCGCACCGCCGATGAGGTGGAGCGCATGTGGCAGGCGCTGGCCGCCGGCCAGGTCGCCTATGTCTCCACCGACCACGCGCCCTGGCCGCGCGAGCGCAAGACCTATGCCGGCGACATCTTCGCCTGCGGCGCCGGGCTGACCGGCATGCAGAGCTTCGCGCCGCTGATGTACACGTTGCTGGCCGAGCGCGGCCTGTCGCCCACCCTGATGGCGCGCTACTGCGCGGAGCGGCCGGCCCGCTTCCACGGGCTGTTCCCGAAGAAGGGCGCCATCCGCCTCGGCGCCGATGCCGATCTGCTGGTGCTGGAGACCGGCGACTTCACCTTCGATGAAGCCAGCATCCAGGACCGGCCGGAAGCGAAGTGGTCACCCTATCACGGCCGGGCGATGAAGGCGCGCGTCGCCGCGACCTATCTGCGCGGCCAGCCGATCTGGGACGGGACGCGGGTGCTGGCGGTGCCGGGTGCGGGCCGCTTCGTGAAGCGCCAACACCGCGAGAGCTACCTGGGCGAGGCGTGACCGCAGCATGAGCGCGCATGACCGACGCCGCGGCGGGCCGCGCGGCGTCACCCGGCCGCCGCGGCACTGGATCAAGCGGCCGCCGCGCCCGTCACGTCCGACGGTGGCGGTGGCGCCGAAGCCGCGCCGGGGCGCGCAGCAGCTGCTGATCGCGGTGGCGGTCGCGCTCGCGACCGGGCTGACCGCCGCCTATGCCGCGGCGCACACCATTCCGAAGCCGGAATTCACGATGCTGGCGCTCGGCTTCGGGGGCGCGCTCGGCGGCGCCATCGCCTGGCGGGCCCAGGGCGGCGGCTTCGGGCCGCGCTGACGGCGCGCCAGGGCTGGCCCGGCGACCGTATCCGTCGCACTCTTCGCGCCTTCGACCAGGCCTACGGAGTTCCCATGACCCGCATCCTTCGCATCGCCGGCGCCCAGATGGGCCCGAACCAGAGGGCCGACAGCCGCCCGGCCATCCTGGCGCGCATGATCGCGCTGCTCGACCAGGCCGCGGAAGCCGGCGCGAAGCTGGTGGTCTTCCCCGAGCTGCCCTTCACCACCTTTTTCCCGCGCTGGCTGATCGAGGACATGGCCGAGCTCGACAGCTATTTCGAGCGGGCGATGCCGAACCCGGACGTGCAGCCGCTGTTCGACCGCGCGCGGGAGAAGGGCATCGGTTTCTACACCGGCTATGCCGAGCTGACGCCGGAAGGGAAGCGCTTCAACAGCGCGATCACCGTGGGGCCGGACGGCGCCATCCTCGGCAAGTACCGCAAGGTGCACCTGCCCGGCAGCGTGGAGCCGCGTGCCGGCGACCGCTTCCAGCAGCTCGAGAAGCGCTATTTCGAATATGGCGACATGGGCTTCCCCGCCTTCCGCGGCCCGGCCGCCTGGGGCGCGCCGGTGCTCGGCATGCTGGTCTGCAACGACCGCCGCTGGCCGGAAGCCTGGCGCTGCTACGGGCTGCAGGCGATGGAGCTGATGCTGATCGGCTACAACTCCGCCGCCTATGACCCGAATGGCGGCAGCACCGAGAACGAGGCGATCCGCACCTTCCACTCCACCCTGGCGGCCCAGGCCAATGCCTATATGAACGCGACCTGGGCGGTCAGCGTGGCCAAGGCGGGCAATGAGGACGGGTCTGGGCTGATCGGCGGCAGCGTGATCGTCGATCCGAACGGGGTCATCGCGGCGGAGGCGAAGACGCTCGGCGACGAGGTGATTGTCGCCGATGCGGATCTGGATCTCTGCCGGCAGGGCCAGCAGAAGATGTTCAATTTCGCCGCCCACCGCCGGCCCGAGCAGTACCGGCGCATCGTCGAGCAGGTGGGGGCCCAGGCGCCGGCGTAGCGTCGGGCCGCCCGCCGGCCTCACATGCCGTTGGTGAAGCCGAACTGCCCGGCCGCGATGCCGAATTCGCCGGGCTGGGCACGGGGAAACCAGAAGCAGGGGCTCGGCGGCTTGCCGACCTGGGAGTCGGCGGCATCGAGGAAGGGCGTCGGATCGATCAGATCCTTGCGCCGCTGGAAGGGCGGATTGCCCTTCACGGTCAGCGCGCCCTTTTCGGTGCCGGCATACATCTCGAAGTGCAGCATACTCATCTTGAGGCCCTTGAGCAGACCCACTTCACCCAGCAATTGCCGCGCGGTCACACTGGCGCCGGCCTTGATGCCCTTGGCGACCTTCGGCTTCACCTCGCCGTAGCGCACCACGAAGCTGCCATGGTCGACCTCGATCGCCCAGCTGCCGAGGTAGAAGGGATAGGCGCCGATGACGGTGCCGTCGGCCACCGCGAAGACCGGCGTGCCGATCGGCGCATAGAGATCGCAGCCGGCATGCTTGCGCCGCCCGTGGTCGCGGTTGGCATTGAAGCGGCGCATGCCCTCCTTGTAAGAATCCTTCGGCCGGAAGGTGAGTGGGAAGAGCATTGCCATATCTCCATGCTGCGCCGGGTATCGGCGTCGCATAGGACATGATTCGAAGTCGATCCAATCACGCTTCCATCATCGGCCATCACTCGATCTGGATGTTCGCGGCCCGCAGCACCGGCTCCCAGCGGCGTGTGTCTTCCTCAATGGTGCGCGCCAGGATCGTGGCATCGCCGTAATCCGATTCGATACCACGCGCCGCCAGGGCCTGGCGGCCCTCCGGCGTGTCGATGGCCTGGCGCAGCGCGTCCTGCAGGCGGGCGAGGATCGGCGCCGGCGTGCCGGCCGGGGCCAGCACCGCGCCCCAGTTGTCGACCGCATAGCCCGGCAGGCCCGCCGCCTCGGCGACCGTCGGCACGTCCGGCATGAGCGGCGAGGGCCGCGCCGAGAGATTGCCCAGCGCGCGGAGCTGGCCGCCGCGCACCAGCCCTTCCACCGCCGACCAGGGCGCCGAGACCAGCTCCACCTCGCCCGACACCGCCGCCGTCACCGCCGGCCCGGTGCCGCGGTAATGCACATGGGTGAGCTTGCCGCCGGACATGCTGTCCATCAGCTCGGCCGAGACATGGGTGATGGTGCCCAGGCCCGGCGTGCCATGGTTCAGGAGGCCGGGTTGGCTGCGCGACAGCGCGACCGCTTCCGCGAGGGTCGCCACGCGCAGCTTCGGCCCCGCGGCGATCACCGTCGGTGCCAGCGCGACGCGCGCCACCGGCGCCAGGTCGCGCCGCAGGTCGAAGGGCATGGTGCGGAAGACGAACTGGTTCACTACGATGGTGTTGAACACCGTGACCAGGGTGTAGCCGTCCGGTGCCGCCTTGGCGACGACGTCGGTGCCGATATTGCCGCCGGCGCCGGACCGGTTCTCCGGCACCACGGTCTGGCCGAGCGCATCGCCCAGCCGCTGCGCCAGCAGGCGGCCCAGGATGTCGCTGCCGCCACCCGGCGGGAAGGGAATGACCATGCGGATCGGGCGGTTCGGGTAGCCGCCCTGGGCCAGGGCCGGCGTGGCCAGGGTGGCAGCACCGAGTGCCAGCGCGGCCCGGCGGCCGATCGGATGCGGGGTCATGGGCGTTCTCCTCCTGCCTGCGCCCAATGCCGCAACCGCGCGCGCTTGTCACCGGGCCGGCGCCGCGCTCCCATGGGGGCCGCATCTGCGAAAGAGACCACAGCCATGTCCCGCCGCGTCATCCTCGCCGCCGCCCAGCTCGGCCCCATCCAGAAGGCCGAAGGCCGCGACGTCGCCGTCGGCCGCATGGTGCGGCTGATGGAACAGGCACATCGCCGCGGCGTCGAGGTGGTGGTCTTCCCCGAACTCGCGCTGACCACCTTCTTCCCGCGCTGGTACGAGGAGGACATCAGCAAGGCCGACCATTGGTACGAGCACGCGATGCCGTCCAACGAGACCGCGCCGCTGTTCGAGGCCGCGAAGAAATACGGCATCGGCTTCCACCTGGGCTATGCCGAGAAGACGCCGGACGGGCACCGCTTCAACACCGCGATCTATGTCCATCCCTCGGGCGAGGTGGTGCTGAAGTACCGCAAGGTGCATCTGCCGGGACACAAGGAACACGACCCGATCCGCAAGGTGCAGCATCTGGAGAAGCGCTATTTCGAGGTGGGCGATCTCGGCTTCCCGGTGATCCGCGCCCCGGTCGGCCAGCAGCAGGCCAATATCGGCATGATGATCTGCAACGACCGCCGCTGGCCGGAAGCCTGGCGGGTGATGGGGCTGCAGCAGGTCGAGATCGTCATGCTCGGCTACAACACGCCCTCGCTCAACATGGACAATCGCGGCTTCGAGGCGCACCACCTGCGCGTCGAGCATTCGCATCTCTCGGTCCGGTCCGGCTGCTACCAGAACGCCTGCTTCGGCGTCGCGACCGCCAAGGGCGGCACCGAGGACGGGCATGAGCTGTTCGGCCATTCCATCATCGTGAACCCGCAGGGCGAGATCATGGCCCAGGCGACCAGCTGGGGCGACGAGCTGATCACCGCCGACTGCAACCTGGACGACTGCACGCTGGGCCGCACCACGATCTTCAACTTCGCGGCGCATCGCCGGCCGGAAGCCTATGGGCGCATCCTGGAGCAGGTGGGCAGCGTCGCGCCGCCGGTCTGGACGCCAGGGGACTGACGGCCCCGCCATCTCCCGCTCCGCCGCCGTCCGTGGTAGCGGAGTTGCGAAGATGTCGCATCCAGCCGCCAGCACCGCCCCCCTCCCCGCGCCGCCGGCGCTCCGGCGGCGTCGGCCACCGATCTGGACCGCCCTCGCTTTCCCGGTGGCGCTCTGCATCGCCGGGCCGATCATCGCGGTGCTGGTCATGGCGGCGACGCCGACCGGCGCCGTCTGGCGGCAATTCTGGGACACCATGCTGCCGGAGCTGCTGGGCAACTCCGCGGCTCTCGCGCTGCTGGTCGGGCTGATGGCGGGCAGCGCCGGCGTCACCACCGCCTGGATCGTCACCGCCTGCGAATTCCGCGGCCGCGCCGTGCTGGAAGTGGCGCTGCTGCTGCCGATGGCGATGCCGGCCTATGTCTGCGGCTATGCCTATACCTGGCTGCTCGATGTCGCCGGCCCGGTGCAGGCCACGCTCCGGGAGGCGACCGGCCTGCGCTACGGCCAGTACTGGTTCCCGGAGATCCGGTCCCTGCCGGGCGCGGCGATGATGCTCGCGATGGTGCTCTACCCCTATGTCTTCCTGCTCTGCCGCAGCGCCTTCCTGCAGCAGAGCGTCTGCCTGCTCGAGGCGTCCCGCACGCTGGGCAACGGGCTGGGGCGCACCTTCCTGCATGTGGCGCTGCCGCTGGCGCGGCCCGCGCTGGCCGCGGGCCTCGGCCTCGTGCTGATGGAAACCCTGGCGGATTTCGGCACCGTGCAGCATTTCGCGGTCCGCACCTTCACCACCGCGATCTACGACGCCTGGTTCGGGCTCGGCGACCGCGGTGCCGCCAGCCAGCTTGCCGCCGGGCTGATGGGCTGCGTCGCGCTGCTGATCCTGGCCGAACGGCTGAGCCGCGGCGGCCGGCGCTATCATCCGACCACCACGCGCCAGCCGCCGCTGCGGCCGGTGCGGCTCCGGGGGTGGCGGCAGCCGGCGGCGATCATCGCCTGCGCGGCGCCGGTGCTGCTGGGCTTCGCGATACCGGGCGGCACGCTGCTGGCGATGATGGTCGAAGTCGGCCACCCGCTGGCGCCGGACCGCTTCCTGCCCTTCGCGATCAATTCCCTCATGCTCTCCGCCCTCGCCGCGCTGCTCGCGGTCGCGGTCGCGGCGCTGCTCGCCTGGGCGGCGCGGCTGCATCCGGGCCGGTTGCGCGGCGCCGCGTCGCGCATCGCGGGTCTCGGCTATGCCATCCCAGGCTCGGTCATCGCGGTCGGCGTGCTGGTGCCCTTCGGCGCCTTCGACAACGCGGTGGACGACTGGACGCGCCGGAACCTCGGGCTGTCCACCGGGCTGCTGCTCTCGGGATCGATGGCGGCGCTGCTCTTCGCCTATGTGGTCCGCTTCCTCGCCATCGCGCAGGGCGCGATCGAATCGGGCCTGGCGCGGCTGAAGCCGTCGCTGACCGCCGCGGCACGGGTGCTCGGACGCCGGCCTGGCCAGGCGGTGCGGGAGGTCGAGCTGCCCCTGGCGAAGGGCGCGTTGCTGAGTGCCGCCATCCTGGTCTTCGTCGACACCATGAAGGAATTGCCGGCGACGATGATCGTCCGCCCCTTCGACCTCGACACGCTGGCCGTGCGGGTGAACACCCTCGCCGCCGATGAGCGCCTGGCGGAGGCGAGCACCTCGGCCCTGCTGATCGTGCTGGTTGGCCTGTTGCCGATCATCCTGCTGACCCGCGCGGTGCGGCGGCAGGGCACGTCAACCTGAAGCGGTACGGGCCCGCGCCGCTCATTTCCGATGGCGTCAACGTGACCGCCACGCCGCGGCATTTTCAGCATCTTCATGACACGGAATGGAGTCCGGTGCCGGCCGCTCTGCTCCAATGCCGTAACGGCCTTCAAGGAGAACAGCGCATGGGCTTCATCATCCACACGCTGATCACCGCCTTCGCCTTCTGGTGCGCGACCAGGGTGATCGGCGGGATCAGCTTCACCGGCCCGCTCAACATGATCCTCGCGGCCGTGGTCTTCGGCGTGGTGAATGCACTGATCCGGCCGGTGGCGATGCTGCTGTCGCTGCCGCTCACCATCGTCACCTTCGGGCTGTTCATCCTGGTGGTGAACGCGCTGATGCTCTGGCTGACCGCGGCCCTGATGCCCGGCATGCACATCGCCGGCTTCGGCAGCGCCTTCCTCGGCGCGCTCGTGGTCGCGGTGGTATCCTGGATCGTCGGTCAGGTGGCCGGCAGCCGGTAAGGATGATCCGCCTGCCGGCGCCGGGAGCCTGTCCGGGACAGACTCCCCGGTATCAGTCCTCGCCCTCGTCCTGCTCCGAGGCAGGGGCGCTGTTGAGCTGGATGTAGCGCTCGATGCCGATCTGGCGGATGAGGTCGAACTGGCGGTCCAGGAAGTCCGCGTGCTCCTCCTCATCCGACAGGATCTTCAGCAGCAGGTCGCGGGAGACGAAGTCGCGCACGCTCTCGCAATAGGCGATGCCTTCGCGCAGGTCGTTGACCGCCTTCTCCTCGAGCTTCAGGTCGCATTCGAGGACTTCCTGCACGCTCTGCCCGATCAGCACGTTGTTCAGGCGCTGGACGTTGGGCAGGCCGTTGAGGAACAGGATGCGCTCGATCAGCCAATCGGCGTGATGCATCTCCTCGATCGATTCCTTGTATTCCTTCTTGCCGAGCAGCGTGACGCCCCAGTGGCGCAGCGTCCGGGCATGCAGGAAATACTGGTTGATCGCCGTCAGCTCATTGGTGAGCTGGGTGTTGAGATGCTCGATCACCTTCGGGTCGCGTAACATGGGCTGCCTCCTGTCCGAGGCATGGGCATAGCGTCCGCATGACGCCCGCTGCAACAAAGCCAGGCCCGGCCCGTGCAGATCGTTCAGAACACCCGTTCGCAGTTAACAAGCATTCTCAAGCAATTAGAGCGTGATGATTTGAGGCGGAAGCGCCGAAAAATCTGAATCACGCGATCAGACAAGCGCTGGAGCGTGATGCGGGAGCGCTTGCGAACGCATCACGCTCCGGCCGATCAATGGCCTTTGCCGTCCGCCGGCTCCTGCCGGATGATCGACAGGATGGTGCGGGTGCAGCTGCCGCACTGCGCCTTGCTGTTGCAGGCGGTATAGACCTCGCAGGGTCGCTTGGCGCCACCACAGACCGCATCGCCGATCTGGCGATCGGTCAGGCCGTTGCAGATGCAGACATACATGCCGCGCTATTCCCTGGCCCGTCTCAGCGCCAGCCGGCGCGCTGGATGATCTGCAGCCCTTCCGCGACATTCGCGGCCAGGCGGTCGGCATTCACCGGCTCGGCCCGGAACCGGCCCATCGCCTGCAGCGCCGGGTGCAGCGGCGCATCGGCGACCACCGGGTATTCCATGTTGGCCAGGGCGAAGATCTCCTGCGCCTCATGCCCGGTCATGTATTCCAGGAAGCGCACCGCATTGGCGCGGTTCGGCGCGGTCGTCACCAGGGCGGCGCCGGAGACGTTCACATGCGTGCCGCGATCCCCCTCCGCCTGGTTCGGGAAGATCACGCCGATGCGCCGGAACAGCGCCTGATCCTCGGCGCTTTCGGAGCGGCCGAAATGCCCGAGGTAGTAGGTATTGGAAATCGCGATCTGGCATTGGCCGGACGGGATCGCCCGGAACTGGTCGCGGTCGCCGCCCTGCGGCGGGCGGGCGAAGTTCGCGACCAGACCGCGCGCCCAGGTCTCCGTCGCCGGCGCGCCATCGGCGGCCAGGATGCTGGCGACCATGGCGGCATTGTAGGGATGGCTGCCGGAGCGGACGCAGACCATGCCGCGGAAGCGCGCATCGGCCAGGTCCTCATAGCGGGTCAGGCCCTGCGGCAGCCCCCGCTCCTTGTCGTACATGATCACGCGGCCGCGCTGGGTCACCGCGAACCAGGTCCCGTCACGGTCGCGCAGCGCTTCCGGCACCCGCTGGTTGATCAGCACCGAGCCATGCGGCGCCAGGATGCCGGCTTCCTTGGCGCGGGCCAGCCGGGCGGCATCGACGGTGATGAAGACATCGGCCGGGCTGTTCCGCCCCTCGCTCTGGATACGGGCGACGAGCTGATCGGCATCGCCTTCCACCAGCCGGATGCGGATGCCAGTCTCCCGCGTGAAGGTATCGTAGAGTTGCCGGTCGGTCGGATAGTGGCGCGCCGAATAGATGTTCAGTTCCTGCGCCTGTGCCAGGGCAGGAAGCGCCAGCCCCGAAAGGGCGACGGCACTGGCGGCCAGATGGACGAGGCGACGGCGACGCATGGGATCCCCCCGGGTGAACATCCGGAGGGATAGCCCGACTGAGAACGCCTCGCAAGCTCAATGCGAATGGTTCGCATTAAATGCGGCCGCATGCGCGGCCTTGGCTGACGCGCTGTCAGGGCGCGCCGGCGGCGACTGATGGTCGCGCGCGGGGCCGCATTCGCGGCCCCGGAGCATCGAGATTTTATAAGCCTCAATCGCCGGTGGCCGCATGCGCGGCCTTGGCTTCCGCGCGGTCAGGGTGCGCTGGTCGCAGCTATCGGTCTGGCGCGGGGCCGCGTTCGCGGCCCCGGTGCATCGCTGCGCTCGCTCCGCAGGAGCTGTTGGCGGCCTGCGGCCGCGGGCTTGGGTAGGTGGGTGGTTACTTCCCCTGCAGGCCGCGCAGGAACTTGGAGCGGGCGCTGGCGCCGGCCAGCAGCAGGTTGTGGTCGGAGCCGGAGAGCAGGAAGCGGGCGCCGAGGGCGATGTATTGCGGCGCGTAGACTTCGTCATAGACGCCGCCCATGCCCATGACCTTGCCGTGCTTGTTGCAGGCATCGGCGACCGCCTGATAGGCCGCGCGCACATCGGCATGCCCGATCTGCCCGGCGATGCCCATCGAGGCGGTGAGGTCCGAGGTGCCGATCATCAGCGAATCGACGCCCGGGACCGCGGCGATCGCATCCGCATTGGCGACCGCTTCCGGCGTCTCGATCATCACCGAGATGAAAATGTCCTTGTTCAGCTCCACCTGCGCCTCGGCCGGGCTCGGGGCCGCCAGGTTATAGGCGAAGGGCGGGCCGCCCCAGCTGCGCGTGCCGATCGGCGGGAAGCGATAGGCGGCGACGACGGCCTTGGCCTCCTCGGCATTGTCGACATGCGGCACGACGACGCCCATGGCGCCGTTGTCGAGCGCGCGGGTGCCTTCGAACAGCGCGTCCTTGCAGCAGCGCACGATCGGCGTGATGCCCTGGTTCAGCGCCGCGATGGCGATCTGCGTCGCTTCCTGCACCGAGGTCGCGCCATGCTCCATGTCGATGAACAGCCAGTCATACCCCGCCGCCTTGGCGAGCATGCCGACGGCGGAGCCGCGCAGGTGATGAACGCCAAAGCCGAGCGCGAGGCCGCCGGCCTCCAGACGCTGGCGGATATGGTTGGTGACGAGCGACATGACGCTTCCTCCTTGAGATGGCCGGAGCGCACCACGCGTATCGCCCATGGTCAATCCGCCGCGCTGCGGTCCGGGACGAACAGCATCAGGTTCTCCAGCCGGTCGGCTTCCTCCACCGGCTTGTCGCGCCGGATGCGGGCGATGCGCGGGAAACGCAGCGCGACGCCCGACCGGTGCCGGGTGCTGCGCTGCGCCGCGTCGAAGGCGACTTCCAGCACCAGCCCCTTCTCCACCTCCCGCACCGGGCCGAAGCGCGCGGTGGTGTG
>DASYDR010000124.1:0-24162 GCA_036499545.1 Roseomonas sp. | reverse complement strand
GCCTGGCGCTCGGCGGCCTGCTGATCCCGCTGATCCATTACGGCCTGGCGCCGGCGATGAAGCAGATCCGGCGCCTCGGCGGGACGCGGCCCCAGCGCGCGTCCTGACAAGCCCCTGGCAATGGCGGCGTCGCCGCCATTGCCAGCGCGAATCCTAGGCGGTCAGGCGCCCCATCGCGGCGGCGAAGTCCCGGCCGATGGCATCGCGCGCCACATGTGCGCCGTCGGCCACGACGCGACGACCGCCGACGATCACCTCGCGCACCGGATTGCCCTGCCCGGCGAAGATCCAGGCATCGAGCAGCGCGTCGCCCTCCCGCCCGAGCAGGGTCGGATGCGCCGGGTCCAGCGCCACCAGGTCACAGCGCATCCCCACCGCGATGGCGCCGACCGGGCGCCCGCTGGCCTGGGCGCCGCCGGCCAGCGCCGCATCCAGCAGCACCCGGCCGGGATGCGGGTGCGCGGCATCGGTCGCGATGCTGCGTGCCTGCAGCGCCAGGCGCTGGCTGGTCTCGAGCTGGCGCAGTTCATCCCGGGGCGAGGTGCCGACATGGCTGTCGGTGCCGATGCCGAAACGCCCACCCGCGGCGCGGAAGCCCGGCAGGCCGAAGATGCCGTCGCCGAGCGAGGCTTCGGTCGAAGGGCAAAGGCCGGCGACGGCGCCGGAGCGTGCCAGCCCGGCGCTTTCCGCCTCCGTCATGTGGGTGCTGTGGATCAGGCACCAGCGGGCGTCGACCGGCGCATTGGCCAGCAGCCATTCCACCGGCCGGGCGCCGGTGGCGTCGAGGCATTCCGCCACTTCCCGCATCTGTTCGGCCGCGTGGATATGGATCGGGCCACCGAGGCCGGCGACCGCCGCGATCATCGCCGGCGTCACCGCGCGCAGCGAATGCGGCGCAATGCCGAGCCCGGCATTGCCGTCATCGGCCAGCGCCCTGGCGAGCGCCGCGTGGATTGCGAGAATGCCGTCGACGTCATTCAGGAAGCGGCGCTGCCCGGGCACCGGATCGAGCCCGAAAATGCCGCCATGGCGGTAGAGGCAGGGCAGCATGGTGATGCCGATGCCCGCCCGCCGCGCCGCCGCGACATGGCGGAGCGCCATCTCCGCGCGATCCGCGTAGGGCGTGCCGTCCGGCTGGTGATGCAGGTAATGGAACTCCGCGATGCCGGTAAAACCCCATTCCAGGCATTCGGCGTAGAGCTGCGCCGCGACCGCTTCCGCATCCTCCGGCGAGAAGCGGCCGACGAAGCGGTACATGGTATCGCGCCAGGTCCAGAAGCTGTCCTGGCCGTCCGGGCTGCGGCGCTCCGCGAAGCCGGCCATGGCGCGCTGGAAGGCGTGCGAATGCAGGTTCGGCACGCCGGGCACCACATGGCCGGCCAGGCGCTCCGCATCGCCGGGCCGCGCCTGCGGCGTCACGCCGGTGATGCCGCCCGCCGCATCGGCTTCGATCAGCACGTCGCGCGCCCAGCCCTCCGGCAGCAGCGCGGCTTCGGCGAAGAAATGCGGCATGGCGGGCGATCCTTCCGGCAGGTCGCCCCTGCATGGCCGACGGCGAGCGGTTTTGCCAGCCCGCCGGGCCTCAGCGGATCCTGGTCAGGGTGAAGGAGGTCAGGCCCTGCTCCAGCGCCCCGGCCGGCGGGACGATGCCGCGACCGGCGAGGAAGGCGAAGAGATTGCCCACCTCGGCCGTATTGCCGGCGGCGGCAGCGGAATCCGGCAGCTTCTGCCAGCCCTCGTAGCCGGAGGCCTTGCCGATCGTCATCCAGGTCGCGTGGCGGATCAGCTTGCGGCCCGGCACGCCGTCGGCACGGCCCTTCATGGCCTTCTCGACCGTGCGGCCCAGCGACTGGTTGCCGCCGGAGGCGATCGCCATCGCCCGCACATGGGTCATGCCATCCAGCGCACCGGCGGCCTTGGGGAAGACGTGGTCGATGTTCCAGGCGATGCCGGTGGGGCGCCCGGCGAGGCCGAGCCGGGTGCGGGCGAATTCGTCGTAGAGGTCGCGGTACTTCGGCGAGCGCGGGTCGAGCCAGAGCTCCGGATCATTGCCCTGCACCCAGACGAAGGCTTCGGTCAGCGCATGCGCGCCCAGCGCTTCGATCCGGCCGCCGACGCGCATGGTGCCCGAGAAGCGGCCGGAGGCGCCGAGCCGCTCGATGCCGGCGATGCCGATCCAGGCGGAGCCATCCCCGGTCAGGAACTGATCGACCAGGACCTGCACCTGACGCTGCAGGATGGGCGGCCATGCTGTGGTCATCGAAGCGGTCTCCACGCGAATGAACGCTCCCTCTATCGGTCATTGCGAGATCGATCATAGCTTCGGTCCTGTGACAATCCGACTCTCGCGCAGCCGTGAACCGCGCCGGTGCCGCGCGCAGGATCGCGCTGACACCGGGGCCGCTTTGGGTGACACTGCCGCCATGCAATTCGACCGCCTTTGGCTCAACGCCACTCTCGTCACCATGGACGGCCCCGCGGGCGATCCGCTCGGGGTCGTCGCCGATGGCGCCATCGCCGCCCGCGACGGGCGCATCGCCTGGCTCGGCCGGCGCGACGCCATCCCCGGCCCCGCCGCGGAGACGGTGGATTGCGCCGGCGCCCATATCCTGCCCGGGCTGATCGACTGCCACACGCATCTGGTCTTCGGCGGCGACCGCGCCGGGGAGTTCCAGCAGCGCCTGTCCGGCGTGAGCTATGAGGATATCGCCAAGGCCGGCGGCGGCATCCTGTCCACCGTCCGCGCGACGCGCGCGGCGGATGACGCGTCGCTGATCGCGTCCGCCACGCCGCGACTCAAGGCACTGATGGCCGAAGGCGTCACCACGGTCGAGATCAAGTCGGGCTATGGCTTGGAAATGGAGACCGAGCTGCGCCAGCTCCGCGCCGCCCGCGCGCTTGCCGCCACGCAGCCGGTGCGCATCGAGACGACGCTGCTGGCCGCGCATGCGACGCCGCCGGAATATGCCGGCCGCCGCACCGACTACGCGGCGCATGTGGCGCAGGACATCGTCCCCGCAGCGGCGCGGGAAGGCCTGGCCGATGCGGTCGACGCCTTCCTCGACACCGCGATCGGCTTCGACGCGCGGGAGACGGCGATGGTGCTCGATGTCGCGCATGGGCTCGGCCTGCCGGTGAAGCTGCATGCCGACCAGCTACGCGACGATGACGGCGCCGCCTTCGCGGCCCGGCACGGCGCGCTGTCGGCCGACCATATCGAATACGCGAACCCGGCCGGGCTGCGCGCGATGGCGCGCGCCGGCACGGTCGGCGTGCTGCTGCCCGGCGCCTTCTACTTCATTCGCGAAACCCGCCAGCCCGATATCGCGGCGATGCGGGAAGCCGGGCTGCGCCTCGCGCTGGCGACCGATCTCAACCCGGGCTCCTCCCCCGCGCTGTCGCTGCTGCTGATGCTGAACCTCGGCTGCACGCTGTTCCGCCTGACGGTGGAGGAAGCGCTGCTCGGCGTCACGCGCCACGCCGCCGCGGCGCTCGGGCGCCAGGATCGCGGACGGCTGGCGCCCGGGCTGCTCTGCGACCTGGCACTGTTCGACATCCGCCAGCCGGCCGAGCTCTGCTACTGGATCGGCCGCAATCCCTGCACCGGCCGCGTGGTCGGCGGCCGGTGAGCCCGGCCGAGATCCAGGCCATCGTGCATGCCGGCGTGCCGCTGGCGGCGCAATGGGGGATCGAGGTGCTGCAGGCGGAAGGCGGCACCGCGCTGTGCCGCCTGCCGGAACGCCCGGACCTGCTGCGCCCGGGCGGCAGCATCGCCGGCCCGGCGCTGATGGGTCTGGCGGATGTGGCGATGTGGGCCGCGCTGCTCGGCGTGAACGAAGGCCGCGACGAAAGCCTGACCTCCCAGCTCGCGATCAGCTTCCTGCGCCGTCCCCGACCCGGGCCGGTGCTGGCCGAAGCCCGCATCGTCAAGCAGGGCGGCCGGCTGATCTATGGCGAGGTCTGGTTGCGGGCGGAGGCGGCGGCGGAACCCGCCGCCCATGTCACGACGCAATGGGTGGTCGTGACGCCCCCCAGGCGATGAAGGCGCCGTTGCGCCAGCCATTGCCCGGCGTGTAGCGGAAGGGCTTGCCCTGCGGGCAGAATACCGCGCCGCCGGCGGCTTCCAGCACCGCCTGCCCGGCCGCCGTGTCCCAGGCCATGGTCGGGCCGAAGCGCGGATAGACATCGGCGCCGCCCTCCGCCACCAGGCAGAACTTCAGCGAGGAGCCGACGCAGCGCGTCTCGCTGACGCCAAGCCAGGTCAGGAAGGCTTCGGTCGCCGCGTCGCGGTGGGACCGGCTGGCGACCGCGACCAGGCCGCCATCGTCAGCGGCGCGGACCTGCACCGGCCGCGCCGGGCCATCGCCATCCTGGCGGGTGGCGCCGCAGCCGAGGGCGCCGCGCCAGAGCCGCCCATCGCGCGGGGCGAAGACCACGCCGGCGACCGGCCGGCCTTCCTCGATCAGCGCGATGTTGACGGTGTAATCGGCATGGCCGCCGATGAATTCGCGGGTGCCGTCCAGCGGGTCGATCAGGAAATAGCGCGAGGCCAGGGTCTCGGCACAGGCTTCGCCTTCCTCGCAGACCACGGGGATGTCGGGGGCGAGTGCCGCGAGGCCGGTGCGGATCACCGCATCGGCGGCGAGATCGGCATCGGTCACCGGGCTGCCATCCGGCTTCGCGGTCTGGCCGATCGCGGCCCCGCTGCGTACCTGTTCGATCGCCGCCCCGGCCGCGATCGCGATGCGCGCGAGCGGCTCGAGAAGGTCGGCGGGCTTGGCCGGATTCGATGTCATTCCCTGGACGTTACCGCGTCAGTGTCGCGACAGTGTGCAAGAGTGGTTACGGCGAATTTCAGGCGATATTACGGCGCCCGATACCGGACGCCGCGACCAGCATGCCACAGGCGACCGGCGTCGCGCTGGCGAAAATCGGCCTGCCGCGATGATGATCGCCGCGCGAAAGGCAGGCCCGACGGGGACGCCGCCCCATCGCCGGAACCTGTCGCCTGGGTTACCATCGCGATAATGACGTCCAATGCCCCCGCTCCTCCACCCGCGATGCCCTGGGCGCTGCTGGCCGCGGCCTGCCTCGCGATGTTCGCGGCATCCTGCAGCGGCACCACGCGGGCGCCCTTCCTGATCGACATGGCGCGCGACCTGGCGACCAGCCTGCCGCTGGTCGCGAACCTGATGGCGACGACCTCGATCGCCTGGGGCGCGGCCTCGCTGCTCGCTGGCGCAGGATCGGACCGCTGGGGCCGGCGGCCCTTCCTGATCGGCGGGCCGCTGGCGCTGGCGGCCAGCATGGCCGGCGTCGCCGCGTCCGACACCTATCTGGGCGTCGCGATCTGGGCGACGGCGGCCGGTGCCTGCGGCGGCGCCTTCACCGGCGTGATCATGACGGAGGCCTCGGCGCGGACCATCGACCGCCAGCGCGGCCGCGCGCTGGGCTGGATCATGGCCGGGCAGTCGCTGGCGCTGCTGGTCGGCGTGCCGGCTGCCGCCTGGATCGGGTCCTTCATCGGCTGGCGCGGGACCAATCTCTGCGTCGCGGCGGTGGCGCTGGCCGCAGCGCTCAGCCTGTTCCTCACCACGCTGCGGCCGGCCGGCGCGGCGCGTGCGGCGGGCGCGGCGAAGCCGGGCTACCGCGCGGCGCTGTCACGCCCGGTGATGCGGCTGCTCGCGATGGGGGTGGCGGAGCGTATCTGCTACGGCCTGACCGCGGTCTTCTTCGCGACCTTCCTGCAATCGACCTACGGCCTGTCGCTGGCCGGCGTGGTGGTGCCGCTGGCGACCTTCGCAGCCGGCAATATCCTCGGCACCCTGCTCGGCGGCCAATTGGCCGACCGGCTGCCCAACCGGCCGCGCACCTTCGCCGTCGCCATGTTCGGCTCCGCGCTGCTGGCGCTGCCGCTCTATGGCTGGACACCGGGGCTGGCCGGCACCGTGGCGCTCGCCTTCTTCTATGTCTTCGTCAACGCCATCGCCCGACCGGCCCTGATGGCGGCGCTGGCCAATGTGCCGGACGAAGTGCGGGGCACGGTGCTCGGCCTCAACGTCACCTCGGCCTCCTTCGGCTGGCTTGGCGCCGCGAGTTTCGGCGGCTGGATCCTGGCGCATCACGGCTTTGCCGGCTTCGGGCCGCTGGCCGCGGTCACCGCCGTGCTGGGCGGGCTGCTGGCGATCGGCGGCGGCCGGCCCTGGCGCCGCCGGCGCGAAACCCCGGAACCCTCCTACGCCGCGTAGACCCGGTTCAACGAGCAGCCGAAGCGCGCGAAGGGCAGGCCATAGGCGTGGATCGAGACCGCGGCGCCGGTGCCGAGATTGGCCAGCCGGTGGATGGCGCAGGGATCCGGCGCGGCATGGCTGGTCTCGCCGGCGCGGCGCAGCCGGCATTCGCGCGGCACCGGGCCGCCGCCTTCGGTGCAGATGTCGAAGAAGCTCTCGGTCAGCAGCCCGCGGTGGAAGGCGACGGCGCACCAGGCCTCATGCGCATGCACCGGCGACATCTGCCCGGGCAGCCAGACCAGGGCCGCGACCGCGAAGCGGCCGCCCGCATCCTCATGCAGCGGCACCCGCCGGTAGCGCACGGCATCCGGCGTCAGGTCGATGCCGGCGAGCAGGCCGGGATCCCGCGCGAAGGGCGCCATGGCGGCGGCAATGGCCGCGGGCGATCCCAGCGCGGCCTCCACCGCCGCGATCATGCGCGGCAAGGCCGGAGCCATCACGGACGGAGCCAGCATGGCGGTGTGCAGCATCACGATCCTCCTCGACGTGTCATCAGGTGCTCAGACGGGCAAAGCCATGCCGGGCGCGGTCAGCGCCGCCAGCACCATGGCGCGGCTGGCGGCGACCTGCGCTTCCATCAGCGCCGCGGCCTCGGCGGCACGGCCGAGCGCCAGCGCCTCGATCAGCGCGGCATGCTCATGCGCCATCTCGCCGCTGCGGTCGCGGCGCGACAGGCCGAGCACCAGCATCCGCGTGCTTTCGTCCAGCAGCCGGCCAAGCTGGCGCGCCAGCCGGCCATTGCCGGAGAGTTCGGCCACCGCGACATGGAAGGCGCGATTGGCCTGCAGGAAGTCGAGCGCGGTCGCGCCATCTTCCGGCCGGTGCCCGGCGGCGCAGACGGCATCGAGGCAGCGCAGCGCATCGGCGTCGACGCGGCCGGCGGCGCGGCGCGCCGCCTCCGGCTCCAGCAGCAGGCGCAGGTCGAAGACCTCATGGATGTCGCGGATGGTGACCAGGGAGACCACCCAGCCGCGGCGTGGCATCGCCTGCACCAGCCCTTCCTCGGCCAGCCGCGCCAACGCCGCCCGCACCGGGGCCTTGCCGAGGCCGAGGCGCTCGGTCAGCGCCGCCTCGGACAGCGTCTCCCCAGGCGCCAGCCGCACCGCCAGGATATCGGCCCGCAGCGCCGCGACCGCCTGCTCGGTCAGGGAGGTGGGCGGTTCGATCGGGATGATCAGCGACATGGCGCTGGGTGACCTTCTGACATGTCAGAAAGAATAGCAGAGCCCCGGACGCCGCCGCAAGGGTTTCACATGCCCAGATAGGCCCGGCGCACCTCGGCATCGCCGGCGATCGCCGCGGCGGGGCCGGACAGCACCACCCTGCCCGTCTGCAGCACATAGGCGCGGTCGGCGATGGCCAGCGCTTCCGCCAGGCGCTGCTCCACCAGCAGCACGGTCACGCCCAGGGCACGGATGCGGGTCACCGCCGCCAGGATGTCGTCGACCAGCTTCGGCATGATGCCCTGGCTCGGCTCGTCCAGCATCAGCAGCTTCGGCCGGGTCATCAGCGCGCGGCCGATCGCCAGCATCTGCTGCTCACCGCCCGACAGCGTGCCGGCGAGTTGCGGCAGCCTTTCCTTCAGCCTGGGGAACAGCTCGAAGACCAGCTCCAGCGGCTTGAATCGTTCGGCATCGCGATGCGCATAGGCGCCGAGGCGCAGATTGTCCTCGACGGACAGGCGCGGAAACAGCCGCCGCCCTTCCGGCACCAGGTTGACGCCGAGCCGGGCGATGCGGTGCGGCGCCAGGCCGCGCAGGCTCTGGCCCAGGAAGCTCACCGCGCCTTCCGTGGTCACCTGGCCGGCGATCGCCTTCAGCAGCGTGCTCTTGCCCGCGCCATTGGCGCCGACCACGGCCACCACCTCCCCCTGTCCCACCTCGATATCGATGCCCTGCAGCGCCTTCAGGCCGCGATAGCTGGCGGACACGCCTTCAAGCCGCAGCATAGCGGTCCCCCAGATAGGCGCGGATCATCCGCGGGTCGCGCACGACCTCCCGCGGCGAGCCGGTGAGCAGGACGCGGCCGAGATCGAGCACCACGGCGCGGTCGATCAGCGGCAGCAGCACCTCCATCACATGCTCGACCATGATGATGGTGACGCCCTGGTCACGCACGTCGCGGATCAGTTGCACGCCGGACTGCGCCTCGGACGGGGTCAGCCCGGTCAGCATTTCATCGAGCAGCAGCAGCCGCGGCCTGGTCGCCAGCGCGCGGGCGACTTCCAGCCGCCGCTTCTCGGGCGGTGTCAGGGAGAGCGCCGGCGTGTCGGTGCGCGGCGTGAGGCCGGCGAAATCGATCACCCGCTCCGCCTCCGCCATCGCCGCCCGCGCGGTGCCGAGGCGGGCGAAGGCGCCGACCATGACATTCTCCCGCACCGTCATGGAATCGAAGGAACGCACGACCTGGAAGGTGCGCGCGATGCCGCGCCGCGTGCATTCCAGCGGTCCGAGGCCGGAGACGCGCCGGCCATCCAGCCGGATCTCGCCCGCATCCGGCGTCACCTCCCCGGCGATGCTGTTGAAGAGCGAGGTCTTGCCGGCGCCGTTCGGGCCGATCAGGCCCAGGATCTCACCGGCTTCGACATCGAAGCTGACCTCGCTGTTCGCCTGCACGCCGCCGAAGCGCTTGCTGACGTTCTGGACCTCAAGCAGCGCGGGCATCGTCACCTCCCGCACGGCTCCGGATCCCGAACAGGCTCACCAGCCCCTGCGGCCTGGCGAGCGCCACGACCATGATCAGCGCGCCATAGATCATCAGGTCGACGCCGCTGCCCGACCCGCCGAGATAGGATCGCGTGACCTCGGAGACCGGGATCAGCACCGCAGCGCCGAGCAGCGGCCCCCAGAGCGTGCCGACGCCGCCGAGCACCGCGGGCAGCGCGATCAGGATGGAGAAGCTGCCGGCCAGGATGCTGTCGGGATCGATATAGCCGACATATTGGGCGTAGATCGCGCCACCCATGCCGGTGAGGAAGCCGCTGATCGCCGCCGCCGCCATCTTGGACGGGAAGATGCGCACCGCGAGCGACCGCGCCGCCGTCACATCGTCCTTCACCGCGCGCCAGGCATAGCCCCAGCGCGATCCTTCGATCAGCCAGGCGACGATCCAGGCCAGTGCCGCGAAGCCGAGCGTGATGAAGTACCAGGGCAGCTTCGAGATCCCGAACTGCATGGTCAGCCAGCTATCCGGCCCGATCGGCACGTAGACGCCGCTGGCGCCGCCGACCCAGTCCCAGTTGAGGAACAGCAGGTAGGCGATCTCCCCCACCACCACCGTCGCGATGGCGTAGTAGTGGCCGGAAAGGCGGAAGGTCGGCCAGCCGACCAGCAGCGCGCCGAGCGCGCCCAGCAGCCCGGCCACGACCATGCCGAAGACCGGCGGCACCCCCGCATGCACGAAGAGCATGGCGGAGACATAGCCGCCGATGCCGAAATACACCGCATGCCCCAGCGAGATCTGGCCGCAATAGCCGCCGAGGATGTTCCAGGCCTGCGACAGCCCGGCATAGAGCAGGGTCAGGATCAGCAGGTTCTGCGCGTAGGTATCCGTCACCGCATAGGGCAGCGGCAGCAGCAGCGCGAGCAGCACCGCCCCGGTGAGCAATTCCCGCCGCCGGCGCCGCAGCGTCGCGTTGACGCGCCGCGGCGCCGGCAGGGCCGGCTGGATCGTGGTCGACATCAGAGCTTCCCGAACAGGCCGCGCGGCCGGAATGCGAGGACGAGCAGATAGAGGCCGAACATGCCGACCTGCTTCAGCGATGGTTCCAGCACCAGGGCGGTCAGGCTTTCCACCAGCCCCACCAGCAGCCCGGCGGCGAGCGCGCCGAGCAGGCTGCCGAAACCGCCAAGCGCCACGGTGACATAGGCGATGGTGGCGAAGTTCAGCCCGACATTGGGGGAGATGTAGTAGAAGGTCGCGAGCATCACGCCGGCGACGCCGACCGCGGCGGCGCCCATGCCCCAGCCGATCGCGAAGATGCGGTCGCGGTCGATGCCGATCAGCGCCACCGCGTCCCGATCCTCCCGCGTCGCTTCCAGGGCGCGGCCGAATTCGGTGCGCAGCACCAGCAGCAGCGCGCCGAAGGCCAGCAGGCAGATGCCGGACGCGACCAGCTGCGGCAGCGGCAGGTAGATGCCACCCACCTGCACCGTGCGGTCGCTCAGCCAGGTGCCGGTAATGCTGTGGAATTCGCTGCCGAACACGAACTGCGCCAGGCCGCGCAGGAAGATCGCCAGCCCGAAGGTGACGAAGATCTGCGACATGCCGCGGTTGAAGGTGACCGACAGCGCGCGGCTGATCAGCCCGCGATAGAGCGCGACACCGAGGCCGAACAGCAGCAGCGCCACCAGCGGCAGCAGCACCAGCGGATCGAGCCCGGTCGCCTGGAACAGCACCAGCGCCGCGAACATGGCGAGCATCAGCAACTCGCCATGCGCGAAATTGACCACGTCCATCAGGCCGAAGATCAGGCTCAGCCCGGCCGCCACCAGGGCATAGATCATGCCCATCAGCAGCCCGCTGACCACGGCCTGCAGAATGAATTCCGCCGTCACGGCGCCGCTCCCCGACCGCGCCCTATTGGCCGACGTTCCAGGTCACCTGTTCGGACGCGACCTCGAAGGGCCAGACGGTGCGGTAGGTGCCGTTCTTCACCTGCTGGATCACCGGCGTCGCCAGGGTGTTGTTGCCGGCGGCGTCGAAGCGGATGCCGCTCCAGGGCATGATGATCTGCGCGCCCGGGATGTCGGTCGCGCGGAAGGCGGCCTGCAGCGCCGCCGGCGTGGTGGTGCCGGCCCGGTTGATGGCGTCCGCGATCACCTGCAAGGCGGTGAATTCGCGCGCGGTGTTGTCGTTCATGTCCTTGTTCTGCTTGGCGCGATACAGCGCATTGACCGGCGCGATGGCCGGGCGGCTGCTGCCGGCATCGACCGCGAAGGAAGACCGGCTGAACACCCCTTCCGCCAGGGCACCGACACCGGTCAGGAAGGATTGTTCCTGGAAGCCGGCCGACTGCGCCATGACCGCCTTGGGCCGGTAGCCGATCTCGTTCATCGCCCGCATGATCAGGATGGCGTCGGTGGTGTAGGATGACGGCATCATCACATCCGCATCCGCCGCCTTCATGCGCTGCGCCTCGGAAGCCAGGCTCGGCGAATTGGCGCGGTACTTGATGTCGGTCGCGACGCGGATCTGGTTCTCGCCGGCCAGGCGGCGCTGGATGCCGGAACTGTCGGTGCCGAAGATGCTGTCCTCGTAGAACAGCGACACGCTGCGCACCGGCCGGCCGGTGCGTTCGCCCACCGCCTTGAAGAAGCTGAACATGCCTTCGGTGAAGGTCACGTCGTTCGGGGTGGTGCGGAAGATCCAGTGCAGCCCGCGCTGCGTCAGCGTCGGCGAGGAATTGTCGGCCGAGAGATAGGGGATCTGGTAGCGCTCGGTCACCTGGGAGATGGTGGCGGCGGTGGCGCTGGTGAAGCTGCCGATGATCAGCGCCACCCGTTCCTGGGTGATCAGCCGCTCCGCCTCGGCGCGCGCCTTCTGCGGGTCGTTCTGGTGGTCGGCGAAGAGCACGCGGATCTTGGCGCCACCCAGGTTCGGCAGGCCGCCGCCCTGGCCCATCAGCATCGGCAGCGGGTCATGCTGGCCATTGACGACATCCATCGCCACTTCGATCGCCGCCTTGGCGTCGAGGCCGATCTGGGCGCTGTTGCCGGTCATCGGAAAGATGGCGCCGATGACGATGTCATCCGCCGCCTTTGCCGCGCCAATATGGAATAATGGTAATGCGGCAGTGCCGATGATCAGGCTTCTACGGCGAAACATATGGCCCCCTCTGCATTGCTCATTGTTCATTATACGCCACCAACACAGCACCCACCGTCTTGGTGCGGGGCGCGCATGCCAGCTTTCGTCTTGGCGTTAGTGAAGCAAGGAACAGGCCAGATTGGCCAGGATTATACTTAGCGGCCTGCACGGCACATCGCGCTGCGCCCGGTGACGGCATCCGCTGCCGAAGATGCCTGTTGCATGGGCGCCGTCGGATCAGGGGGCAACGAGCAGGGGTGCCGCCGCGATGGCCATGCCGGTGTTGGAATGCCCGATGCCGGGCACGGTCCGCAGCGTCCAGGCGAGCGGCGCGCCAAGTGCCGCAGCGCGCGCGGTGCAGGCGGCGAAGAAGGCCTGGCCGCGGGCGAAGCGATAGGTGCCCTGGCGATCGGCCTCGGCATCCCGGCGCAGTGCCGGGTGGTGCGGATCGGTATCGGCTTCGCCAAGCAGGATCACCGCCGGCTGCGCGAAGGCGGCGCGAAGCGCGGCATCATCGGCCAGGCCCCGCAGCCCATAGGGGAAGGCCACGTCCGGATCCGGCATGCTGTACCAGCCGGCATTGGCGACCACGACGCGGGTCGCGGCGCCGCCGCCCAGCAGCAGATAGCGATGCGCGAATTGCGCCCCGGCGGAATGGCCATACAGGGCGAAGCCGCCCTCACCCGCGCCAAGCGCGGCGCGGGCGCTGGCGACCGCCCGGTCGAGCACCGCGAAGCACCAGTCGGCGCGCGGCCGGATATGGCCCGCCTCATCGCCGGCATGGCCGAAATTATACCAGGCGACGCCCGGGAACTTCCGGGCGCCGAATTCCGGCACCAGCAGCAGGAAGCCCAGGTGCTCGGCATGCGGCACCCAGGCGTCGCGGTAATTCTCGCCGTCGCGGCGCAGCCCGTGCAGCACCGCCACCGCCGGCCCGCCGGGGCGCCAGGCCGCCGGCCGGTGATACCAGACCGGCATCGGGTCCGCCGTGGCGCCGGCCGCTTCCGGCAGATCGAGCCGGCCGGCCGCCGCCATGGCGGGCCGCGCCAGGAAGGGCATGCCCAGACCCGAGGCCAGGATGCCGCGGCGGCGCATGCCGGGTCAGTCCACCGTGGCGCCGGAACGCTGGACCACTTCGCGCCAGGTGGCGATGTCGCGTTCCTGGATGGCGCGGAATTCTTCCGGCGTGGTCGGCGGCGGCGGGGTGATGCCCTGGTTGTTGATCAGCCAGTCGCGGAAATCGGGCTCCGCGATGATGCGCTGGATCTCGGCGTTCATGCGCATCTGGATCGCGCGCGGCAGGCCCGGCGGGGCGAAGATGCCGTACCAGGTGGTGCTGACGAAGCCCGGCAAGCCGCAGGCCTCGGCAGCGGTCGGCACATCCGGCAACGCCGGGATCCGCTCCCGCGTCGTCACCGCCAGGCCGCGCACCTGGCCTTGCTGGATCAGGCCGATCGACGGCCCGGACTGGTTGAAGAAGATGTCGACATCGCCGGCCAGCAGCGCGGTCACCGCGCCGGGCTGGCCGCGGAAGGGCACGTGCAGCAGGTCGAGCCCGGTCGCGGCGGCGAATTGCGCGCCGCTGAGATGGGTCGAGGCGCCGTTGCCGGTGGAGGCATAGGAAATCGCCTGCGGCCGGCCGCGCGCCGCCGTGATGACCGCCTGGCAGGAATCGAGGTTCGGCCGCCGTTCCGGGCTGGCGATCAGCACGTTCGGGACATCGCCGAGAATGGCGATCGGCGTGAAATCGCGCACCACGTCGAAAGGCAGGCGCCGGTAGAGCGAAGCGTTGATCGCATGCGTGCCGGCGGTGCCGAACAGGAAGAGGTAGCCATCCGGCCGCTGCCGCGCGACGTATTCGGAGGCGATGTTGCCGCCGGCCCCGGTGCGGTTGTCGACGACCACGGTCTGGCCGAGCGCCCGCGTCAGTGGCTCCGCCAGGCGACGCTGGTAGAGATCGGTGCCGGCACCGTTGGGAAAGCCTCCCATCAGCGTGATCGGCCGGTTCGGCCAGGATGCTTCCTGCGCGGTGGCCGGTGCAGCAGCGAAGAGGGCGAGCGCGGCGAGCGCGGAACGGAAGGCGGATCCCGACATGGTGCGATGGGTCCTCAAGTTTGTGTCATGAGGAACTTAACCGCCGGGAGGGCATCCGCCCAGGACGGAGGCGAAAACCGCCAGCAAAAAAGCCCCGCCGCTCGCGCGACGGGGCCTTCTTGTAATCCAGGCGTCCGATTCAGACCTGCGGGCCATCCGGCCCTTCGGTCATCGGATCCTTTGCAAACGGGGCACCCGATTCAGACCTGCGGGCCATGCGGCCCTTCGGTCATCGGATGCCCGATCGATCCCGGTCGAGATCAGTCCTTCATGCTGACGGCCTGGCGGCCGCGCTGGCCGTCCCGCACGTCGAGCGCGACCTTCTCGCCCTGCTGCACGTCCTGCTTGCCCGCGCGCTGCAGGACGGAGGAGTGCAGGAACACGTCCTGCCCACCATCATCCGGCGTCACGAAGCCGAAGCCGCGCACCTGGTCGAACCACTTCACCGTGCCGTTGACGGCATAGGTCGGCCCGCCCTCGTCGCGACCGGAATCGCGGCGCGGACCACGGTCGCCGAAGCCACCACCGCCACCCGGCGGGCCACCGAAGTCGCGGCGCGGCGGACGGTCGCCGAAGCCACCACCACCCGGCGGGCCACCGAAATCGCGGCGCGGCGGCCGGTCACCGAAATCGCGACGCGGCGGACGGTCGCCGAAGCCGCTGGGGCGGTCACCGCCACCCGGACCGGGCTTGCGCTCGGTAATACGGGTGACGAGGCGTCGGCCCTGACGGTCAGTGCCGATCTGACAGACCAGCTTGTCGCCGGTCTCGGGGGGTTCGATTCCCGCCTCGGTCAGTGCCGAAGCGTGGAAAAAGACATCCTGGCCATCCGGGCCAAGGACAAAGCCGAAGCCTTTGCGGCTGTTGTACCACTTGACCTCGGCTTCGGCCAAGCCTTCGCCGCCCTGCTGATCATTCTCGGGAAACACGTCGTATTGTATCCGTACCGTTTCGTGCTGCCCGACGGGATGCAGGGCCGCTATTACGAAACATGGCATGCACGCCGGTAAAAGGCGAGCGGAAAAGCGTTAAACCCAATGTTGCTCCACCACCGATTGTCCTATCGGAATCGTTGAGCAGAAAACGCAGAAATCGGTATTTCGGTCCTCTCGCCGCACAACAATTGGGCAACGATGCGCCCGGTTCGCGCACCGGCGACCAGCCCGGTATGCCCGTGCCCGAAGGCATGCACGATATCGGGCGTGGCGCGCGACAGCCCGAGCACCGGCATGCCGTCCGGCATCGATGGCCGGTGCCCCATCCAGAACCTGACCCGATCCGCCGGCAATGACCGCGGCAGGTCCGGAAAACAGCGCAGCAGATGGTCGCGCAGGATCTCCGCGCGCTTCCAGTTCGGCGCGGCGTCGAGCCCGGCGATTTCCACCTGCCCGGCGACGCGCAGCCCGGTCCGCGTCGCCATGATCGACATCTTGCCGTCGGACGGCATCAGCCCATGCCGCGGCGCCACTTCGGGATCGCGGAGCACCGCGTGATAGCCACGCTCGGTCTCGAGCGGCACCGCATCCCCGGCCGCCGCGGCGAGCGGCTTCGACCAGGCGCCGGCGCAGATCACCGCTGCCTCGGCCGCGACCTCCCCGCCCGTATGCGTCACCGCCCTGAGACGGCCGGTTTCGATGCGGAAGCCGGTCGCGGCAAGGGGCAGCCGCCTGGCGCCCCGCGCCTCCGCGAGCGCCACCAGCGCCGCGACATAGGCGCCGGGATCGCGGACATCGCCCCCCTCTTCCACCATCACGCCGAAGCCGTAGCGCGGGTCGAGCGCGGGCTCACGCTGGCGCAGCTCCGCCGCATCGAGTTCCAGCCAGCGCACGCCGACCGCGGCGCGGATGCGCCAGGCTTCGCGCTCCGCCTCGAAATCGGCGCGGTCGGGATAGATGTAGATCAGCCCGTGCCGTTCGATGAGGTCGCCGACACCCGCCTCCACGGCCAGCGCCTTGTGCAGCGCGGGGGCATCGGCCAGCAATGGCCGCAGCGCCCGCGCGGCGGCTTCGACCCGAGGCCAGGTCCAGCCCGCGGCCAGATACTTCACCAGCCAGGGCATGACCCGCGGCAGGTAGGACCAGCGGATGGCCAGCGGCCCCAGCGGATCGGCCAGGAATTTCGGCACCTTGCGCCAGGTGCCGGGCACCGCCGGCGGGATCACCGACATCGGGCTCAGCCAGCAGCCATTACCGTAGCTGGCGGCCTGTTCGCCGCCCGGCGGGCCGGGATCGAGGATGGTGACCGCACAGCCGGCGCGCAGCGCCTCGATGGCGGCAATGGCGCCGGTGATGCCGGCGCCGAGGATCGCGACCTGCTTCATGGCGCGTCAGCCGGCGCGGATCTTCCGGATCTTGGCCGCGGGCCCCGACTGCACCGGCTTGCCCGCCAGATGGGCATCGAGGAAGAAGAAACGATCCTGGCCCCAGAGGATGAGGTCGTCGCAGAGGATGGTGGGCGCGCCGAAGACCCCCTTCTCGATCGCGTCGCGGTTGTTCCGGTCCCATTCCGCGACCACCGAGGCGCTGTCTTCCGCCGCCTGCAGGTGCTGGCCGGGCAGGCCGATCCCATCGGCGATCCTTACCCGTTCATGCGGATCGGCGATGTCGCGTTCGTCCAGCCAGAGCGCCTGCAGGATGGCGTGGCTGAGGGCCATGGCGTCCATGCCGCGCTGCTGCGCCGCCATCACCATGCGTCCGGCCGGGCGCTGGTCGGTCGGCGGGTAATGCGCGGGCTTGAGCTTGAGCGGGATGCCGAGATGGCGGCTCCAGCGGTCGAGTTCCAGCGCGTGGTAGTCCTGGCGCGGTTCCGGGCGGCTGCGCAGCGGGATGCCGCCGGTATGGGCGATCACCAGCCGGAAATCATAGGGCCGCAGCATCAGCTTCGCCTTGTGCCGCTGGACGATATCCGTGAGCTGCGGCCCGCCGAGATACATCCAGGGCGAGGAGAGCGAATAGAAACACTCGACGGTGCGCGCGGATGCGGGCATGGGCGGCAACCTCCGGCTCAGGATCGGCCATTCATGCCTTCATAGCGCGAAGCCGGCCTCGGGGCAGAGGTTTCGCTGCTGGCGGCCTGGATCCTGGCCAGCGCGCCAGGAGACACGGGCCGGGACCACCCGCCGGCCGAGCCCGGGCAGGCGCGCCATGATCCCGGTCTCCCGCCCGCGAAAACGGCACGGGCCTCGGCGATCACCGCCGGTCGTTGAACTGCATGGCGCGGGCATTCCCGCCGCATGCGGGAATCCGGCCGGGCTTCGCACTCCATCGCCGCCACGCCACGCGCGTCAGAAGGAGCCGATGCGCGTGGTGACGGTGGCGGTCGTCGTAGTCGGCAACAGGGCACTGAGGAACGGCAGGGCGTTGATGCCAAAGCCGGTGAGATCGACATTGACCGTCACGGTGACGGTCTGGGCATTCACCACCGGTACCGGAACCGTTCCGCGCGGTGGCGCCGTCAACCCGCCATAGCTGGTCAGCACCGCGAGCGCGGCATTGCGCGCCAGCGTCTGACGCTCAGCATTGGAGAGGCCAGCCGCAGCCGCCCGCGCCCCTTCGCTCGCGGCCTGCGTCGCCGCGATATTCGCGGCGAACTGGAAGCCGAAAGCGATGATACCAAGGACAAGCAGGATCAGGATCGGCGCGATGAAGGCGAACTCCACCGCCGCCGAACCGGAGCGAGGCCGAGAACTTTTTCGGCCTGTTGCCAGCATCAATCGACGTTCCCGAGCTGGGTGGCGATGTTGTTGTAGATCGTCGTGAGGCTCGTCCTGATCGTCGGGATCGAAGCGGCGATCGCAAGCGAGATACCGGCGACGATCAGGCCGTACTCGATCGCGGAAGCGCCGCGCCGATCCAGACGAAGACGGGAGAGAGCGCCGAAAATTTTGTTCAGCATCGCTATATTCCTTCACGATTGTCATGCCGGGTGGACATGCTCCCGCCACCGCCCGGCGCGGCGGCGGGTATTCCGCTATTGCGCCAGGGCGACCGCCCCGCAGCGTGCCGCCGAAGGCCGCACATCCGCATAGCCCAGGGTCACGCCCAGCGCATTCAGAAGCCCGATCAGCAGCGGGTCGAGCTTGTCGAGCATCGGTTCGATGGCCGAAGTCAGCGCCTCCGTGACATCATCGACCACGGTGCCAAACGGCAGGATCCCCAGCAGGGTCGGCTGCAGCGTCAGGGTGTTGATCAATCTGCTCAGGAGCTTCCCGTCGGTGCCGGTGTTCACGCTGACGCGCTGCGGCGTACCTGCCGCGATCTGCGCCGCGGTGAAATCGGCGTTGCCGCTGCCTTGGCCGATGGCCAGGCCGGCCGAACCGTCGATGGTGAGGACCGGCAGGATGCCGAACAGCAGGGACAGATTGACCAGGCGTGCCGGTTGCGGCGCGGTGGCGCTGCCGGAGCCAAGCCCGACGGAGATCGCGCCGGTGGTCACCGCGACGGTCATCGCCGTATCGACCGAGGGCTGCGCGTCGCAACTCAGGCTGGTCAGGGTACCCGTCGCCCAGGCCGCCTCCACCATCACCGGCAGGTTGACCGCGGTCGAGGCGAGGCCGAGCACGTTGAAGTTGAGCAGCTTGATCCCGAGGGTCAGCCGGACCTGCGAGGTGCGCGCGCGAATGCCGACCGGCCCCAGCGCGATGTGCCCGCTCTGCCCGTCATCGCCGGCGGCGACAGGCGGTTCGATCAGCCGCAGCGACACATTGACCTGCACGCCGGGGATATTGAGGATGGCTCCCAGCTGGACGACATTGTCCCGCCCGCCGACGGCGGCCGCGGCTGCCAACAGGTCATAGGCGCTGAGACCGAGCGTCGCGTAGCTGACGTCATCGCCGAGGCTGCCGATCGGCTGGCTGCCATTCCCGCCGAGATTGAGCAGGTCGCCGAGGCGCAGTGTGCGGTTGTTGCCGACCGCCGCGGCCAACGCGAGCAAGGTGTTGCGGGCGGCCACCTGCGCGTCATTGGGCGACAGCGCATTCGCCGCCGCGTTGAGCAGCGTGCCCGCGCCGATCGTCGATTCCAACAGGCTATCATAGTTTCCGGCCGTCAGATTGGCGGCGATCGCCAGCCTGTCGAGGAAGGCCAGCGCCATCACCCGGGCGCCGAGCAGGCCATTGTAATCCACCGCGGTGAGCGACAGCGAGGTGCCCAGCAATCCACCAAGCAGAGGATTCAACAACGCCGAATCGCCGGTGTTCACGGCCAGCAGTCCGGAGCCGATCGTGAAGGCGCTCTGCGGCTGATACGCGGCGACCGACCGGGCCGCGATCCGGGTGGTCGCCGCCCCGGTGAACAGGCGCATCAGCGTGACCCCGGCATCGATCTCGGCGCGCACCTCGACCGCCGGAACCGCGGCGGGTGCGACACTGCCGGCAACGAAGCGGGATGCCACGGCCACGGCCGGATCCGCCAGATAGCCGCCCGGTCGCGTGGTTACCGTCGCCGTGGAGAAGCCATTCTCGGTCACGGCTTCGACGGCGCGCTGCGCCTGCCGTTCCGCCGGCGCGCGGGCGGCCGACAGGGCCGCCACATCCACCGCCGCCTGCAAACGGCGCTTCTGCCATTGCAGCACGCCGACATCGGTCGCCAGCGCCACCGCCCCGATCAGCAGCGTGAAAGCCAGGGCGACCAGGATGACGACCGCGCCGCCGCGCTCCCGCGGCAGCGCCTTGAGAGGCCGACGAGCGGTCACCGTCCCCCTCCCCCTGTTGGCGGGCTGAACGACGCGCCGGCGGACGGAGGCGCCGTATCCGCCGGCGCCTGCGGCTGTTGCCCCGGCGCACGTCCCAGCAGCCGCGCCGCCTCACTGCCTGGAACCCCTGGCCCCGGCGGCTGGGTCATTCCCGTCGAGAGCTGCGTGTCGATCACCCGGCGCACCACGCTGTCCGTGTCCTGCGCCACGGCCAGGGCCGGCAAGGCGATCAGTGAGGCCACCAGCAAGGTCTTCATCGGCACGAGCCTCCTCATCGCAGGACCACCTGCGCTTCGCGGCGCAGCGCCTGGCGGGCATTGGGATCGGCGATGCGTGCCAGACGCGTCTCCCCCTCCTGCCGGCGGTTGCTGGTCAGGAACAGCAGGATCAGGTTGTTGCCGACCTCGACATTCTGCGGCTCGAGTTCCTCGGCCTGGCGCAGCCGGAACTCCGCCTGGCGGGCATCGCCGGCGCGCAGAAAGGCGTAGCCGAGGTTGTTGAGGTAGCGGACATTGGTGGGATCGCGGCTGACGGCTTCATTGAAGGACGCCGCGGCCGCCGGCCAATCACCCGTCAGCGCCGCCACGCGGCCAAGCCCATTCTGCGCCGCCGCCGCACTGCCGCCGGCCAGCAGTTCCCGATAGAGACGCGTCGCCTCCTCGCGCTGGCCCACCTGGGCCAGCGCATCGGCCTTCAGCAACTGGCTCCGCTCCGTCGTCCGGTGCCGGCGGGCGTATTCGTCGAGATGCGCCAGCGCGGCATGGTACATCCCGCGCTGATTCAACCCGGCGATGACGTCGAGATAGAGATCGCGCTCGCTGTCCGAGCCGCGGTTGTCGGCCGCCGGCCCGCCCCCGAAGAGGCTGCCCAGATCACCGCCATCGGCGCAGCCGCCGAGCGCCACCAGCAGCGCCAGAAGGGGAAGACCTGCTCTGCTCATTGGCCTGCGAACGCTCGTAATGTGGTGCCGATATCGCCGATCGCGGGCGCCGCGATCAGCATCAGCAGGGCCGGCAGGAAGCAGACCACCATGATGACCGTCATGCTGGTCGCGATGCGCCCGATGGCGGCCTTCGCGTCCTGCAGCCGCCGTTCGGCCAGATCCTCCGCCAGCACCTTCAGCGCCGGGACGACTTCGGTCCCATGCCGCAGCGACTGGCGCAGCACCTGCACGAACAGCAATGCCGGTTCGGTCGCCAGGCGCTCGCCCAGCCGTTCCAGAGCGAGGTCGTGCGGCACCCCGCGATCGAGATCGGCCACCAGCATCTGCAGCGGCTTGATCACCACCTTCGACGGCAGCCGTCCCGGCTGCGCCAGGAAGCGGATCGCCTGCTCGATGCCCGCGCCGCCTTCCAAGGCCAGGCTGAGCAGATCGAGCATCACCGGCAATTCCTTGCGGATTGCCTGTTCCCGCCGGCCGGCCAATGTCTTGACCAGGTAGGTCGCGGCGAAAGCGCCGGCCAGGGCGCCGATCACCGCGGGAACCAGGGCCCCGCCCTTGCCGAAGACCAGGACCGCGGCGGCGCCGGTGGCCAGCGCGATCAACAGGCGCGATGCCGCGAAAAGCTCGGCGGCGCCGGCGAACTGAATGCCCGCCCGCTTGAGGTTGCCGGTCAGCGCGTCGCGGGCGCGGGTGCCACCCAGCAGTCGCCGCCCGATGGCAATCGCCGCAGTGTACGGCCAGGCCGGCGCCTTGCTGGCCACGGACTGGTCCAGGCTGGTCAGCCCTGCCTGCCGCACCACGGTCCCCAGACGGTCGCGCAGGCCCCGTTCCGCCTGCAGCCGCGCGAGGCCGCTGCCGCAGAGCAGGGCGGCACCGGCGAAGATCAGGACAAGGGCGAGCGGGTCCATCATTTTCAGAACCGCGGCTTCGCCAGGCGGCGCACCAGGACGACCCCTGCCAGATATAGGCCGAGCGCGATCATGCCTGTCCTCGCGCCGCGCTGCGGATCCAGGAAATAATCGAGATGCCCGGGCGTCAGGATCAGGAGGCCCGCGCCCACCAGCAAAGGCAGCGCGGTCAGCACCCAGGCGCTGGCGCGCGTCTCCGCGGTGCTGGATTTCAGTTCCTGCTCCAGGCGCGACCGCTGGCGTAGCGAACGCGATATATTCGCCAGCGTGCCGGCCAGCCGCCCGCCATAGCGGAGGGAGGCGGCGACGGCGGTGGCGAAGATCGCCAACGCCAACCCGCCTTCCCGCTGCGCCAGCCAATTCAGCGCGTCCGGCACCGTCTCGCCATTGGCGATACGCCGGTGCAGCGGCTCCATCGCTTCCTGCACCCGCGGCCCGCTGGCCTGCGCCGAACGCCGCACCGCCTGATCCACCGAGGCACCGATTTCGACATGCTGGCGCATGCGGTCGAGGAAGGCCGGCAACTCCGTCTCCAACGCCGCCAGCCGACGCCCGACCTGATGGTGCACGAAGAAAGCGGTGCCGCCGCACACCAGCAGGGCCAGCACCGCGGCGCGCCAGGGGCCCAGCGCCGCCACGCCGAGCGCCAGGCAGACCGCCAGCATGATGACCAGCGCGATGACGAGCCGGCGCGGGTCCAGGCCGGCGCGATGGAACAGCAGCGCCAGCGAAGGCGCCAGCCGCAGGCTGCGCGGATCGGCGACCGCCTCGATCTCCTCCCCGCCGATCAGGCCACGCAGCCGCCGTTCCACCCGGCGCGACGCCCGGCCGCGCAGGATGGAGAGCAGCACCAGCGCCATGCCCGCCGCCAGCATCAGCAGGATCAGCGGCGGGTTCATGCGCCGTCCGCCTCCTGCAGCTGCCGCCGCCCGCCCGGCCGCAGCATCGACCGCAGCGGCCCGTTGACGGTGCGGAGGACCGGCGCATCCCGGTCCTGGACCCAGACATCATGCAGGCGATAGGCCTCGCCTTCGACGCCGCAGAGCTCCGCGATATGCAGGATGCGCCGGCGGCCATCGGCACCACGCGCCACACTCACGATCATCTGGATCGAGGACGCGATGAAGCGCCGGAGCGCCCGCGGCTCGAAGGGCAGGCCAGAAAAGGCGAGCAGCATCTCGAGCCGCGCCAGCGCGTCGCGCGGGCTGTTGGCATGCAGGGTCGAGATCGAGCCATCATGGCCCGTGCTCATCGCCTGCAACATCTCGACCGCTTCGGCGCCGCGCACCTCGCCCAGCACGATGCGGTCGGGCCGCATCCGCAGCGCATTGCGCATCAGCTCCCGCGCCGTCACCGCGCTGCTGCCATCCGGCCCCGCCGGCCGCGTCTCCAGCCGCACCACATGTTCCTGGTGCAGTTGCAGTTCGGCCGCGTCCTCGATGGTGACCAGGCGTTCCGCCTCGTCGATGAAGCCGGACAGGATGTTCAGCAGCGTGGTCTTGCCGGACCCGGTGCCGCCGATCACCAGCGTGTTGAGCTTGCCGCGCACCGCGAGCGCCAGGTAGTCGATCACCTCGCGCGGTGCCGAACCGCCGCGCACCAGGTCGTTCGCGGTCAGCGCCACCCGGCGCTGCTTGCGGATCGACAGCGCCGGGCCGTCGAGCGCCACCGGCGGCACCACGATATTGACGCGCGACCCATCGGCCAGCCGCGCGTCGCAGCAGGGATTGGCCTCATCCACCCGGCGCCCGAGCGGGCCGACGATGCGCTGGATCACCGCCATGACATGCGCATCGTCGCGGAAGCGCAGCGGCATGCGCTGCAACCGGCCGGCCCGCTCCACATAAATGCGGGTCGGGCCGTTGACGATCACGTCCTCGACCGTCGGATCGGCCAGCAGTGACTCCAGCGGACCGAGGCCGGTGATCTCGTCGAGCAGCGCCTCCACCATCTGGCTGCGCTCGAAGCCGTTGAGCGCGAGGTCGGAGCCCTCGAGCGCGAGGCCGACCGCCAGATTGGCGTCTTCCCGCAGCTCGGCGCGCTGGGCGCGCTCGGCCGTCACGCCACGCGCATCCAGCCGGTCCAGCACGGCGCGGAAGGCGCGCGCCTGCAGCCCCTGCCAGGCCTCCGTGAGGTGCGTGCTGCGCCGGCCGGAGCCGGGAATGGGGGCTGGCGGCTTCATGCGCCGATCCCGATACGCGTCAGCGCGCGCCGCCAGGCCGGTGCGACGGTCGCGTCGACGGGGCCGAAGAGGCGGAGCGCCAGCGCCCCGATCGCGTCCGTGAAGCCGCGCGGCCCGATATCCGCCAGCAGCAGCCGGCCGCGATTCAACGCATTGCGGAACGCGATGCGGTTGTCCGGCAACGGCACCGTGGCGACGAGGCCGAGCGCACCGGAGATCGCGATCGGGGTCAGCATCACCCGGCTG
>DASYDR010000123.1:0-12596 GCA_036499545.1 Roseomonas sp. | reverse complement strand
ATCCTGGCCTCCATCGCAATATGTCAAGGAAACGTCACTGGAACGGCGGCACATGCGCCGCCGTCGACGCTTGGGTGGATCCAGGAATTTCTTTCCGGCGTCCGGGGCGCCTTGTGCCTTGGTCAACCCTGCCGGGCAAGTGGCCTTGCTAGCATGACGCCCCGCGGCGGCCCGCACGGCAATGCCAAGCGCGTGAGCGGGCGCCTGCCAGCCAGCCGCGGATGTGCGCGACGCCTTGTTCCGGGCCGCCATCCTGAATTGGCTCCTGGGCAACAGCGACGCGCATCTCAAGAATTTCAGTGCCGTCCATCTTCCCCCGAAGAGCGCCGCAGGTCTCGCCTTGCCGCCGCGGCTCCGGCTCGCGCCCTTCTATGACATCGTCTGCATCGGGATTTACCCTGACTTCAACCACGACCTGGCGATGCGGATCGGTCCGACCGAAGCGTGGGACAGTGTCGACCGGCCATCCTGGGGCCGCCTGGCGCGCCTGGCCTGCGGAACGCGATCCAGGCGATCGGTCACGGCGGCCATCGATCGGATCCACACCGATGCCGGCCGCATTCTGCCGGTGATCGATGACGTCATCGCCAGCGGCCTGGTCACCCGGCAGGAGGCCAAGCCGATCCGCGATGTCGTCGGATCGAGAATCAGGCATCTGAACGGGTCGATGGGGTGGGATATCCCGGCCACGACCGGCGCCGCCATTCTCGGCTGTGGCGGCTGGGCGATGTCCTGATCAGCCGCCCCGCTCCTCCCGGCGCATTCGCGTCGCGCAAGGCGGCGCGACCGCGGCCGCACTCACCACTGCCCGATGAGGCCGATCGCCGCGCCGAGGAACAGCAGGACGCAACAGATGGCCTGGATGCCGAAGCCCGCCAGGCGCTTTTCCACGGCCTTCCGGTAGCCCGCGGCATAGAGCGCGCGGCCCGCGATCCAGGCCACCCCGAGCGCCGCCGCGATGCGGTCGCTGCAGTAGAAAGCGCAGAGCCAGAGCGAGGGCAGGAAGATCGGCATCCATTCCAGGGTGTTGATGTGGATGCGGTGGATGCGCTCGAATTCCGGATGGCCGGTCGTCGCCGGCAGCGCCACGCCGAAGGTGCGGCGGGCGGCCGCGACGCGGGTCGCCAGGAAGAGGTAGAACAGGATCGCCAGCAGGGTGACGGCCGCGGTGTAGCGCAGCATCACGCGGCATCCCCGGCCGTGGCGGCCTCATGGTCCGTCATCCCGGTTTCCCCCAATCCGCGCCGTTCATCCCCGTGCTTCGCACCGCGAATCTCCCCCTGGATTTCGTCCCGATATCGAATTAAGAAAGCGCTAATGCCGAAATAATACGATAGGGAACAAAAGTGACAGTTCATCATTTTCGCGAGGGCAAGAGCTCGATCGGGCTCGTTGCCGTCTCCAGCATGCGCGGGCTCTACCACGACGTGCAGGGCGAGGGCCAAGGGTCGTCCATCTTCTCCCGCCTCTACAGCACCTTCACCATGTCGGAGCCGAAGGCCTGCATCGGCTACGCCTATAACGGGCACACTGCGATGATCGCGCGCGTCAACGGCCAGGTCACCGCCGTCATCGGCTGGAACCCGGCCAGCTACATGATGGCCCAGGTGCAGACCGTCATTGCCAACGTCATCGGCACCAAGAACCGCTTCACCGTCGACGGCACCTGGTACAATGACGCGACCATGATCCACGACCCGACGGCGATCGCCGCGGAAGTCGATGTCAGCGCCTATCAGGCCTCCGAATTCGCCAAGAAGATCGCGCAGCTGCCGGGTGATACCGGGCTCGGCGGCGCCAATGCCGAATACACCTTCATGCCGGCGGAGATGGAGAGCAACGAGCATCCCTTCGTGGGGCAATGCACCGAGATGGCCGTGGTGGTGCTGAGCGCCTGGCTCTACGACTACCGCGCCGTGCCGGGCTGCACCGAGCTGCGCCAGGCGCTGTTCCAGATGGCGAACAGCCAGAACCAGAGCGAGCGGAACCTGATGCAGGGCAAGATGATGCAGTTCATCAACACCTGGAACCGCACGCACTGAAGGTGGGGCCCGGGCCGGCGCCGCGCCGGCCCGACCGGAGCGCTCCGCGGCATCCCCGCCGCGGCACTGGAGCAGGATGCGTTCGCAAGCGCTCATGCATCCTGCTCCAGAACCTTGTTTGATCACGTGATTCACGGTTTTCGGTGATTCCACCTCAACCGATCACGCTCTAACCCATAACATCCGCTTATGGAGCCCTGCCGGGCTTTTCGTTGAGTCCGGCCCGCGTCGGCGCCAGCTTCGGGCCGTACCGACGACAGGGCATTCCGATGCGTGACCTCTCCCGCTGCGTCCATCATCCGGCGGTATCGCAGGACGGCTTCGCCAGCCTGGCGGTGCCGACCTATCGCGCCTCCACCATCGTGTTCCCCGATGCCGCCGCCTATGCCAACCGCAAGTATCGCGGGCCGGACGGCTATAGCTACGGCATGCATGGCACGCCGACGACGCGCACCCTGGAAGCGCAGCTCTCAGCGCTGCACCGGGCGGAGCGGACCGTGCTGCTGCCCTCCGGCCAGGCGGCGATCACGGTGATCTTCCTGGCGACGCTGCTGCCGGGCGACCAGGTGCTGATCCCGGATACCGCCTATCCGCCGGTGCGCGGCTTCTGCGCCAACTACCTGGCGCCGCGCGGCATCGACCACACGGTCTACGACCCGATGCTCGGCGCCGACATCGCGGCGCTGATCGATGACCGCACCCGGCTGGTCTGGCTGGAATCGCCCGGCTCCACCACGATGGAAGTGCAGGACATGCGCGCCATCGCCGATGCCGCGCATGCCAGGGGCGCGCTGGTCGGCTGCGACAACACCTGGGCGACGCCGCTGCTGTTCAAGCCGCTCGACCATGGCTGCGACTTCGTGATGGAGGCGCTGACGAAATATGTCGGCGGCCATTCCGACCTGCTGCTCGGCTCGGTCAGCATCCGCGACCTCGGGCTGCGGCAGCGGCTGAAGGATGTGATGCGCATGATCGGCATCGGCGTCTCCCCCGACGAGGTGGCGCTGGCGCTGCGTGGGCTGGAGACGATGGGCGTCCGCCTGGCGCATGCCGGCCGCGTCGGGCTGGATTTCGCGGGGCGCCTCGGCGCCTTCGCCGCGGTCGATCGCGTGCTGCACCCGGCGTTGCCCGGCTGCCCCGGCCACGCATTCTTCCGGCGTGACTTCGCCGGCGCCAGCGGCGTCTTCAGCGTGGTGCTGCGGCCGGAGACGGAGCCCGCGCTGGAGGCCGCGCTCTCCGCCATGAAGACCTTCGCCATCGGCGCTTCCTGGGGCGGCACGCGCAGCCTGATCGCGCCGATGTCGGTGACGGCCGATCGCAGCGCGGTGCCCTGGACGGAAGCCGGCACCATCCTGCGCATCAGCATCGGGCTCGAGGATCCGGAAGATCTCTGGGCCGATCTCGCCGCGCTGTTCGCGGCGCTGGAGCCGGGGCGGTGAAGCGGCTGGCGGCCTGCCTCGCCGCACTCTGCCTGGCCGTCGCACCGGCGGCGCGGGCGCAGGGCAGCGGGTCGCCGACGCTCGATGCCATGCGCGCCCGCGGCGCGCTGGTCTGCGGCGTTTCCGGTACCACACCGGGATTCTCGCTACCTGACAGCGGCGGCGAGATGCGCGGCAGCGATGCGGATTTCTGCCGCTCGGTCGCCGCCGCGGCACTCGGCGATGCCAGCCGGGTGCGCTTCGTGGCGCTGAGTTCCACCAACCGCTTCACCGCGCTGCAATCGGGTGAGGTCGACCTGCTCGCCCGCACCGCGACCTGGAGGCTCGGGCGCGAAGCCAGCCTCGGCCTGATGTTCACCGGCGTCACCTTCTATGACGGCACCGCCTTCATGGTGAAGACGGCATCCGGCCTGCGTTCGGCACGCGACCTCGATGGCGCCACCATCTGCATCCTGCCCGGCACCAGCACGGAACTCGCGGTCAGCGACTGGTTCCGGCAGAACGGGCTGCGCTTCACGCCGCTGCTGATCGACAGCACGACGGCGCTGCGCGGCGCCTTCCTGGCCGATCGCTGCGACGCCTACGCCACGGATTCCTCGGCGCTCGCCGCCTTCCGCGCCAATGCCGGCGACCGCCGCGACGACTTCACCCTGCTGCCGGAGCTGATCAGCAAGGAACCGCTCGGCCCGGTGGTGCGCAAGGGCGACGACCGCTGGTTCGACATCGTGCGCTGGACGCTGTTCGCGCTGCTGGCGGCGGAGGAAGGCGGCGTCACCAGCGCCAATGCGCGCGAGCAGCTCGGCAGCGCCAATCCCGATATCCGGCGGCTGCTCGGCGCTGATGGCGCGCTCGGGCCGCAGCTCGGCCTCGATCCGCGCTGGGCCTTCACGGTGATCACCCAGCTCGGCAATTTCGCCGAGCAGTGGCAGCGCAACCTGGCGCCGCTCGGCCTGTCGCGCGGGGTGAACGCGCTCTGGTCGCAGGGCGGGCTGCACTATTCGCCCCCCTTCCGCTGAGGCCGCCGCTGCGCGATCCTGGCGGATCGGGATCCAGGGGGTGGCGGTGCATCTGCGCCAGCTCGAAGCCTTCAACGCGGTGATGATCGGCGGCTCCGCCTCCCGCGCGGCGGAGCTGCTGCGCATTTCGCAGCCCGCGGTCAGCCGCCTGATCGCCGACCTCGAAGCCGCGATCGGCTTCGCGCTGTTCGACCGGGTGCGCGGGCGGCTGGTGCCGACGCCGGAAGGCCAGCACTTCTTCAAGGAGGTCAGCGCGAGCTTCGCCGGGCTCGACCGGCTGCGCCCGCCGCCGCCCGCATCCGCGATTTCGGCTCGGGCGCGCTGCGGGTGGCGAGCCTCGCCGCACTCGGCTCCACCCTGGTGCCGCACGCCATCCGCCGCTTCCGCGAGGCGAACCCCACCATCTCCGTCACGCTGCACATCGCGGCCTCTACGGTGGTGCGGGAACTGGTGGCCGGCGGGCAGTTCAGCATCGGGCTGGCCGCGGACGAGGTGGACCTGACCGGGGTGGAGCACCGCGTCTTCAACAATCCCCGCGCCGTCTGCGCCATCCCGCCCGGGCATCGCCTGGCGGCGGAGCCGGTGATCCGCCCGGCGATGCTGGATGGCGAACCGTTCATCGCGCTCGCGGCGGAAGACCGCACCCGGCAGCGCCTGGATGCGATCCTGGCCGAGGCGGGGGCGCGGCCGCGGATCGTGGTCGAGACCATCTATTCGCAGACCATCTGCGCGCTCGCGCTGGAAGGGGTCGGCATCGGCGTCGTCAACCCCGCTTCCACCGACGGCTTCGCCGAGCGCGGCCTGGTGCTGCGCCCCTTCGAGCCGGCGGTCTGGTTCAAGGCTTACCTGCTGTTCCGCCCGGATGCGCAGAAGGCGCTGCTGGTGAAACGCTTCGTGGCGGAGCTGCTGAAGGCGCGCGACGGACGCGCCTGAACCTGCCGTGGCGGACCGCTACCCCTGCCCCGCCATGCGCCGGTTCAGCGCCAGCGCCAGCAGGGTGCAGACCGCGCCCGACAGCAGATAGGCGCCGGCGGCGAGCAGGCCGAAATGGCTGGCGAGCAGCAGCGCCACCAGCGGCGCGAAGCCGGCGCCCACCAGCCAGGCGAGGTCGGAGGTCAGTGCCGAGCCGGTGTAGCGGAAGGCGTTCGGGAAGGCGTTGGCGACGGCGCCCGAGGATTGCCCGAAGGACAGGCCCAGCAGCGCGAAGCCCAGCACCATGAACACGATCTCCCCGACATCGCCGCCATCGAGGAGTTGCGGCGCGAAGCCGCTGAAGGCGGCGATCGCGGCGGCGGTGACGGCGAGCAGCGCCCGGCGGCCGATGCGGTCGGCGACCAGGCCGGATGCGATGATGGCGAAGACGCCGACGACGGCGCCTGCCGCCTCGATCACCAGGAAGCGCGCCGGGGCCTGGTGGGTGAACAGGAACACCCAGGAGAGCGGGAAGACCGTCACCATGTGGAACAGCGCGAAGCTGGCCAGCGGCGTGAAGGCACCGATGATGACGCCGCGGCCATGCCGCAGCAGCGTGCGGCCGACCGGCGCCGGCTGCAGCGCCTGGCTCTCGTACAGCTTGGTGTAGTCGGGCGTCACCACGATGCGCAGCCGCGCGAACAGCGCCACCACATTGATCGCGAAGGCGACGAAGAAAGGATACCGCCAGCCCCAGTCGAAGAAATCCTCCGCCGAGAGCGTGCCGAGGAAGAAAGCGAACAGGCCGCTGGCGACGATCAGGCCGAGCGGCGCGCCGAGCTGGGGGATCATCGCGTACCAGCCGCGCCGGCTCTGCGGCGTGTTGAGCGCGAGCAGCGGGGCGAGCCCGTCCCAGGTGCCGCCGAGCGCCAGGCCCTGGCCGATGCGCAGCAGGCCGAGCAGCAGCGGTGCCGCCACGCCGATCTGGTCCTGGCCCGGCAGGAAGGCGACCGCGACGGTGGAACAGCCGAGCAGGAACAGCGAGATGGTCAACTTGGTGCCGCGGCCATGCGCGCGGTCGACCGCCATGAACAGCGCGGTGCCGAAGGGCCGCGCGATGAAGGCCAGCGCGAAGATTCCGAAGGAATAGAGCGTGCCGGTCAGCGGATCGGCATCGGGGAAGATGTGCCTCGGGAAGACGACGACGGAAGCGATCGCGTAGACGAAGAAATCGAAGAACTCGGAGGTGCGGCCGATGATCACGCCGACCGCGATCTCGCCCGGGTTCACGACCCCGTGCGCGGCATGGGCGTCCATGTCATGGTCGGCGTGCTGCGGGCTCTCGGTGGCTGCGACCATCATGCGGCGCTGTCCCTGATCGTCATTCATCTGGTCAGGATGGCTGGTAGCGCGCAAGTTCCCCATGAGGGGATTGGGCAAATTGTCCAATGGCGCGCCGTGCTGCGGCGCAGCTAACCACGTCCGGCTGTTCTCCCTGCGCGATCGGAAACCGTCTTGCGCCGTCTCCGCATCCTCGCCCTGCTGCCTCTCCTCGCCATGCTCGGCGCCTGCGACATGGTGGTGCTGTCGCCGGCCGGCGACATCGCCGCGCGGCAGCGCGACCTGATCATCATCTCCACCGTGCTGATGCTGCTGATCATCATCCCGGTGATGGCGATGACCATCCTGTTCGCCTGGCGCTACCGCCAGTCGAACAAGGACGCGCGCTACGAACCGGACTGGCATCATTCGACGCAGCTCGAGCTCGCGATCTGGGCGGCGCCGCTGCTGATCATCATCTGCCTCGGCGCCATCACCTGGACCGGCACGCATCTGCTCGATCCGTGGCGGCCGCTCGACCGTATCGATGCCAATCGCCCGGTGACCGCGGCGCACCGGCCGCTGGTGGTGCAGGTGGTGGCGCTCGACTGGAAATGGCTGTTCATCTACCCGGATTACGGCATCGCCACGGTGAACGAGCTGGCGGCGCCGGTCGACCGGCCGATCGACTTCCATATCACCGCGTCGGCGGTGATGAACTCCTTCTACATCCCGGCACTGGCCGGGCAGATCTACGCCATGCCGGGGATGCAGACGCGGCTGGCCGCGGTCATCAACCGGCCCGGCGACTACCAGGGCTTCTCCGCCAACTACAGCGGCGCCGGCTTCTCCGGCATGCGCTTCACCTTCCACGCGCTGGCGGAAGACGGCTTCGATGCCTGGGTGCACCGGGCACGCGCCAGCGGCACCCGCCTCGACCGCGCGACCTACCTCGCGCTGGCGCGGCCGAGCAGCAATGAGCCGCCGCGGATCTGGGCGGATGTCGAACCCAGGCTGTTCGACGCCATCCTCAACATGTGCGCCGAGCCCGGGCGCATGTGCATGGACGAGATGTCGATGATCGATGCGCGCGGCGGGCTCGGCCGCGCCGGCATCCACGCCGTGCTGCCGGCGATGGACGTCAACGGCATCCGCGTCGGCGCCGCGCGCGGCTTCATCCCCAGCATCTGCTCGGTGGAGGAGGCGACCATGGCGGCGATCAGCCGGCGGCCCGGCCCGGTGCCGATCGTCTCCGCCGACCCGGTCCGCGGCGCCGGCCTGCCGCGCCCCGGCAGCCCATCCGCCACGTCCTGGCTCCGCCTCCGCCAGCCGTCCGACAGCTGAGATCCGCGCCATGTCCCAAAGCTTCCTCCTCGGCCGGCTGACGCTCGACGCCCTGCCGCTGCACGAGCCGATCGTCGTCGTGACCTTCGTCGTGGTCGCCCTCGGCGGCCTCGCGCTGCTCGGCGCGCTCACGTATTTCCGCCTCTGGGGCTATCTCTGGAAGGAGTGGTTCACCAGCGTCGACCACAAGCGCATCGGCATCATGTACATGGTGCTCGGCCTGGTGATGCTGCTGCGCGGCTTCTCCGACGCCGTCATGATGCGGCTGCAGCAGGCGATGGCCTTCAACGGCAGCGAGGGCTACCTCAACCCGCATCACTACGACCAGATCTTCACCGCCCATGGCGTGATCATGATCTTCTTCGTGGCCATGCCGATGGTCACCGGGCTGATGAACTTCGTGGTGCCGCTGCAGATCGGCGCGCGCGACGTCTCCTTCCCCTTCCTGAACAATTTCAGCTTCTGGATGACGGCGGGCGGCGCCGGCATCGTCATGATGTCGCTCTTCGTCGGTGAATTCGCCCGCACCGGCTGGCTGGCCTATCCGCCGCTGTCCGGCATCGCCTACAGCCCCGATCCCGGTGTCGACTACTACATCTGGGCACTGCAGGTGGCGGGCGTCGGCACCCTGCTGTCCGGCATCAACCTGGTCTGCACCATCGTCAAGCTGCGCGCGCCCGGGATGACGATGATGAAGATGCCGATCTTCACCTGGACCGCGCTCTGCACCAACGTGCTGATCGTCGCCGCCTTCCCGGTGCTGACCGCGGTGCTGACCCTGCTGGCGCTCGACCGCTATGTCGGCACCAACTTCTTCACCAACGACTTCGGCGGCAACCCGATGATGTACGTCAACCTCATCTGGATCTGGGGCCACCCGGAGGTCTACATCCTGATCCTGCCCGCCTTCGGCATCTATTCCGAGGTGGCGGCCACCTTCTCCGGCAAGCGGCTGTTCGGCTACAGCTCGATGGTCTACGCCACCGTCGTCATCACCATCCTGTCCTACCTGGTCTGGCTGCACCACTTCTTCACCATGGGATCCGGCGCCAGCGTGAATTCCTTCTTCGGGATCACGACGATGATCATCTCGATCCCGACCGGGGCGAAGATCTTCAACTGGCTGTTCACCATGTTCCGCGGCCGCATCCGGTTCGAGCTGCCGATGCTCTGGACGCTGGCCTTCATGCTGACCTTCGTCATCGGCGGCATGACCGGCGTGCTGCTGGCGGTGCCGCCGGCCGATTTCGTGCTGCACAACAGCCTGTTCCTGATCGCGCATTTCCACAACGTGATCATCGGCGGCGTGCTGTTCGGCCTCTTCGCCGGGATCTGCTACTGGTGGCCGAAGGCCTTCGGCTTCAAGCTCGATCCCTTCTGGGGCAAGCTGTCCTTCTGGTTCTGGGTGGTGGGCTTCTACTTCGCCTTCATGCCGCTCTATGTGCTCGGCCTGATGGGCGTCACCCGGCGGCTGCGCGTCTTCGACGACCCGTCGCTGCAGATCTGGTTCCTGATCGCGGGCTTCGGCGCCTTCCTGATCGCGCTCGGCATCCTCGCCTTCCTGGTGCAGATCGCGGTCAGCATCCGCAACCGGGAGACGCTGCGTGACCTGACCGGCGATCCCTGGCAAGGCCGCACGCTGGAATGGGCCACCTCCTCCCCGCCGCCCGACTACAACTTCGCCTTCACCCCGGTGGTGCATGACGGCGATGCCTGGGACGACATGAAGCGGCATGGCTACCAACGCCCGCTGCAGGGCTTCCGGCCGATCCACATGCCGCGCAACACCGGCGCCGGCGTGATCCTGGCCGGGTTCGCGACCGTGCTCGGCGTCGCCCTGATCTGGTGGATCTGGTGGCTGGCGGCGCTCTGCTTCGCGGGCCTGATCGGCACCGCCATCGCGCATACCTTCAACTACCACCGCGACTTCGACATCCCGGCCGAGACCGTCGCCCGCACCGAGGCCGAGCGCACGCGCCTGCTGGCCGCGGAGGGCTGAACGATGGACGCGACCCACGCCCTGCCCCGCGACGTCTTCCATGAGCCGGAGGAGCATGTGCACGCCGAAGGCGGCAGCACCATGCTCGGCTTCTGGATCTACCTGATGAGCGACTGCCTGATCTTCGCGGTGCTCTTCGCCTGTTTCGGCGTGCTCGGCGGCAACTACGCCGCCGGCCCGGCGCCGAAGGACCTGTTCGAGCTGCCGCTGGTCGCGCTCAACACCACCATGCTGCTGCTCTCCTCCATCACCTATGGCTTCGCCATGCTGGCGATGCAGGAGAACCGCAAGACGGCGACGCAGCTCTGGCTCGCCGTCACCGCGCTGTTCGGCCTCGCCTTCCTCGGCATCGAACTGCATGAATTCGCCGGGCTGATCGCGATCGGCGCCACGCCGCAGCGCAGCGCCTTCCTGTCGTCCTTCTTCACCCTGGTCGGCACGCATGGGCTGCACGTCACCTTCGGCATCGTCTGGCTGGTGACCCTGATGGTGCAGGTCGGCCGGCACGGGCTGATCGCCGCCAACCGGCGGCGGCTGATGTGCCTCAGCCTGTTCTGGCACTTCCTCGACGTCGTCTGGATCGGCGTCTTCACCTTCGTCTACTTGCTGGGAGTGCTGCGATGAGCAGTGACGCGCACGCGCATGCAAGCCATGGCGACGGCCAGGCGCATGGCACCCGCCGCTCCTACCTGATCGGCTTCGCGCTGTCGGTGGTGCTGACGGCGATCCCGTTCTGGCTGGTGATGGGCGATGTGTTCGGCGACAAGCAGGCCACCGCGCTGACCGTGATGGGCTTCGCCATGGTGCAGATCGTGGTGCATATGATCTACTTCCTGCACATGAACAGCCGCGCCGAAGGCGGCTGGACCATGCTGGCGCTGATCTTCACCCTGGTGCTGGTGGTGATCACGCTGAGCGGATCGCTCTGGGTCATGTACCACCTGAACGCCAACATGATGCCCGGGCACATGATGGACCCGATGTGATGACGGAACGCAGGGGATGACCGGGCGCCGGGTCCGGGCGGCGCTGCTCGCGCTTCCCGCCCTGGCGGGGATCGGCGGCTTCTGCGCGCTGGGCGTCTGGCAGATCGAGCGCCGCGCCTGGAAGCACGCGCTGATCGCGCAGGTGGAGGCGCGCATCCACGCCGCCCCCGTCGCCGCGCCGGAGGCGGCCGGGGCCGAGGATGCCTATCGCCATGTCCGGGTGACCGGGCATTTCCTGAACCGGCGGGAGACGCTGGTGCAGGCGGTGACCGATCGCGGCCGCGGCTTCTGGGTGGTGACGCCGCTGGTCACCGAGGATGGCCGCACCATCCTGGTCAATCGCGGCTTCGTGCCACCGGCGCGGCGCGCGCCGGACAGCCGCGCCGAGGGCCGGCCCACGGGTGTCGCCACCGTCACCGGCCTGCTGCGCCCGACCGAGCCCGGCGGCGGCTTCCTGCGCAGCAATGATCCGGGCGCGGATCGCTGGTATTCGCGCGACGTCGATGCCATCGCCGCCGCGCGCGGGCTGATCGCGGCGCCCTACTTCATCGATGCCGACGCCACGCCGAATGCCGGCGGCTGGCCGATCGGCGGCCTGACCGTGGTCCGCTTCCGCGACAGCCACCTGATCTATGCCCTGACCTGGTTCGCGCTGGCCGCGATGCTGGCGGGCTGGGTGGGCTATGCCCTATACGCGACAGGAAGGCTTCGCGCCGATCCGGCCGAGGCGGAGGAAGCAGAGACCGAGGCGCGATGCTGAGCCGGCCGCCGCCCACGCAAGCCCGGGCGATGCCCGTGGACGACACCACCAACCGCAAGAACATGCAGCTGCTGATCCAGCTCCGCTGGATCGCGGTCGCCGGCCAGGTCGCGACCATCGCGACGGTGCAGCTGGCGCTCGGCGCCCGGCTGCCGCTGCTGGCGATGGGCGTGATCGCCGGTGGCCTGCTGCTGCTGAACCTCGCCAGCCTGGTCTGGCTGCGCCGCGCCCAGGTCGGGCACGACGCGCTGCTGGTCGCGCTGATGCTCGATGTCGCGGCGCTGACCACCCAGCTCTATCTCAGCGGCGGCGCCGCCAATCCCTTCACCTCGCTCTATCTGCTGCAGGTGACGCTCGCCGCCGTGCTGCTGGAGGCCTGGGCCACCTGGGCCGTGGTCGCCACCGCCTGCGCCGGCTTCCTCAGCCTCACCATCAGCTCCCGCCCGCTGCTGCTGCCGCACCACGATGCCGAGCTGTTCTCGCTGCACATCGCCGGCATGCTGATCGGCTTCGTGCTGAATGCCCTGCTGCTGGTGATCTTCGTCACGCGCGTGGGGCGCAACCTGCGCGAGCGCGACGCGCGCCTGGCCGCGCTGAAACAGCATGCGGCGGAGGAGGACCACATCGTGCGCATGGGCCTGCTCGCTTCCGGCGCAGCGCATGAACACGGCACGCCCCTAGGGACTTTGTCGGTCACGCTTCACGACTGGCAAAACATGCCGCAGTTCAAGAGCGATCCGGAATTGATGCAGGAACTTGGCGAATTGCAGCACGAGTT
>DASYDR010000122.1:0-9697 GCA_036499545.1 Roseomonas sp. | reverse complement strand
GCCGCAGCAGCAGTTCGGGCTTTTCGGCCATCGCCTCCTTGCCGGCGAGCAACAGCAGGCCATGGCCGTCATCCAGCAACCGTGGAAGGGCCCCGGGGTCGCGTTCCGCCGCTTCGACCAGGGCAGCCGCGCCGCCGCCACCCGCCAGGCCGACGCGGCCGCCGAAGCGCGCGCCCTGCAGCGGGCCCGAGAAGTCGAAGCTGCCGGCCATGTCGTTTCCCCCATGCGCACGCGTTGGGGAAAACTTAGGGCGTCATCGCCTGCCGACGCAAAACCGACGCTGGCTCGCTGGCCTATGCCGCGCGGATATCGGCCAGGAAATGCTCGACCCGGCCGCGCAGCATCTCGGCCTGCTGGGCGAGTTCACCCGAAGCGCCGCGCAGTTCGACCGCCGCCTGGCCGGTGCGCTCCGCGCCCTGCCGCACGCCGGCGGCATGGCGGGACGCGTCCTGCGTGCCCGCGGCGGCTTCCGCCACCGCCCGCCCGATCTCCCGCGTGGCGGCCGATTGCTCCTCGGTGGCGGCGGCGACCTGGGTGGTCGCCATGTCCAGTTCCCGGATCGCGGTCGCGATGGTGGCGATCGCCTCGACCGTACGGCCCGTCTCGGCCTGGATGGCGGTGATCTGGGCGGCGATCTCCTCGGTCGCCCGCGCGGTCTGCGCGGCGAGCGACTTCACTTCGCCGGCGACGACCGCGAAGCCCTTGCCGGCCTCCCCGGCGCGCGCGGCCTCGATGGTCGCGTTCAGCGCCAGCAGATTGGTCTGGCCGGCGACATCGCTGATCAGCCGGACCACGTCGCCGATCCGGTTCGCCGCCTCGGACAGCGCCTTGACGGTGCCGGTGGTGGCGCCCGTGGTATCGGCCGCGCGGCGCGCCATGTCGGCGCTGGCCTGCACCTGGCGCGTCACCTCGTGGATCGAGGCCGCAAGCTCCTCGGCCGAAGCCGCGACGGTGCTGACATTGGTGCTGGCCTGCTCGGAGGCCGCGGCGACCGACGCGGCGCGGGACGCCCCGTCCTCGGCGGTGCCGGCCATGGAGGCCGCCGTGGCGTCCAACTGCGTGGCCGCCGCCGCCACGCTGCGCAGCACGCCGGCGGTCTCCGCCTCGAACCCCTTCAGCAGGGCGTCCAGCCGCTGGCCGCGCGCGGCGCGCGCGGCCTGTTCGGCGGCGGCGGCGGCCGCCATCTCGCGCCGCTCGATCGAGCCGGTGCGCAACACCTCCACCGCGCCCGCCATCTCGCCGAGCTCATCGCTCCGGTCGCGGCCGGGGACCGCGACCGTCAGGTCGCCGCCGGCGATCTGCGTCACGCTGGCGGTCAGCCCGCGCATCGGGGCGACGATCCGCCGCAGCAGCACCACCAGGCCGCCCGCTGCGAAGGCGAGTGCGCAGAGCACCAGGGCGATGGCGGCCAGCATTGCCGTCCGGGCGGTGCCGGCCTCGGCCTGGGCATTGAGCACCGCTTCGTCCAGCAGCGCGTCACGCAGCGGCATGATGCTGGCCAGCGCCGGCACCACCCAGGTGCGCAGCCCGGCCAGGTCGTCGGGCCAGGCCGTCGTGGCGCCGCCCATCCGCGCCTGCATGATGGCGGCGTAGTTGCGGTAGCGCGGCTCGGTCTGGGCCAGGAAGCCTTCGTCCAGCGCGCGGAAGGCGGCCGCGACCCGCGGTCCGGCGTCGCCCGCCGCATGCCGCGCGGCGGCGAAGGCGTGCTCCACCAGGCCGGTGCGCAGCATGAATTCGCGCAGGCGCTCCGGCGCGATGGCGGCCTGCTGGTTCTGCAGCAGCGGGTTGATCAACAGGCTGCGCTGGCCGGCCTCGTCCCGGGCCCGCATCACCTGCCAGGCGGCCTGGGCCAGGGGGGCGATCGCCGGCTGCAGGTCCTGGATACGGCGATCGGCGTCGCCGCTGATGCGCTCCAGGCTCGCGACGGCTTCCTGGCGCGCCCGCAGCACGGCCTGGCTGAGCGCGATATCCGGCGTGCCTCCGGCCGCCACGCTGGCGGTCACGCGCTGGCGCAGCGCGTCCAGCGCGGCGATCAGGCCGCGATCCGGCACGGCGAGGCCCGCCTTGGTCGCGCTGTCGATGGCGTCCCGGATGCGCTGGTTGGTGGCGCCGGCAGCCTGGCGCAACGTGGCCGCATCGGCACGGCGGGTGAGGGCGGCGTTGTTGAGGTCTCCGCTTTCGACCGCCAGCAGGGTCTGGGCCTGCATGGACGCGCGCAGCGTGTCGGCGGCGGCTTCCGCGCCGCCGGCGCGTTCCAGCCCCTGCCAGGAGGTCCAGGCGATCCAGCAGGCGCCGAGCAGCCCCGGTGTCGCGACCGCGGCGAAGCTGATGAGCAGAACCTTGGTGATGCGCACGCCGAACCATCCCGAAGCTGAGGAACCGGGGGGAAAGATGGCAGGTCCGGTTTTACATGGACTTAACGCGGCCTCACCGCTGGGCGCCGTGAGGGGGCTTGCCCTGGGAAGCCTCCGCGAAGGAGGGTGTGCCGCCGGGATCGCTACCCAAGCGCCAGACCCGAGGGGGAAACGCCATGACTGATCGCATCACGCTGTTCGGCAGCTTCACGTCCAGTTCCAGCTTCAAGGTGATGCTGTACCTCTCCCTCGCGCGGGTGCCCTTCTCCTTCCGCACGGTCAACCTGAAGAACGGCGTGCAGCACACGCCCGGGTACCGGGCGGTCAACCGCTATGGGAAGGTGCCGGCGGTGCAGCATCGCGGCCTCACCATCGTGCAGTCCAACGTCATCCTCGGCTATCTCGCCGGCGCCACCGGGCATTTCGAAGGCAAGACCGAGCAGGACCGCTGGACCGCCCGCGAATGGCTGGACTGGGAGGCGGACAACATCACCAACATCGCCAAGGTCCGCCACTACAGCCGCTTCCGCACCGTCGACCCGGCGGTGATGGCTTATTTCCGCCCGCTCGCCGAAGCGGCGCTGGATTACGTCAACGCAGCGCTCGAAGGCCGCGAATGGCTGGTGGGCGATGCGCCGAGCATTGCCGATATCGGCTGCTGGGGCCGCATGGTGTTCATGGCCGAAGGCGGCTTCGAGATCGAGAACTGGCCGAATATCGCGGCCTGGTCGCAGCGGATCCAGGCGATGCAGGGCTACGCCTACCCCTATGACCTGGTGCCCAAGAAGGACCGGGAGATCGATCCGGCCGAACTTGCGCCCTCCGCCTAGGATCTTACACTTCGCGCCTGCAACAGGGGTGCGGTGCGGGCCATGGATCGTCGTTCCCTGCTGCGCCGGGGTCTGACCGGCGCGGCTGTATTCGGCGCGGCGCGGTCCGGCTTCGCCCAGGCGCCCGCCGACCGCGTCGCGCGGCTGATCGTTCCCTATGGCGCGGGCAACATCACCGACCAGGTGGCGCGGCTCTTCGTGGAAGCGCTGGCAGAACGCGGCGGCCGGCGGCTGGTGGTGGACAACCAGCCCGGCGCCGGCGGCACGCTCGGCGTCGTCAACTTCGTCCGCCAGCCTGCCGACGGCAACACGCTGGCGGTGGTCTCGGTCGCCGCCATGGCGATCGCGCCGCATATCACCCGGCCGGTGCGCTACGACCCCTTCACCGACCTGGTGCCGGTTTCCGGCATTTCCGTCTCCAGCGCCTTCCTGGCGGTGCATGCCGCGCTGCCCGTGCACAGCATCCCGGAGCTGGTCGCCCATTGCCGGGCGCGACCGGCGAATGACCCGGTCTTCTACTATTCGCCCGGCAATGGCTCCGTCCCGCATCTGAACCTGGAGGCGCTGCGCCGAGCGCTGGATTTCCCGATGCAGCACGTGCCCTATCGCAGCAGTTCCGCGGGCACCACCGACCTGCTGGCCAACCGGGTGCAGGTGACCATGGATTCCCTCAGCCTGACGCTGCCGCATCTGCAGACCGGCGCGTTGCGGGCGCTGGCCTATAATGGCCCGCGCCGCGACCCGCACTACCCGGACGTGCCCACCTTCGCGGAAGCATTGCCGGAGGTGCCGATGCTCAATGCCTGGCAGGGCCTGTTCTACCCGCGCGGCATCGCGCCGGCGCTGGTGGAGCGCATGGCCGGCGAGGTGGCCGGGACGCTGGCGGCACCCGGCTTCGCCGACCGCCTGCCGCTTGGTGTCAGCCCATTCCCGTTGAGCGCCGCGGACCTGGCCGCCACCATCCGTCGCGACAACGACAGGCTGGGCCGGCTGGTCGCCGATATCGGGCTGACGCCGGATTAGTCTGGCGGCGAGGCCGGCGCGGCCCGCGGTCGCGGCGGCTACGCTTCCGCGATGCAGTCGATCGAGACCAGGAAGTCCGGATGCGCGAGGCGTGGCGATTCCGTCGTCTGCCGCGTCGGGTAATTGCCTTCGGCGAAGTAGCTGCGGAAGATCGGGTCGATCTCGTAGTATTTGGTCATGTCGGTCAGGGCGATGTTCATCTTCACCGCCTTGTCGAGCGAGGTGCCCGCATCCTCCAGGATCATCTTCAGGTTCTGCATGACCTGATGCACCTGGGCGTGCAGGTCGCCCTTGGCGAGTTCCCGCTCGCCCTTGAAGGGCGTGGCGCCGGTCACGAAGACCAGCCCGGCTGCCTTGATCGCGTGGTTGGTCGCCGAGCGAAAAGGCGTTACGCGGGGCGAGTTGATGATCTGCCGCGACATGCTGTGCGTCCGCTGTTGCCGGCCGCAGCCTATCGGCCGGGGATCGCGCTGCAAAGGCGGCGCCCGCGGCAGGGGTGCATCAGGGCTGCGCGCGAAGACCGGCGCGGGCGACGATGTCGCGGAAGCGGGCCAGTTCGGCGGCGATGAAGGCGCCCGCCGCCGCCGGCGTGCTATCGGTCACCGCGTCGATGCCGGCGGTGACGAGGCGGTCCCGCAGCGTGGGATTGGCGAGGCTTTCATTCGCCGCGATGTTGAGGCGTTGCGTGACCGGCTGCGGCAGGCCCCGAGGGGCGAGCATGATGTTCCAGGTCGTCGCCTCGAAGCCGGCGAGACCCGCCTCCTGCATCGTCGGCACCGCGGGGAACAGCGGATGGCGCGTGGCCGTGCCCATGCCGATGCAGCGGATCAGCCCGTCCCGCGCCGAAGCCGCGAGCGAGCCCAGCGGCTCCCACGCATACTGGATCTCGCCCTTGGTCAGCGCCTCGACCAGCGGCGCGCCGCCGCGGTAGGGGATGTGTTCGGATTGCAGGCCGCCGGCCAGCAGGTTCATGAGCGCCCCGGCCAGGTGCCCGACGCTGCCGGAGCCGGAACTGCCCCAGCTCGCCGCGCCGGGATCGGCGCGCAGCGCGGCGAGCAGGGATCGCGGGTCCTGGTGCGGTGAATCGCCGGGTACCGCCAGCACCACCGGCGCACGGCCCAGGATGGCGACCGGCGTGAAATCCGCGATCGGGTCGTAGGGCACGGTCTCCGGCTGCAGCGCGGGCACCGTGCCATGGGTGGACGGCGTGGCGAGCAACAGGGTGTGGCCGTCGGCGGGCTGCCGGCGGACGAAGTCGCTGCCGATGATCCCGCCGGCGCCGGCCCGGTTCTCCACCACCATCCGGGCCGTGCTGCCGAGCAGCGCCGGCACGCGGTCCGCCAGCAGCCGCGCCAGGAGGTCGGCGGAACCGCCGGCCGGGAAGGGGATGGTGAAGACGATCGGCCGGCTGGGCCATGTCCCCTGCGCGAGCGCCGGCGGCGACATCAACGCGGCCGTGGCGGCGAACAGGATGCGGCGGCTGGGCATGGGGGAAAATTACGGACGCCCGGCGGATCTGTCCAATCGGTCAGCTTCCGGCGCTTGCCAGATGCGCCGGAATGCCGGCCAGTTCTCTGTATACGGAGGAACGAACCAATGATGGACGAAAAGGGGCTGCCGCGTCGTGCGCTGGCGGCAGCGACGCTGGCCGCCGCGACGATTCTGACAACCCGGCGGGGAGCGGCCCAGGCGCCAGCCTGGCCGCAACGGCCGGTGCGGCTCATTTGCGGCTTTCCGCCGGGCGGCACCACGGACATCGTCGCCCGCCTCACCGCCCAGGGCCTCAGCGCCGCCTGGGGGCAGTCCGTGGTGGTCGACAACCGCTCCGGCGCCGGCGGGACGATCGCGACCGACGCCGTGGTCCGCGCCGCGCCGGATGGCTACACGCTGTTCTTCGCGACCAATTCCCTGGTGACCAATCCGCCGATGTTCCGGCAGTTGCCCTACGATGCCCAGCGCGACCTGGTGGCGATCGGCGGCATCGCGATTTCCCCCAACGTCCTGGCCTGCGGCGCGTCCCAGCCCTGGCAGAGCCTGCGGGACCTGGTGGCGGCGGCGAAGGCGGCACCGGGCCGGATCGGTTATTCCACCAGCGGCATCGGCAGCAATGGCCATTACTGCGGTGCCCTGCTGAACCGTGCCGCCGGCATCGAGCTGTCGCATGTGCCCTATCGCGGCGCCGCCCCGGCGACGCAGGACGCCATCGCGGGCAATGTGCCGCTGACCATCAACACGCTGGGCACGGTGATCGGTGCGATCCGCGGCGGGCAGTTGCGCGCGCTCGCGGTCGCGGGCCCGGCGCGGACGCCGGACCTGGCGGATACGCCGACCTTCGGTGAAGTCGGCTACGACCTGCCCGATACCTCGGTCTGGTATGGCGTCATGGGGCCGGCCGGCATGCCGCCGGCGCTGGTCCACCGCATGGAAGGCGACCTGGCCGGGCTGCTGCGCCAGGCCGAGCTGCGGGCGAAGCTGCAGGAGCAGGGCGCGCCGCCCTTCGCCCTTGATGCCGCCGCCTTCGCGGCCCGCATCCGGGAAGAACTGCCGCGCTGGCGGGAGGTCGCGCGGGCCGCCGGCATCCAGCCGGAATAAGGCTGCCCGCCTGGCCTGCCCGTCCGCGCTTCCCAGGGAGGAACACAGTCATGAACGATCGAATCCTGCTGCCACGGCGTGCCCTGGCGGCCGCCACGCTCGCCGCCGCGGCGGCGCTTCCGGCGCGCCGCGCGCGCGCCCAGGCCCAGGCCTGGCCGCAACGGCCGGTGCGGCTCCTGGTCGGCTTTCCGCCGGGCGGGTCCACCGACGTCGTCGCCCGCCTCGTCGCCCAGGGCCTCGCCGCCGCCTGGGGACAGTCGGTGGTGGTCGACAACCGCTCCGGCGCCAATGCGACCATCGCCAACGAGGCCGTCGCCCGGGCGGCGCCGGATGGCTACACGCTGCTGCTCTCGGCCAACAACCTGGTGACCAATCCGCCGCTGTTCCGGCAATTGCCCTATGACCCGGAACGCGATCTGACCGCGATCCACACCGTCGCGGTCTCCCCCAATGTCGCGGCCTGCGGCAGCGCGCAGCCCTGGCGGACCCTGGCCGAACTGGTGGCGGCGGCGAAGGCGCGGCCCGGCCAGATCGGCTATTCCACCAGCGGCATCGGCAGCAATGGCCATTATGGCGGGGCCCTGCTGAACCTCGCCGCCGGCATCGACCTGCCGCACATCCCCTATCGCGGTGCGGCCCCGGCAACGCAGGATACGATCTCCGGCGCCGTGCCGCTGACGATCAATACCCTCGGCTCCCTGATCGGGCCGATCCGCGGCGGGCAGCTCCGCGCGCTCGCCGTGGCGGGCCCGGCGCGCACGCCGGACCTGCCGGATACGCCGACCTTCGCGGAAGCCGGCTATGACGTGGCCGATACCGGCGTCTGGTACGGCGTGATGGGGCCGGCCGGCCTGCCGCCGGACCTGCTCCGCCGCATCGAGGGCGATGTCGCGGCCCTGCTGCGGCAGGACGAGATGCGGGAGAAGCTGTTGAGCCAGGGCGCGCCACCGCTCAGCCTCGGCGCCGCCGCCTTCGCGGCCCGCATCCATGAGGAGCTGCCGCGCTGGCGGGCGGTCGCGCAGGCCGCCGGCATCCGGCCGGAATGATGCCGCCGGGCCTTGAAAGGCTGACCGGCATGAGGGGAGGGCTGCGTCGGGCCAGCTGAAGGCGCCGCCCTCCCGTGCAAGCCCGCCGCGGCGCGCCAGTTCAGTTGTTGCGCAGGCGCCGCAGCAGGCTGGAGAATCCGCCCTGGGCGGTGGCGGGTGCCGCCTGCATCCCGGCCGGGGCCAGCTTCGCCATGCCGACCAGCGTTTCCAGCGCCAGGGTCAGGGCGACGTCCGGCGCGATCACATCCCGAGTGTCCCACAGCACCCGCAGCATGGCGACCACGCAGCCGCGATGCCGTTCGCCCGCCGTCACCGCCGCCTGGGTCCAGAGCGCGGCCACCTTCGGCCGTAGCAGCAGTGCCGACAGCGCCGCCGGCTGCCGTGGCCGATGCGCTTCGCCGAGGCTGAGCGGCACCTCGCCAGGCAGCTGCGCCGCCGCCCCGGCCGCGAAGCGCTCGAAGATCGGCACGATCGCCGGCCGTTCGGCCGGCGGGAAGTGGTTCTCCGGCAGCAGGTCCCGCACCAGCCCGAAGGCGCTCACCTCCGGCAGCGCCTCCCACTCGGTCATGTCGCCGGTCAGGAGGCGGTTGACGGCGTCGGAGAGCACCAGCTGCCCCGGCGGGAAGGGGCAGGCGTCGGGGGCGAAGACCCCCGCCGCCATCAGGCAGGCTTCCCCGGCCGCGGCGGCGGCGGCGCTGATCGCATCCTCCGCCCGGACCCCGCCATCATCCCCCTCCGCCAGGGCGATCGCGGCGTTCGCGAGATCGTCGAACCACGGCGCTGGGTGGGCGGGGCGCGCAGGGGGCATGTCACCCGATCTCCATCATCATCGGGATCATCATGCACGACGCCCGGCCGCCGATATGCGCCGGAACGGTGAAGACCGCAGGCGCCCTATGGCCGCGCGAGCGCGGGCAGCAGCGCCACGGGATCGATCACCGACGCCATCGCGACATAGCCGGCGCGGTTCGGGTGCAGCCCGTCGCCGGCGCCGCCGGTGGTGCTCTCCGGCACGAATTCGGCGCGCATCCGGCCGGTCGCGCCGTCGATCACCGCGCGGTCGAAATCGATCACCGCGTCGAAGGTGCCGCTGTCGCGGATGAAGTCGTTCAGCGCCTTCCGCTTCGCATCCTGCTCGGCGAAGCCATGCGCGGCACTGCTGCTGCCGAGTGCCGAGGTCACCGTCGCGCCGATGACACGGATGCCGGGGCGGCGCTCCCGCAGCGTGGCCACGCCCTGGCGCATGCCGGCGATCACCGCCTCCTGCGTCGCATTGCCGTTGCGGGAGAAATCGTTGGCACCCTCCAGCCAGACCAGGGTGGTGATGCCCGAGAGCGTCAGCACGTCGCGTTCCAGCCGCTGCAGCGCGGCCGGGCCGCCCGGGAAGGGGGCCTGAGGCGTGTAGCTCGCCGGGCCGATCACCTGGTTGCCGCCGATGCCGGCATTCACCACCGCCACGCGGTTGGGAAAGGTCGCGTGCAGGCGGCGCTGGAACACGTCGGGCCAGCGGTCGTCGCCGTTCATCACGCTCGCCGTGCCGTCGGTGATCGAATCGCCGAAGCAGACGACCACCGGGGTGCCGGCCGGCATCATCATGTCGACCGCATCGAGGAAGAACCAGGACGCGGTCGGGTACGGGAAGGCGGCCTCATCCTCTTCGCCGCCCCTGGCGCCGGCGCCAGGGGCGGTCGCGAAGGACATCTGCATCGCCTTGGCGTGCCAGGTCATCGGTCCGCTCTCGCCCACGACATGGAAGGAGATGGCGAGCTTGCGGCCGGCGAGCAGCGGCGCGGCGGGATCGGCCACGAAGGGCAGCGCCACCGCATCGCTCCAGGCATCGCGCCCGGGCGGG